>NZ_JBKFPH010000016.1:0-110652 GCF_046567715.1 Salmonella sp. 741265116_PST | reverse complement strand
TGCGGGAATAGCTCAGTTGGTAGAGCACGACCTTGCCAAGGTCGGGGTCGCGAGTTCGAGTCTCGTTTCCCGCTCCAAAATTTGAAAGTACTTGTTAAGTACAGACCACCAATCGCAGGATTTCGAATTGCGACATGGCGGCAACTGAATGAGTCCTCAGGAGCTTACTGAAGTAAGTGACTCAGGCGAGTGAAGGCAGCCGACGCAGTAGCGGTTCGAAAAACGAAGATTATGCGGGAATAGCTCAGTTGGTAGAGCACGACCTTGCCAAGGTCGGGGTCGCGAGTTCGAGTCTCGTTTCCCGCTCCAATTCTTATCTACAGTAAAACTATCCACAACGAATATCGCGTTGGGGCACGTTTTGTTCCGCTTTCGTCAGATCCTTGTAAACAGACTTATCCACAGAGCGGCCCATTACTCCTGGAATGCAAAAAATTATACCTGACGCGTAGAATTTCTATAATTTACTGAAAAATATAGAAAAAATAAGATTTCAAAACGTTGGCATTATTGACTGTTCCTTTTTTCCCTCTTGAATCGCAATGTGTTTTTATTTTTATACACAGCCTGTGAATAATTCAGGCATCGCGCACCAGCCCTTTTTCAATCACCCTGACCAGACGCTGTTTTTTCGGTAGCTGCACTTCAACGATGCAGGCGTTCCGCTTTTCAATTTGTTGCGCAATCGCCCATTCGATATGCTCATCAAGAAGTGGATGCTCACCCTTGCGACTTTCCAGCGCCGTAATGATGGCATTACTCCACGGCGCATTCCCCAGCGCGACGGCAACATTGCGCAGCCAGCGTAAATGACCAATGCGCCGAATCGCAGAACCTTCAGTGACTTTCAGAAACTGCGCTTCGCTCCAGCTAAACAACTCAAGCAAATCTGGGTTATGCAGCGCCTTGCGTGGGCTAAAATCTGCTTCGTCGGTCAACTGAGAGTAACGGTTCCACGGACAGATAAGCTGGCAGTCATCGCAGCCGTAAATACGGTTGCCTATCAGGGGGCGAAATGCTTCCGGAATAGCGCCTTCCAGCTCAATGGTGAGATAAGAAATACAGCGCCGCGCGTCCACCGTATACGGTTCGACAATCGCCCCTGTCGGGCAAATGGTCATACAGGCGACGCATTTGCCGCAACCTTCCTCGACCGGCTGGTCGACCGGCAGCGGTAAATCAATCAGCAATTCCCCCAGGAAAAAGAATGAGCCGGCCTCCCGATTAAGGATAAGTGAGTGCTTACCCGTCCAGCCAAGTCCGGCTTTTTCCGCTAATGGGCGTTCAAGAATAGGCGCAGAGTCGACAAACGGTCTAAAATTCAGCGAACCGCAGTACTGCTGGATCTGCTCGCCCAGTTTTTTAAGGCGGCTGCGTAATAGCTTGTGATAATCACGCCCCAGCGCATATCGGCTAACGTAGCCCAGCGTGGGATTCTTCAACGTACTGGCAAACGCGGCGTTGGCGGGCAGATAGTTCATGCGCACGCTGATGACACGTAGCGTACCGGGTAAGAGTTCATGAGGCCGGGCGCGCATCATACCGTGGCGCGCCATCCATGCCATCTCGCCGTGGTATTGTTTGTCCAGCCACGCCTGCAGCGCAGGTTCGGATGCGCGCAGATCGGTATCAGTAATACCGACCTGCTGAAAGCCCAGCTCCAGCCCCCACTGCTTAATATTTTGCGCTAACTGATTGAGATCGAGGGGCTTTGACATGATGGACCATAACATGAAGAAAAACCCTGTAAGTATACCACACTCCATTTGGCCCGCCGATGACATCAAACGGCTGGAACGCGATGCGGCGGATGCCTTCGGACTTACACTCTATGAATTGATGCTGCGCGCTGGCGACGCGGCATTTCGGGTAGCCCGTAACAGCTACCCTAACGCCCGACACTGGCTGGTGTTGTGTGGTCATGGCAACAACGGCGGCGATGGTTACGTCGTGGCGCGACTAGCGCAAGCGGCGGGCATTAGCGTAACGTTGCTGGCGCAGGAAAGCGATAAACCGTTGCCTGAAGAAGCGGCGCAGGCGCGCGATGCCTGGCTGAATGCTGGCGGCATTATCCATGCTGCCGATATTATCTGGCCGGAAGCGACGGATCTGATTATCGACGCGCTGCTTGGCACCGGTATAGCCCAGGCGCCGCGCGACCCGGTAGCCGGTCTGATTGAACAGGCGAACGCCCATCCTGCGCCGGTTGTCGCCGTTGATATCCCGTCAGGCCTGCTGGCGCAAACGGGCGCCACGCCTGGCGCGGTGGTAAGCGCCGCGCATACGGTCACGTTTATCGCCCTGAAACCAGGCCTGCTGACCGGCAAAGCGCGTGACGTTATCGGCATATTGCATTATGACGCGTTGGGACTGGAAGGCTGGCTGGCGAGCCAGGCGCCGCCGCTCCGGCGTTTTGACGCGACGCAGTTGGGGCAATGGCTAACGCCGCGTCGACCGACCTCGCATAAGGGCGATCATGGTCGTCTGGCGATTATCGGCGGCGACCAGGGAACTGCGGGCGCGATTCGGATGGCTGGCGAGGCGGCGCTGCGTACGGGGGCTGGGTTGGTCAGAGTACTGACCCGCGGTGAAAACATCGCGCCGTTGCTGACGGCCCGCCCGGAACTGATGGTACATGAACTCACGCCTCAGTCGCTGGAAGAGAACCTGACCTGGGCTGACGTTGTAGTGATCGGCCCGGGGCTTGGGCAGCAGGAATGGGGCAAAAAAGCCTTACAGAAAGTAGAAAACGTCCGTAAACCTATGCTGTGGGATGCGGATGCGTTGAACCTACTGGCAATCAATCCTGATAAACGTCACAATCGCGTGATTACGCCGCATCCGGGAGAGGCGGCCCGCCTGTTAGGATGTTCTGTGGCAGAAATTGAAAGTGATCGCTTACTTTCAGCGCAGCGTCTGGTAAAACGGTACGGAGGCGTGGTCGTGTTAAAAGGCGCAGGAACGATTATCGCCGCTGAACACCACCCTCTGGCTATCATTGACGCTGGTAATGCGGGGATGGCGAGCGGCGGGATGGGCGATGTCCTGTCCGGCATCATCGGCGCATTGCTCGGACAGAAGTTTACCCCGTATGATGCGGCATGTGTGGGATGTGTGGCTCACGGCGCGGCGGCGGACTTACTGGCAGCGCGTTATGGCGCTCGCGGCATGTTGGCGACCGATCTTTTTACTACGCTGCGGCGTATTGTTAACCCTGATGTGATTGACGTAAACCATGATGAATCGAGTAATTCCGCTACCTGACGAACAGGCGACGCTAGAGCTGGGTCAACGGGTAGCCAACGCCTGCGATGGCGCGACCGTTATTTATCTGTATGGCGATTTAGGTGCCGGTAAAACGACGTTTAGCCGGGGATTTTTACAGGCGTTAGGCCATAACGGTAATGTAAAAAGCCCCACCTATACGCTGGTAGAGCCTTATGCGCTTGATAACATGATGGTATATCACTTCGACTTGTACCGTCTTGCGGACCCGGAGGAGCTGGAGTTTATGGGCATTCGCGATTATTTCGCCAACGACGCCATTTGTCTGGTGGAGTGGCCGCAACAAGGTAAAGGCGTTCTCCCCGACCCGGACGTCGAAATCCATATTGATTACCAGGCGCAGGGGCGTGAGGCTCGCGTAAGCGCGGTATCCTCATCGGGTCATTCGTTACTGGCGCGTTTAGCCGATTAGCTATATAAGGTGGCGGGATGATTTATCGCATCAAAAATGCCGTAATAGCAGCCTTAATCCTGCTGTGCGCGCAGGCGGGCGCCGCCAGTCTCTCTGATATTCAGGTGTCCAACGGCGAGCAGCAGGCGCGCATTACGCTGAGTTTTATCGGCGAGCCGGAATATGCTTACTCACAGGACGGTAAACGTACCGTGGCGCTGGATATCAGGCAGACCGGCGTGATTCAGGGGCTGCCGCTTCAGTTTAGCGGTAACAATCTGGTAAAAACGATCCGTGCCGGAACGCCGAAAGATGCGCAATCTTTACGGTTGCTTGTCGATCTGACGGAAAATGGTAAAACCGAGGCGGTGAAGCGGCAAAACGGCGGCAACTATACGGTCATTTTCACCATTAATGCCGATGTTCCGCCGCCACCACCACCGCCTGTCGTCGCGAAACGGGTTGAAAGCGCGCCCCGTCCGACGGAGCCGGCCCGTAATCCGTTTAAATCTTCTGATGATCGCCTGACCGGCGTAACCAGCAGCAATACCGTTACGCGGCCTGCGGCGCGCGCGTCGGCAGGCGCTGGCGATAAAGTGGTGATTGCTATTGATGCCGGACATGGAGGCCAGGACCCCGGCGCAATAGGCCCGGGCGGTACGCGCGAGAAAAATGTCACCATCGCCATCGCGCGTAAGTTACGCACATTGCTGAATAACGATCCGATGTTTAAAGGCGTGCTGACGCGTGACGGCGACTATTTTATTTCGGTGATGGGGCGGTCTGACGTGGCGCGTAAGCAAAACGCCAACTTCCTTGTCTCTATTCATGCGGATGCCGCGCCAAATCGCGACGCCACCGGCGCCTCCGTCTGGGTATTGTCCAATCGTCGCGCGAACAGCGAAATGGCAAACTGGCTTGAGCAGCATGAGAAGCAATCCGAACTGTTAGGCGGCGCTGGCGATGTGCTGGCGAACAGTCAGTCAGACCCTTACCTGAGCCAGGCGGTACTGGATTTGCAATTCGGTCATTCGCAGCGGGTAGGGTATGATGTGGCGACGAACGTACTAAGCCAACTCGACGGCGTGGGGTCGCTGCATAAACGTCGCCCGGAACACGCGAGCCTGGGCGTGTTGCGTTCGCCGGATATCCCGTCCATTTTGGTGGAGACGGGCTTTATCAGTAATCACGGCGAAGAGCGATTGTTGGCGAGCGACCGCTATCAGCAGCAGATTGCTGACGCTATATATCGGGGGTTGCGTAAGTACTTTGCAGCGCATCCGATTCAGTCTGCGCCGCAGGGCGGCCCAGGCCAGACGGCCAGTACCAACCAGCCTGGCGCCATAACCGCCGCGAATTAAGGAGATTTCATGCCGATTCAGGTTCTGCCGCCGCAGCTTGCGAACCAAATCGCCGCTGGCGAAGTGGTGGAACGCCCTGCGTCGGTTGTTAAAGAGCTGGTAGAGAATAGTCTGGATGCAGGCGCCACCCGCGTTGATATCGACATCGAGCGTGGCGGCGCGAAGCTTATTCGTATTCGCGACAATGGCTGCGGCATTAAAAAAGAGGAACTGGCGCTGGCGCTGGCCCGTCATGCCACCAGTAAGATCGCCTCGCTTGACGATCTGGAAGCGATTATCAGTCTGGGATTTCGCGGCGAAGCGCTGGCGAGTATCAGTTCGGTCTCGCGTTTGACGCTAACGTCGCGTACGGCGGAGCAGGCGGAAGCCTGGCAGGCGTATGCGGAAGGGCGTGACATGGACGTGACGGTAAAACCCGCCGCGCACCCGGTCGGCACCACCCTGGAAGTTCTGGATCTCTTTTATAATACGCCCGCCCGGCGCAAATTCATGCGTACTGAAAAAACGGAATTTAATCACATCGATGAAATCATCCGTCGTATTGCATTGGCCCGCTTTGACGTCACGCTTAACCTGTCGCACAACGGCAAATTGGTACGGCAGTATCGCGCTGTCGCAAAGGACGGGCAAAAAGAGCGTCGGTTAGGCGCCATCTGCGGGACGCCGTTTCTCGAACAGGCACTGGCGATCGAGTGGCAGCATGGCGATCTGACCCTGCGCGGCTGGGTCGCCGATCCGAATCACACCACCACGGCGTTAACGGAGATCCAGTACTGTTATGTGAATGGCCGCATGATGCGCGACCGCTTGATCAACCATGCCATTCGCCAGGCCTGTGAAGATAAACTGGGCGCGGACCAACAGCCTGCGTTTGTGTTGTATCTGGAGATTGACCCGCATCAGGTGGATGTCAATGTTCATCCCGCCAAGCACGAAGTGCGTTTTCATCAATCCCGGCTGGTGCACGACTTCATCTATCAAGGGGTGCTGAGCGTTCTGCAACAGCAGACGGAAACGACGCTGCCGCTGGAGGAGATTGCGCCAGCGCCGCGGCATGTCCCGGAAAACCGTATCGCCGCCGGGCGCAACCATTTTGCTGTACCCGCCGAGCCAACTGCGGCGCGCGAGCCCGCGATACCGCGTTATTCCGGCGGCGCATCGGGCGGTAACGGCGGGCGTCAGACCGCTGGTGGTTGGCCGCACGCGCAGCCAGGTTATCAGAAGCAGCAGGGCGAGGTTTATCGCGCGCTTTTACAGACGCCGGCGACGAGCCCCGCGCCGGAGCCGGTTGCGCCTGCGCTTGATGGACATAGCCAGAGTTTCGGTCGCGTACTGACAATAGTCGGCGGTGACTGCGCGTTGCTGGAACACGCGGGGACTATCCAGCTCTTGTCGCTGCCGGTTGCGGAGCGTTGGCTGCGTCAGGCGCAGCTTACACCGGGTCAAAGTCCGGTTTGCGCGCAGCCGTTGCTGATTCCGCTGCGTTTAAAAGTGAGCGCCGATGAAAAAGCCGCGCTGCAACAAGCCCAATCTTTGTTGGGAGAATTGGGTATTGAATTTCAGTCAGATGCGCAGCATGTGACCATTCGGGCGGTGCCTTTACCCTTACGACAACAAAATTTACAAATCTTGATTCCTGAACTGATAGGCTACCTGGCGCAACAGACCACATTTGCAACGGTCAATATTGCACAATGGATAGCGCGTAATGTGCAGAGCGAACATCCGCAGTGGTCGATGGCGCAGGCCATATCGCTGCTGGCGGATGTTGAGCGGCTATGTCCGCAGCTGGTAAAAGCGCCGCCGGGTGGCCTGTTACAACCTGTTGATTTACATTCGGCGATGAACGCCCTGAAGCATGAATGATGTAAGCAAGGCGAGCCTGCCTAAGGCGATATTTTTGATGGGGCCGACGGCCTCCGGCAAAACGGCGCTGGCGATAGAACTGCGTAAAGTTTTGCCAGTAGAGTTGATAAGCGTTGATTCCGCCCTCATTTATCGGGGAATGGATATTGGCACGGCTAAGCCGAATGCCGATGAGCTGAAAGCGGCGCCGCATCGACTGCTGGATATACGCGACCCGTCGCAGGCGTATTCGGCGGCGGATTTTCGCCGCGACGCGTTAGCGCAAATGTCGGAGATCACCGCTGCGGGGCGTATCCCGCTGTTAGTGGGCGGCACCATGCTGTATTTTAAGGCATTGCTGGAAGGGTTATCGCCGCTGCCTTCAGCAGATCCGGAAGTCAGATCCCGGATAGAGCAGCAAGCAGCGGAGCTTGGATGGGAGGCGTTGCATCAGCAACTTCAGGAGATAGATCCGGTTGCCGCCGCGCGAATTCATCCAAATGATCCGCAAAGACTTTCCCGGGCACTGGAAGTTTTTTTCATTTCGGGTAAAACTTTAACGGAGCTAACGCAAACGTCAGGAGACGCGCTACCGTACCAGGTGCATCAGTTCGCTATCGCCCCGGCGAGCCGTGAACTGCTCCATCAGCGCATTGAACTGCGTTTTCATCAGATGTTGGCTTCAGGTTTTGAAGCAGAAGTCCGGGCGCTTTTTGCCCGAGGAGATTTGCATACGGACTTGCCTTCCATCCGTTGTGTGGGATACCGCCAGATGTGGTCATACATTGAGGGCGAAATCTCATATGATGAAATGGTTTATAGAGGTGTTTGCGCCACGAGACAGTTGGCGAAGCGCCAGATGACCTGGTTGCGCGGTTGGGAAGGGGTGCGCTGGCTTGACAGTGAGAATCCCGATCGGACGCGAAAAGAAGTATTACAGGTTGTTGGTGCTATCGCAGACTGAATGTGTACAATTGAGACGTATCGTGCGCAATTTTTCAGAATCGAAAGGTTCAAAGTACAAATAAGCATATAAGGAAAAGAGAATGGCTAAGGGGCAATCTTTACAAGATCCGTTCCTGAACGCATTGCGTCGGGAACGTGTTCCAGTTTCTATTTATTTGGTGAATGGTATTAAGCTGCAAGGTCAAATCGAGTCCTTTGATCAGTTCGTGATCCTGTTGAAGAACACGGTCAGCCAGATGGTTTATAAGCACGCGATTTCTACTGTTGTCCCGTCTCGCCCGGTTTCCCATCACAGCAACAATGCCGGTGGCGGCGCCAGCAATAACTACCATCACGGTAGCAACGCGCAGGGTTCTACTGCGCAACAGGACAGCGAAGAGACTGAATAAGTTTACGCGCTGTTTATCCATGTCGGGGGCGTCGGATAATCGCCCCCGCTGGTTATTAAGAGGGTTTACGCTTGTTTGACCGTTATGATGCCGGTGAGCAGGCGGTACTGGTACACATCTATTTTTCGCAAGACAAAGATATGGAAGACCTCCAGGAGTTTGAATCTCTGGTCTCTTCCGCCGGTGTCGAAGCAATGCAGGTGATTACCGGTAGCCGTAAAGCACCGCACCCGAAGTACTTTGTAGGTGAAGGTAAGGCAGTTGAAATTGCGGAAGCCGTGAAAGCGACTGGCGCAGCGGTCGTATTGTTTGATCATGCATTGAGTCCAGCCCAGGAGCGAAACCTGGAGCGTTTGTGCGAGTGCCGGGTTATCGATCGCACCGGTCTTATCTTAGATATTTTTGCCCAACGTGCGCGTACCCATGAAGGTAAGTTGCAGGTTGAGCTGGCGCAGCTACGCCATCTGGCTACGCGTCTGGTGCGTGGCTGGACCCACCTTGAACGTCAGAAAGGCGGGATTGGTTTGCGCGGTCCGGGTGAAACCCAGCTCGAAACCGACCGTCGTTTACTGCGTAATCGCATTGTGCAGATTCAGTCGCGCCTGGAGAAAGTTGAGAAGCAACGTGAGCAGGGGCGGCAGTCGCGCATCAAGGCCGACGTTCCGACGGTATCGCTGGTGGGCTATACCAACGCCGGAAAATCCACCCTTTTTAATCAGATCACTGAAGCGCGGGTCTATGCGGCAGATCAGCTATTTGCGACGCTGGACCCCACGTTACGTCGTATTGATGTCGCGGATGTCGGTGAAACCGTTCTGGCGGATACGGTAGGCTTTATCCGCCATTTACCGCACGATCTGGTGGCTGCCTTTAAAGCTACCCTGCAGGAGACGCGTCAGGCGACGCTGCTGCTGCATGTGGTCGATGCGGCGGATGTTCGTGTGCAGGAAAACATCGAGGCGGTAAACACCGTTCTTGAAGAGATTGACGCTCACGAAATACCCACCTTAATGGTGATGAACAAAATCGATATGCTGGACGACTTTGAACCGCGTATCGACAGAGATGAAGAGAATAAACCCATCCGCGTTTGGCTTTCAGCGCAAAGCGGCGTGGGAATACGACAGCTTTTTCAGGCTTTGACGGAGCGTCTTTCCGGCGAGGTGGCGCAGCATACGCTGCGTTTGCCGCCGCAGGAAGGGCGTCTGAGAAGCCGGTTTTATCAGCTTCAGGCAATAGAAAAAGAGTGGATGGAGGAAGACGGTAGCGTCAGTCTGCAGGTACGAATGCCGATTGTCGACTGGCGTCGCCTCTGTAAACAAGAACCGGCGTTGATCGAATACGTGATCTAGACGCGAAGTCATTCAGGTCGTATTGAAGCGGTAGCTGAGAGAATTTCAGGAGCTCACAACGAAGTGACCTGGGGTAAAAAAGCCGCCACTCAAGGCGTAGCCTGAAAGATGATGTCTGTAACGGCGGTTCGTCTGAAGCATGGAGTAATTTCGCCTTATCCTCTGAGGTCGAAAGACAACGGGGATCACCGCATAACAAATATGGAGCACAAAAATGGCGTGGAATCAGCCCGGTAATAACGGACAGGACCGCGACCCGTGGGGAAGCAGCAAACCTGGCAGCAACTCTGGGGGAAATGGAAACAAAGGTGGCCGCGATCAGGGACCTCCCGATCTGGATGATATCTTCCGTAAGCTGAGTAAAAAACTCGGTGGTTTTGGGGGCGGTAAAGGCACCGGTTCCGGCGGCGGTAGCTCATCGCAAGGCCCGCGTCCGCAACTGGGAGGCCGTATTGTCGCCATCGCCGCGGCGGCAGTCGTCATTATCTGGGCGGCCAGCGGTTTTTATACCATTAAAGAAGCCGAGCGCGGCGTTGTGACGCGTTTTGGTAAATTCAGCCATCTGGTAGAGCCAGGTCTGAACTGGAAGCCGACATTTATTGACGACGTCACGCCGGTGAACGTCGAAGCGGTGCGCGAACTGGCGGCGTCAGGCGTGATGCTGACGTCTGATGAAAACGTCGTGCGCGTTGAAATGAACGTGCAATACCGCGTCACCGATCCGCAGAAATATCTGTTTAGCGTGACCAGCCCGGACGATAGCCTGCGTCAGGCCACCGACAGCGCGCTGCGTGGCGTCATTGGTAAATACACGATGGATCGCATCCTGACCGAAGGTCGTACCGTTATTCGTAGCGATACCCAACGCGAGCTGGAAGAGACTATCAAACCGTACAACATGGGGATTACCCTGCTGGACGTGAACTTCCAGGCTGCGCGCCCGCCGGAAGAGGTGAAAGCCGCCTTTGACGACGCGATTGCCGCACGTGAAAACGAGCAGCAGTACATTCGTGAAGCGGAAGCGTATACCAACGAAGTTCAGCCGCGCGCCAACGGTCAGGCACAGCGTATTCTGGAAGAGGCACGCGCCTATAAAACCCAGACTATCCTGGAAGCGCAGGGTGAAGTCGCCCGGTTTGCGAAGATTTTGCCGGAATATAAAGCCGCGCCGCAGATTACGCGCGAGCGTCTGTATATTGAAACGATGGAAAAAGTGCTGAGCCATACCCGTAAAGTACTGGTTAACGACAAGAGCGGTAATTTAATGGTGCTGCCGTTAGATCAGATGCTGAAAGGCGGGAATGCGCCGGCGGCAAAGAGCGACAATAGCGCCAGCAACCTGCTGCGCCTGCCGCCGTCCACAAAGTCTAACGCCAGCGGAGCAAGCAACACGTCGTCCTCAAATCAGGGCGATATTATGGACCAACGCCGCGCGAATGCGCAGCGTAACGACTACCAGCGTCAGGGGGAATAACGATGCGTAAGTCAGTTATTGCGATTATCATCATCGTGCTGGTAGTGCTCTACATGTCCGTCTTTGTGGTCAAAGAGGGCGAGCGCGGCATTACGCTGCGTTTTGGTAAAGTTCTGCGTGACGATGAGAACAAACCGCTGGTTTACGCGCCGGGTCTGCACTTTAAGATCCCGTTTATTGAATCAGTGAAAATGCTTGATGCGCGTATCCAGACGATGGATAACCAGGCCGATCGCTTTGTGACTAAAGAGAAGAAAGACCTGATTGTCGACTCCTACATCAAATGGCGTATCAGCGACTTTAGCCGTTACTATCTGGCGACCGGCGGCGGCGATATTTCGCAAGCCGAAGTGCTGTTAAAACGTAAATTCTCGGACCGTTTGCGTTCTGAGATTGGTCGCCTGGACGTAAAAGACATCGTGACCGATTCTCGTGGTCGTCTGACTCTGGAAGTGCGCGACGCGCTGAACTCCGGTTCAGCCGGTACCGATGATGAAGTGGCGACCCCGGCGGCGGATGACGCGATTGCCGAAGCGGCGGAACGCGTCACGGCGGAAACCAAAGGTAAAGTACCGGTCATCAACCCGAACAGTATGGCGGCGTTGGGTATCGAAGTGGTCGATGTGCGTATTAAGCAGATCAACCTGCCGACCGAGGTTTCTGAGGCGATTTACAACCGTATGCGCGCCGAGCGTGAAGCGGTCGCGCGTCGTCATCGCTCACAAGGTCAGGAAGAAGCGGAAAAACTGCGTGCGGCTGCTGACTATGAGGTGACGAAAACTCTGGCGGAAGCCGAGCGTCAGGGGCGTATCATGCGTGGTGAAGGTGATGCTGAAGCCGCGAAGCTGTTTGCCGACGCGTTCAGTCAGGACCCTGATTTCTACGCGTTCATTCGTAGTCTGCGCGCTTACGAGAAGAGCTTCGAAGGTAATCAGGACGTGATGGTACTGAGCCCGGACAGCGATTTCTTCCGCTACATGAAGACACCGAGTTCGACGACACGCTAAAATAGCGTCAGCGGTTTTAGACCAGCAAAACCACCGCATCCAAAGGATGCCGGTGGTTTTCTTTTATAAGGGTGATAAATGAATTCAACAATCTGGTTGGCGCTTGCTCTGGTATTAGTCCTCGAAGGGCTGGGACCGATGCTGTATCCCGGCGCATGGAAAAAAATGGTTTCTGCACTGGCGCAACTGCCGGAAAATGTTTTACGACGTTTTGGCGGCGGACTTGTGGTCGCGGGAGTTGTGGTCTACTACATGTTGAGGAAAACGATTGGCTGAGCAAAAAGTGGTCGGATTTGCCGCAGATTGAGTGCAAAAAGTGCTGTATATCTGAAAAAGCGATGGTAGAATCCATTTTTAAGCAAACGGTGATTTTGAAAAATGGGTAACAACGTCGTCGTACTGGGCACCCAATGGGGTGACGAAGGTAAAGGAAAGATCGTCGATCTTCTGACTGAACGGGCTAAATATGTTGTACGCTACCAGGGCGGTCACAACGCAGGCCATACTCTCGTAATCAACGGTGAAAAAACCGTTCTCCATCTTATTCCATCAGGTATTCTTCGCGAGAATGTAACCAGCATCATCGGTAACGGTGTTGTGCTGTCTCCGAGCGCGCTGATGAAAGAGATGAAAGAACTGGAAGACCGTGGCATCCCCGTTCGTGAGCGTCTGCTGCTGTCTGAAGCCTGTCCGCTGATCCTTGATTATCACGTTGCGCTGGATAACGCGCGTGAGAAAGCGCGTGGCGCGAAAGCGATCGGCACCACCGGTCGTGGAATCGGGCCTGCTTATGAAGATAAAGTGGCACGTCGCGGTCTGCGTGTTGGTGACCTTTTCGACAAAGAAACCTTCGCTGAAAAACTGAAAGAAGTGATGGAATATCACAACTTCCAGTTGGTTAACTACTACAAAGCTGAAGCGGTTGATTACCAGAAAGTTCTGGATGATACGATGGCTGTTGCCGACATCCTGACTTCTATGGTTGTTGACGTTTCGGACCTGCTCGACCAGGCGCGTCAGCGTGGCGATTTCGTCATGTTTGAAGGTGCGCAGGGTACCCTGCTGGATATCGACCACGGTACTTATCCGTATGTAACTTCTTCTAACACCACTGCAGGTGGCGTGGCGACCGGTTCCGGCCTGGGCCCGCGTTATGTTGATTACGTTCTGGGTATCCTCAAAGCTTACTCCACTCGTGTAGGTGCAGGTCCGTTCCCGACTGAGCTGTTTGATGAAACCGGCGAGTTCCTCTGCAAGCAGGGTAACGAATACGGCGCCACTACCGGTCGTCGTCGTCGTACCGGCTGGCTGGACACCGTTGCCGTTCGTCGTGCGGTACAGCTGAACTCCCTGTCTGGCTTCTGCCTGACCAAACTGGATGTGCTGGATGGCCTGAAAGAGGTGAAACTCTGCGTGGCTTACCGTATGCCGGATGGTCGCGAAGTGACTACCACTCCGCTGGCAGCTGACGACTGGAAAGGTGTAGAGCCGATTTACGAAACCATGCCGGGCTGGTCTGAATCCACCTTCGGTGTGAAAGATCGTAGCGGTCTGCCGCAGGCGGCGCTGAACTACATCAAACGTATCGAAGAACTGACCGGCGTGCCGATTGATATTATTTCTACCGGCCCCGATCGTACTGAGACGATGATTCTGCGCGACCCGTTCGACGCGTAATTGATGGATGATGCCCGGTAACGCTACGCTTACCGGGTCTATGATGAGTACGCATTTGTTGGCCGGATAAGATGCTTTGCATCATCCTTCGGCTCAAATGCGTCATTGTTCCCCGCTTTTTTCCTTCCTGAACCGAAATAAATTAGCAGCCTGACAGGTGGCTGGTTTATCATCAATACAGATAAGTTATATCCCGTTTTCCCTTTTCCTGAGGTTGATGTGCAGTTAACGAGTTTCACCGATTACGGCTTACGTGCGCTAATCTATATGGCGTCGTTACCAGATGGACGAATGACCAGTATTTCTGAGGTGACAGAAGTCTACGGCGTGTCCCGTAATCATATGGTCAAAATTATCAATCAGCTTAGCCGTGCGGGCTTTGTCACTGCCGTTCGGGGAAAAAATGGCGGTATCCGCCTGGGTAAACCGGCTAATACTATTTGTATTGGCGATGTGGTGCGTGAGTTGGAACCCTTATCACTGGTCAACTGTAGCAGCGAATTTTGCCACATCACCCCTGCCTGTCGTCTGAAACAGGCGCTTTCTAAGGCCGTGCAAAGTTTTCTCAAGGAGCTGGATAACTACACGCTTGCCGATTTGGTTGAAGAGAATCAACCGCTTTATAAATTATTACTGGTGGAGTGAAGTAAACTTCATTAGAGATGACAATGGAGGAACCTCAATGTCACAAGATCCTTTCCAGGAACGCGAAGCAGAAAAATACGCGAACCCTATCCCGAGCCGGGAATTTATCCTCGAACATTTAACGAAACGTGAAAAACCGGCCAGTCGCGAAGAACTGGCCGTAGAACTGAATATTGAAGGCGAAGAGCAGCTTGAAGCCTTGCGTCGCCGCCTGCGCGCGATGGAGCGCGACGGACAACTGGTCTTTACCCGCCGCCAGTGCTATGCGCTGCCGGAACGCCTCGACCTGCTGAAAGGCACCGTGATCGGTCATCGTGACGGTTACGGTTTCTTACGTGTCGAAGGCCGCAAAGACGATCTGTACCTTTCCAGCGAGCAGATGAAAACCTGTATTCATGGCGATCAGGTGCTGGCGCAGCCGCTGGGCGCCGATCGCAAAGGTCGCCGCGAAGCGCGTATCGTCCGTGTACTGGTACCGAAAACCAGTCATATAGTCGGGCGTTATTTCACCGATGCGGGCGTCGGCTTTGTCGTGCCGGACGACAGCCGCCTAAGCTTCGACATTCTTATCCCGCCAGAAGACGTCATGGGCGCGCGGATGGGGTTCGTGGTCGTGGTTGAACTGACCCAACGTCCAACTCGCCGTACTAAAGCGGTAGGGAAAATCGTCGAAGTGCTGGGCGACAATATGGGCACCGGTATGGCGGTTGATATGGCGCTGCGTACCCATGAAATACCTTACATCTGGCCGCAGGCGGTAGAGCAGCAGGTCGCCGGGCTGAAAGAAGAGGTGCCGGAAGAGGCGAAAGTCGGTCGTATCGATCTGCGCGATTTGCCGCTGGTCACGATTGATGGCGAAGATGCCCGTGACTTTGACGACGCGGTTTACTGTGAGAAAAAACGCGGCGGCGGCTGGCGTTTGTGGGTCGCTATTGCTGACGTGAGCTATTATGTACGGCCGCCAACGCCGCTGGATCGCGAGGCGCGCAATCGCGGCACGTCGGTTTACTTCCCGTCACAGGTTGTCCCAATGTTGCCGGAGGTGCTCTCCAACGGCCTGTGTTCGCTAAACCCGCAGGTTGACAGGCTGTGTATGGTCTGTGAAATGACCATCTCGGCGAAAGGTCGGCTGACCGGCTACAAATTCTATGAAGCGGTGATGAGCTCCCATGCGCGTCTGACCTATACCAAAGTCTGGCATATGCTGCAGGGCGATCAGGATCTGCGTGAACAATATGCGCCGCTGGTGAAGCATATTGAAGAGCTGCACAACCTTTACAAAGTGCTGGATAAAGCGCGTGAAGAGCGCGGGGGGATCTCGTTTGAGAGCGAAGAGGCGAAGTTTATCTTTAACGCCGATCGTCGCATTGAGCGTATCGAACAGACCCAGCGTAATGACGCGCATAAGCTTATCGAAGAGTGCATGATCATGGCGAATATCTCGGCGGCGCGCTTTGTCGAAAAAGCTAAAGAGCCGGCGCTGTTCCGTATTCATGATAAGCCCACCACCGAAGCGATCACCTCATTCCGCTCCGTACTGGCGGAGCTGGGGTTGGAGCTGCCGGGCGGAAATAAACCGGAACCGCGCGATTATGCCGAACTGCTTGAATCGATTGCCGACCGGCCGGACGCCGAAATGCTGCAAACTATGCTGCTGCGTTCAATGAAGCAGGCGATTTACGATCCGGAAAACCGCGGGCACTTTGGCCTGGCGTTGCAGTCTTATGCACACTTTACCTCGCCGATTCGCCGCTATCCGGATCTTTCTTTGCACCGCGCCATTAAGTACCTGCTGGCGAAAGAGCAAGGGAATAAGGGCAACACCACAGAAACGGGCGGTTATCACTACTCGATGGAAGAGATGTTGCAGCTCGGCCAGCACTGTTCGATGGCGGAACGCCGCGCTGATGAAGCGACGCGTGATGTCTCCGACTGGCTGAAATGTGACTTTATGCTGGATCAGGTAGGCAACGTCTTTAAGGGCGTGATTGCCAGCGTCACTGGTTTCGGCTTCTTTGTCCGTCTTGATGAACTGTTTATCGATGGGCTGGTACACGTTTCCTCACTGGATAACGATTACTATCGCTTCGATCAGGTAGGGCAACGTCTGATTGGCGAGTCCGGCGGGCAGACATATCGCCTGGGCGACCGGGTCGAGGTACGCGTCGAAGCGGTAAATATGGACGAACGGAAAATTGACTTTAGCCTGATCTCCAGCGAGCGCGCACCGCGTAACGTCGGCAAAACGGCGCGTGAAAAAGCGAAAAAAGGTGAAAGTAAAAACGCCGGTAAACGTCGTCAGGTAGGTAAAAAAGTTAACTTCGAGCCTGATAGCGCCTTCCGCGGCGAGAAAAAAGCGAAGCCGAAAGCAGCGAAAAAAGACGCGAGAAAAGCAAAAAAGCCATCGGCTAAAACGCAGAAAATAGCCGCAGCGACCAAAGCGAAGCGTGCGGCGAAGAAAAAAGCGGCAGAGTGAGCAATACCCTCTTCAAACAGAAGAGAGTGAATTATCTGTAGGCCGGGCAAGCGTAGCGCCCCCGGCAAAACGTAAACAATGAGTACATTAATGAGCGAAATGATTTACGGCATCCACGCAGTGCAGGCCCTGCTGGAGCGCGCCCCTGAACGTTTTCAGGAAGTCTTTATTTTAAAAGGCCGTGAAGATAAACGTCTGTTGCCGCTGATTCACGCCCTTGAGTCCCAGGGCGTGGTTATCCAGCTGGCAAACCGCCAATATCTCGACGAGAAAAGCGACGGTGCCGTGCATCAGGGCATTATCGCTCGTGTGAAACCAGGCCGGCAGTATCAGGAAAACGATCTGCCGGATCTGATCGCATTACACGATCGCCCTTTTTTGTTGATCCTCGATGGCGTCACCGATCCGCATAATCTTGGCGCCTGTCTGCGCAGCGCCGATGCCGCAGGCGTACATGCGGTAATCGTGCCGAAAGACCGCTCCGCGCAACTTAACGCGACGGCGAAGAAAGTCGCCTGCGGCGCAGCGGAAAGCGTGCCGTTGATCCGCGTCACCAACCTGGCGCGCACGATGCGCATGTTGCAGGAAGAGAATATCTGGATTGTCGGGACGGCGGGCGAGGCTGACCATACGCTGTATCAGAGCAAAATGCTTGGCCGCATGGCGCTGGTCATGGGCGCAGAAGGTGAAGGTATGCGTCGTCTGACCCGTGAGCACTGCGATGAGCTGATCAGCATTCCTATGGCCGGTAGCGTGTCGTCGCTGAATGTCTCTGTTGCGACCGGGGTTTGTCTGTTTGAAGCCGTTCGCCAGCGCACCTGACGCTAATAGTATTTTTTAAGAAAATAACCATCCATAATCGGATGGTTTTTTTTTATCTTTGGCTGGTAATATAAAAAGCAAAACCTACCCTGTAATTTCTTTTATTTATAAAAATGAGATAGAGATAAAAATATGGCATGGACTCCACGGACGCTGGCGGATGCATTAAACAACATCGCCGAATTATATATTGATATAGAAAATAATGAATCTTCATTAATAATAAAAATGAATGATTATGGTGATTTACCACTGACGGTTTTATTTACCTCGCAACAAATAGTTATCGAGACTTATATATGTCCGGTAAATACGATTAAAGATACCGCGGAATTTAATCTTTTCTTACTGAGAAATCAGAAGGTTTTACCGCTGTCTTCGGTCGGTATTACCCAGGTAAAACAGGAGGAATATTATGTCGCTTTTGGCGCGTTGTCGTTAAATTCGTCGCTTGCCGACGTGACGCTGGAAATCACCACGCTTGTAGAAAATGCGTTGGATATCGCTGAAATAACACAAGTCTATTCACAGGAATAATACAGGCGGCTTACATGGGAATTTTAAAAAGTTTGTTCACGTTAGGTAAATCATTCGTTGCTCAGGCAGAAGAAGCCATTGATGAAGCACAGGGTGTACGTATGCTGGAGCAGCATATTCGCGACGCAAAAGCCGAGCTGGATAAAGCGGGTAAATCCAGAGTGGATTTATTGGCGCGAGTGAAGCTAAGTCATGACAAGCTGAATGATTTACGTGAGCGTAAAGCCAGCCTTGAAACGCGGGCGTTGGCGGCAATGAGTAAGAATGTCGACGCCGCTTTACTCAACGAAGTGGCGGAAGAGATAGCCCGTCTGGAAAATGCCATTCTTGCCGAAGAACAGGTGCTGACTAATCTGGAAGCCTCTCGCGATGCGGTGGAAAAGGCAGTAACGGCGACAGGCCAGCGGATTGCGCAGTTTGAGCAGCAACTTGAAGTGGTTAAGGCGACAGAAGCCATGCAGCGCGCGCAGCAGGCGGTGACGACCTCGACCGTCGGAGCCGCGTCGAATGTGTCTACGGCGGCGGAGTCGCTTAAACGTTTACAAACGCGGCAGGCTGAGCGCCAGGCCCGGCTGGATGCCGCCGCGCAGCTGGAAAAAGTCGCCGATGGACGCGACCTGGACGAAAAACTGGCGCAGGCCGGTATTGGCGCAACCAACAAAAGCTGCGCCCAGGATGTGCTGGCGCGCTTGCAGCGTCAACAAGGCGAGTAATGCTCTTTACGTGGGTGGTCAAAACCTGCCAGCGGCATTTTTCCAGACTGACCTGGCTTGTTTATCGGGCAGTATCTGCTTTGTTATCGGTAGCGCGAAAGCGCGCTACCGTGCTGAGCTTCGTCGCTTTCATACGAGACGGCACATGAATGCGCGATCTCAAATGGCATTATGCTCAACGACAATCGCATTCTGGCTGAAGAGGTCGCATGGCAAGAGATAGAGGTTCCCCTATGATGCAATTTTTTCAGCGTTTGCTCGGTAAAACAAGCGCGCCAGCGCCGATTCGCGGACCATTAGGATTACATCTTAACGCCGGTTTCACGCTGGATACGCTGGCATTCCGGCTACTGGAGTCGTCGTTGCTGGTGGAGCTACCGGGTGAAAAATACACTGTCGCGGCAGCGAGTCGCATAGATTTAGGCGGCGGTAGTCAGATTTTTCGCTACTACACCTCTGGCGATGAGTTTCTACAAATTAACACCACTGGCGGCACGGATGTTGACGACATTGATGACATCAAACTTTTTGTATATGAGGAAAGTTTCGGTATTAACGAGGAACGTCACTGGCGTTCAGCCATTGCGCCAGCGGCAATAGGGCCGATGACGCTCAACTGGCAAGAACGGCGCTGGCAGCGCTTTTTTAACCATGAAGAGCCGGGCAATATTGAACCTGTCTATATGCTGGAAAAGGTTGAAAATCAGCAGCCAGAGAAATGGGACGTTCACAATTTTACGATGGGCTTCCAGCGCCAGGTGACGGACGACGCCTGGGAGTATCTTTTATTGAACGGGGAAGAATCATTTAACGAGCGCGGTGAGCCTGAATGGGTGTTTTCACGCGCCCTCGGCGTGGATATCCCGCTCACTTCACTGACGGTTATTGGTTAAGCA
Source organism: Salmonella sp. 741265116_PST (assembly GCF_046567715.1). Taxonomy (NCBI): domain Bacteria; kingdom Pseudomonadati; phylum Pseudomonadota; class Gammaproteobacteria; order Enterobacterales; family Enterobacteriaceae; genus Salmonella; species Salmonella sp. 741265116_PST. The sequence goes on along the minus strand of NZ_JBKFPH010000016.1, from coordinate 90,816 downwards.
CATACAGGGAAATTATGCATATACTGGACGCATTACTGGCTTTCTGCGCCTATTTTTTTATTGGCGCGGCAATGGTCATTGCATTTCTTTTTATTTACTCAAAGATAACGCCGCATAATGAATGGCAGTTGATAAAAAATAACAATACTGCGGCATCGCTGGCCTTTAGCGGTACGTTGCTGGGCTATGTCATCCCCTTATCCAGCGCGGCGATAAACTCGGTCAGCATCCCGGACTATTTTGCCTGGGGCGGCATTGCGCTGGTGATTCAACTGCTGATTTATGGCTGCGTAAGGTTATACATGCCTACGCTGAGCGAAAAAATTATTCATCACAACGTGGCGGCGGGGCTATTTATGGGAACCGCAGCGCTGGCTGGCGGTATTTTTAACGCTGCCTGTATGACATGGTAACGGAAGATCATGGCAAAAAAACGAAAATCCAGAAGAACATCCGGCGTAGGCCATTCGGCAATAAGACGGATAGCCGAACCGGTTAATCCCTTTGAGCGGCAACGAAATCGCTACACGCCAAAATGCCTGACGCTGGCGATTATGGGCGGAGCGGCCTTTTTTCTCCTGAAAGGGTGCGGTGATGGCGGCAATACTGACAACGACGGCGATGGGACGTTTTACGCCACGGTGAACGACTGTATCGACGATGGCAATAGCGCCAGCGTTTGCGCTGACGGCTGGAATAACGCGAAAACAGAATTTTACGCGAATGTGCCTAAGCAATTGACGCAGGAGAGCTGTCAGTCGCAGTTTGGCGCTTGCTACTTTGATAGCATCGATCGGAGTTGGGTTCCGGTATTAAGCGGCTTTTTGCTCAGCCGCGCGATTCGCCAGAACCGTGACGAACAATACATCTATAGCAGCGGCGGTTCATCCTACGCCTCCCGTCCCGTTTGGCGCACTACGTCCGGCGACTATGCGTGGCGCAGCGGCACAGGGAAAAGCGATACCGCGACCAGCCCTGGTTATACGACACGGAAAGCGTCCACCGTCTCCCGCGGCGGCTATGGCCGTTCTTCCAGCGCCCGCGGGCACTGGGGAGGCTAACCATGCTACGACACAACGTACCGGTACGCCGGGATCTGGATAAGATCGCCTGCGATCACGGTTTTGACTTTCATGTTATCGATAACGAAATTTACTGGGATGAAAGCCGGGCCTACCGTTTTACATTACGGCAAATTGAAGAACAGATCGAAAAACCGACCGCAGAGCTTCATCAAATGTGTCTGGAGGTTGTCGAGCGGGCCGTCCGGGATGAGCAGATCATGCAGCAGTTGGCGATCCCGCCATTGTACTGGGATGTCATCGCCGAAAGTTGGCGCAGCCGCGATCCTTCGCTTTACGGGCGGATGGATTTCGTCTGGTGCGGCAAAGATCCGGTTAAATTGCTGGAATACAACGCGGATACGCCGACGTCGCTCTATGAGTCCTCCTACTTTCAATGGCTATGGCTGGAGGATGCCCGTCGTAGTGGCGCCATCCCGCGTGATGCCGATCAATACAACGCGATACAGGAGCGGCTGATCGCCCGCTTCAGCGAGCTGTACAGTCGGGAACCGCTCTACTTTTGCTGTTGTGAAGATACCGACGAAGATCGCACGACGGTGCTGTACCTTCAGGATTGCGCGCAGCAGGCGGGCCAGGAAACGCGATTTATCTATATTGAAGAACTGGGGCTTGGCGTAGGCGGCGTGCTGACCGATCTGGACGATAACGTGATTCGCCGCGCCTTTAAGCTCTACCCGCTGGAATGGATGATGCGCGACGACAACGGCCCGCTGTTGCGAAAACGGCGTGAGCAATGGATTGAGCCATTGTGGAAAAGTATTCTGAGTAACAAAGGGCTGTTGCCGTTATTGTGGCGCTTTTTCCCTGGCCATCCGAATCTTCTGCCGGCCTGGTTTGAGGGAGAAAAGTCGCTCGCAGCGCCAGGTGAAAGCAGCGTACGGAAGCCGATTTATTCACGTGAAGGCGGCAACGTCACGATTTTTGACGAGCGGCAAAATGTTATCGATCATGCCGACGGCGACTACGCTGACGAGCCGATGATTTACCAGGCGTTTCAGCCTTTGCCGCGCTTTGGCGATAGCTATACGCTGATTGGCAGTTGGATCATTGACGATGAAGCCTCCGGAATGGGGATTCGCGAGGACAATACGCTAATTACCAAAGATACTTCCCGTTTCGTCCCACATTATATTGCCGGTTAATCATACTTTTGTGATCTTGCTCCGGCGTCAATGGCGCGGTCATGACCATACTTGACTTCAGCGCCATTGAAGGAGGGAGACACCATGTCCTGGCAAACACATACCGTCTTTAATCAACCAGCTCCGCTCAATAACAGTAACTTATTCCTGTCTGATGGCGCGCTGTGTGAAGCGGTTTCCCGGGAAGGAGCGGGATGGGATAGCGATCTTCTCGCCAGCATTGGCCAACAACTGGGAACGGCGGAATCACTGGAACTGGGGCGTCTGGCGAACGCGTATCCTCCTGAGTTGCTGCGTTACGATCCCCAGGGACAGCGTCTGGATGACGTTCGCTTTCATCCCGCCTGGTACTTGTTGATGCAGGGGCTTTGCGCTAATCGGGTACATAACCTGGCCTGGGAGGACGAGGCAAGGGCGGGAAGTTTTGTCGCCCGGGCGGCGCGTTTTGTATTACATGCTCAGGTAGAAGCGGGGACACTCTGTCCTGTCACGATGACCTTTGCCGCGACGCCGTTGCTATTGCAGATGCTTCCCGCCACTTTCCATGACTGGCTGGCGCCGCTGCGCAGCGATCGTTACGATTCGCATTTGCTGCCGGGCGGGCAAAAACGGGGACTGCTTATCGGCATGGGAATGACGGAAAAGCAGGGCGGATCTGACGTACTCAGTAATACGACCCACGCGGAGCGGCTGGCGGATGATTCATATCGGCTGGTGGGACATAAATGGTTTTTCTCTGTGCCGCAAAGTGATGCGCACCTCGTGCTGGCGCAGGCAAAAGGAGGACTATCCTGTTTCTTTGTGCCGCGTTTCCTGCCAGACGGGCAACGGAACTCTGTTCGTCTTGAGCGCCTGAAAGATAAACTCGGTAATCGATCTAATGCCAGCGCCGAGGTCGAGTTTCAGGATACCGTCGGCTGGCGGCTGGGAGAAGAGGGCGAAGGGATTCGGCATATCTTAAAGATGGGCGGTATGACGCGTCTTGACTGCGCGCTCGGGAGTCATGGCTTAATGCGGCGTGCGTTTTCAGTCGCAATTTACCATGCTCATCAGCGTCAGGCTTTTGGTAAGCCGCTGATCGAACAACCGTTGATGCGACAAACCTTAAGTCGTATGGCGCTATGCCTGGAGGGGCAGACGGCGCTTTTGTTTCGGCTGGCGCGCGCCTGGGAGCAACGTCGCGAGGCGAAAGAGGCATTGTGGGCGCGATTATTCACGCCAGCGGCGAAATTCGCCATCTGTAAGCAGGGAATCCCTTTTGTGGCTGAGGCGATGGAGGTTCTCGGCGGGATGGGGTATTGCGAAGAGAGCGAACTCCCGCGCCTGTACCGTGAAATGCCGGTGAACAGTATCTGGGAAGGTTCCGGCAATATCATGTGTCTGGATGTACTGCGGGTGCTGATAAAACAACACGGCGTCTATGACGTATTGAGTGAAGCTTTTGCGGAAGTCAAAGGTCAGGATCGCCATTACGACCGCGCGGTACGTCAGCTACAGCAACGTTTACGCAAACCGGACGAAGCAATGGGCAGAGAGATTACGCAGCAGCTTTTCCTGCTGGGATGCGGAGCGGAAATGCTGCGTCATGCCTCGCCGCCGCTGGCGCAAGCGTGGTGTCAGATGATGCTGGATACACGCGGCGAAATGCCGCTGCCTGCCCAGGTGCAAAATGATTTACTGCTAAGGGCGACCGGGGGGCTGCGGTAACGTTTGGCCTGTAGTACATGCCATTCGGCGCGAGCCTCGCGGCATCAGGCATAGAGTATCGCCTGTACGCGCCAGTTATCCGACTGTTGTTCTTCATACATTTGAATAATTCTGTACCAGGACGCACCCTGTTCATCGGCTTTCAGGGCGATAATCCGCTCTACATCCTGTGGGTTTCCTGCAACATTACTGACCGAGATCAGGCCGATTTCATTCAGACCCGTTACACAGTCAGCACTGGCGAATTCGGCAGACTGTGCCGCCGTACTCACCAGTCCGGCAGAAAGCAACAGTGAGGATAAGGCAAGTTCTTGTTTCATCGTCAGCTCCTTATTACATACCCCGCATTTAACAGGACGCTCCATCACGGTAAACCTGTTTGTTTATTGTGCACAGGTAAACGCATAGGGGCGCAAAGCAATGTAAAACTGACTAAAAATCAATCTACTGTTATTGACGATACAAAATGGCTTGTGAATACCACTGGCCGGTTACAACCGTTTCATCAACCATTAAGATAACGTAATAATCGGCTTTCGCAGCGGCGGCTTTCGCTCTGATTTCATCTATTGCATCATCCGGGGAACCCCGAACCAGCGCGCTTACGGTCCCCATCCGCTGTAGTCCTTGCGTTTGATCGCGACGGATTTCCTGCGGGTGATCGGCGACAGGCGGTGCAGGTTGCGGCGTACCCTGCAGCACGCTACACGCGCTTAATAACAGTGCTGCTATCAATGAAGCAAACCGACGCATAACTCTATCTCGTTTCCTGATAATCATAGTGTAATGCCTTATTGATTTCCCTTTAGGGGGAATGTTCCCGAAGTGTTACCTGTCACGCGATTTTCGAATGAAAACGTTGTGAAAGCGTAACCCAGTTCTCAAACATTATGAATTATTGCGCTATCCATAAACTTGCGTTAAGTATTTCTCCGTGGCATACCGGATAAAAAGGAGAGAATAATGATAGCGATTGAAACACGACAATTAGCCGGAGGTGCCGTACTACATGCCTTCCCGGAAGGGAAACGCGCCGTGCCGCTTCCCTGTGTGGTGTTCTATCATGGCTTCACCTCCTCCAGCCTGGTTTATAGTTATTTTGCCGTTGCCCTGGCACAGGCAGGATTCCGGGTAGTCATGCCGGATGCGCCGGAGCATGGCGCTCGCTTCGGCGGCGACTCACAGGGACGGATATATCGATTCTGGCAGATTCTGCACCAAAACATGCAGGAATTTACGACGTTACGTGCGGCGATTCAGGCGGAAAACTGGCTACTTGACGGGCGGTTGGCGGTGGGCGGCGCATCCATGGGCGGTATGACGGCGCTGGGTATTATGACGCGTCACCGTGAGGTAAAATGCGGGGCCAGTTTAATGGGGTCGGGCTATTTTACCGGGCTCGCCCGGACGCTTTTCCCGCCGTTATCCCCGCAGAACCCGGCACAGCAGGAGGAATTCGACAATATCATCGCGCCGCTACGTGAATGGGAAGTCACACACCAGTTAGAGCGACTGGCCGACAGGCCGCTTCTGTTGTGGCATGGTCAGGAGGATGACGTGGTGCCTGCTATCGAAACCTTTCGGCTCCAGCAGGCACTCGCCGGGGCGAAGCTGGATAAGCATGTGACCTGTTTATGGGCCGCAGGCGTGCGGCATCGCATTACGCCAGAAGCGTTGTCGGCGACGGTAGCGTTTTTCCGACAGCATCTTTAAACGCGGAGTATGCTTACACCCTGGGCTTCAAGCTGTTGCAAAACCTGCGGATTGGCATTTTTGCCGGTAATCAGCATAGCGATCTGATCGGCGCGGCTGAACAGCATTCCCGCGCGCTCGCCAATTTTACTGCTATCGACCAGCGCGACCAGTTTCCCGACGACGCTGAGCATTTTTTGTTCCGCCATGGCGGTTAGCATATCGGTCTTGTACAGGCCATCCGCGGTTAAGCCCTTTCCGCTGGTAAACATCCAGTGGCCCGCATAGAGACTGTTTTCACTTCCCTGCGGGCTCAGGGTAATCGACTGGCTTTTGTTGTACTGACCCCCCATGATAATCACGCTTTCATGCTCTTGATCGATCAGATAATTCGCCAGCGGCAGATAGTTGGTAATGATCTGTACCGGCTTCCCGCACATTTCGCGCCCCAGCAGGAAAGCGGTGGAGCCGCAGTTAATCACTACGCTTTCACCCGGGTTTACCAGCTGCGACGCCGCTTTCGCGATGCGTACTTTTTCATCGTGGTTTTGCGCCTGGTGCAGATTCATCGGCGTCCAGCGGGGCCGCTGTTGGGTAATGGCCTCTGCGCCGTTGCGCACTTTTTTAAGTTTCCCGCTTTCGTCGAGCTTGTTGATGTCGCGGCGCGCTGTCGCCGGGGAGATCCCCAGACGCTCAATCACGTTTTCGACGGTAACAAAGCCCAACTGTGCCAGCATATCCAGCAGTATTTGATGTCTTTGTGCTTCAGTCATGAGCTATTCCGATACAAATTGATTTGAAAAGATGATATTTGAAATAGCCTGGAAATACTAAAGTAAATGGAAAAAATGCCGGGTAATCCCGGCATGATATCGACTCACAGGAAGGATTTGAACGGTAGATCGGGTTCAATGGTAAAGCAATCGTCAAACCCACGCGGATAGTGGTATTCGAAATTGTCTTTATCCAGCGGCCAGGTAAACTTGCCGCCAACCTGCCAGATAAACGGTTTAAAACCATACTTCAGGCGATCTTTCTTCATTTCCCATAGCACGCGGATCTCCTGCGGATCGGCCTGGAAGTTCGACCAGATATCGTGATGGAACGGGATCACCACTTTGGTATTCAGCGATTCCGCCATGCGTAAAATATCCGCGCTGGTCATTTTGTCCGTAATACCGCGCGGGTTTTCGCCATAAGAACCAAGCGCGACATCAATTTGATGTTCGTTGCCGTGTTTCGCGTAATAGTTGGAATAGTGAGAATCGCCGCTGTGATAGAGATTGCCGCCCGGCGTTTTAAACAGATAGTTAACCGCGCGTACATCCATGCCGTCCGGCAGTACGCCAGCGGCTTTCTGATCGGCGGGCAGGGTGATTAATGCGGTGCGGTCAAAGGCATCAAGCGCATGAATTTCAATATCTTTCACTTTCACGACATCGCCCGGTTTTACCACGATGCAGCGTTCTTTCGGCACGCCCCAGCCAACCCATAAATCCACGCAGGTCTGCGGGCCGATAAACGGAACATCATCGGCGCAATTCTGCATTACGGCAGCCGCGACATTGACGTCAATGTGATCGTTATGGTCGTGGGTCGCCAGTACGGCGTCAATCTGACGGATAGCGAAAGGATCGAGAACAAACGGCGTGGTGCGCAGGTTAGGCTGTAATTTTTTGACGCCAGCCATACGCTGCATCTGATGGCCGGTTTTCATCAACGGATTACCGTGGCTCTGTTTACCGGTACCGCACCAGAAATCGACGCATACGTTAGTGCCGCCTTCAGATTTTAGCCAGATACCGGTACAGCCCAGCCACCACATGGCGAACGTACCCGGCGCGACCTGCTCTTGTTCAATCTCTTCGTTCAGCCAGCTTCCCCACTCCGGAAACGTGCTCAGAATCCATGATTCACGCGTGATGCTTTGTACTTTACTCATCGCATTTACCTTCATGTTTGTTCAAAATGGTTCAAAACGTGATTTGTTTTGATTAATCCTGACACTATTTTCTCAAGAAGGCAATGGGCTATTTTTTGACTTTTTGGCAGGGGATAACGCAGTCAGGAGAAAATTTAATCTTGCCTGGCGTCATGGGGATGTGGTCATCTTTATGATTTTACTTATTTAATGAAAAAATGAGTTACCTATAAGTAAACCATGTATTAAGTGCGCTAATTATTTGCGCGCTACGTCACATTTAATCAAATTCAATCTTGTTGTGATTACTTTTGAAAATTACAGTGAAGGGACATTATCCTGAGCGCCTGTGACTCAGCAAACTCGTCTACCGGAGATCGTTATGGAGATCCTCTACAACATCTTTACCATTTTCTTTAATCAGGTAATGACCAATGCCCCGCTATTACTGGGTATTGTGACCTGCCTGGGCTATATCCTGCTGCGCAAAAGCGTCAGCGTGATCATCAAAGGGACGATCAAAACCATCATTGGCTTCATGCTGCTACAGGCCGGGTCCGGCATTCTGACCAGCACCTTTAAACCGGTGGTGGCGAAAATGTCTGAGGTCTACGGCATCAACGGCGCGATTTCCGATACCTATGCTTCGATGATGGCAACGATCGAACGGATGGGTGATGCGTATAGTTGGGTAGGCTACGCGGTGTTGCTCGCGCTGGCGCTGAATATTTGTTACGTCTTGTTGCGACGCATTACCGGTATTCGCACCATCATGTTGACCGGACACATCATGTTCCAGCAGGCGGGGCTGATTGCGGTCTCTTTCTATATCTTCGGCTATTCCATGTGGACCACCATTATCTGCACGGCGATACTGGTTTCCCTGTACTGGGGTATTACCTCCAACATGATGTACAAGCCGACTCAGGAAGTGACGGACGGCTGCGGTTTCTCTATTGGCCACCAGCAGCAATTTGCTTCCTGGATTGCCTATAAAGTCGCGCCGTTCCTGGGCAAAAAAGAGGAAAGTGTTGAAGATCTCAAACTGCCGGGCTGGCTGAACATTTTCCACGACAACATCGTCTCCACGGCGATTGTAATGACCATTTTCTTTGGTGCCATTCTGCTCTCCTTCGGTATCGATACCGTACAGGCGATGGCGGGTAAAACCCACTGGACAATCTATATCCTGCAAACCGGTTTCTCCTTTGCGGTGGCGATCTTCATCATCACCCAGGGCGTGCGTATGTTTGTGGCAGAACTCTCTGAGGCCTTTAACGGTATCTCCCAGCGTCTGATTCCGGGCGCAGTACTGGCGATTGACTGTGCGGCTATTTATAGCTTCGCGCCGAACGCGGTGGTCTGGGGCTTTATGTGGGGCACCATCGGCCAGTTGATTGCGGTTGGCATCCTGGTTGCCTGCGGCTCCTCGATCCTGATTATTCCTGGCTTTATCCCGATGTTCTTCTCTAACGCCACTATCGGCGTGTTCGCTAACCACTTCGGCGGCTGGCGTGCGGCGCTGAAGATTTGTCTGGTGATGGGCATGATCGAAATCTTTGGTTGCGTCTGGGCGGTGAAACTCACGGGGATGAGCGCCTGGATGGGTATGGCGGACTGGTCGATTCTGGCACCGCCGATGATGCAGGGCATCTTCTCCCTCGGCATCGCTTTTATGGCCGTCATCATTGTCATCGCACTGGTTTATATGATCTTCGCAGGACGCGCGCTGCGTGCTGAAGAGGATGCAGAAAAACAACTGGCAGAAGTTTCTGCTCAATAAGGAGTTTGGATTATGACCGTACGTATTCTGGCTGTATGTGGCAACGGGCAGGGCAGTTCCATGATCATGAAAATGAAAGTGGATCAGTTTTTAACCCAATCCAATATCGACCACACGGTAAACAGCTGCGCGGTAGGGGAATACAAAAGTGAGCTGAACGGCGCGGACATCATCATCGCTTCCACACACATTGCAGGCGAAATCAGCGTGACCGGCAACAAATATGTGGTTGGCGTGCGCAACATGCTGTCGCCTGCGGATTTTGGCCCGAAACTGCTGGAAGTGATCAAAGAACATTTCCCGCAAGACGTGAAGTAAGGATGCAACATGAAATTACGTGATTCACTGGCGGAGAATAATTCTATCCGCCTGCAGGCTGAAGCGAATACCTGGCAGGAAGCCGTCAAGATCGGCGTCGATTTACTGGTGGCTGCCGATGTGGTAGAGCCGCGCTATTACCAGGCCATTCTCGATGGCGTTGAGCAGTTTGGCCCCTATTTTGTGATTGCCCCAGGCCTGGCGATGCCGCATGGTCGCCCGGAAGAAGGGGTCAAGAAAACCGGTTTTTCTCTGGTGACCCTGAAAAAGCCGCTGGAGTTTAATCACGAAGATAACGACCCGGTCGATATTCTGATCACCATGGCGGCAGTAGACGCCAATACCCATCAGGAAGTGGGCATCATGCAGATCGTCAACCTGTTTGAAGATGAAGCCAATTTTGACCGTTTACGCGCCTGCCGCACCGAGCAGGAAGTCCTGGATTTAATTGACCGCACCAGTGCGGCGTCTTAAGAAGGAATTGAAAATGTCATTACCAATGTTGCAGGTCGCGCTGGACAACCAGACTATGGATAGCGCCTATGAAACCACCCGCCTGATTGCCGAAGAGGTGGATATTATTGAAGTGGGCACCATTCTGTGCGTGGGCGAAGGCGTGCGTGCCGTTCGCGACCTGAAAGCACTCTATCCGCACAAAATCGTGCTGGCGGACGCCAAAATTGCCGATGCCGGTAAAATCCTCTCCCGTATGTGTTTCGAAGCCAACGCGGACTGGGTGACCGTGATTTGCTGTGCGGATATCAACACTGCGAAAGGTGCGCTGGATGTGGCAAAAGAGTTCAACGGCGATGTGCAGATCGAGCTGACCGGTTACTGGACCTGGGAACAGGCGCAGCAGTGGCGTGATGCGGGCATTCAGCAAGTGGTTTATCACCGCAGCCGTGACGCGCAGGCCGCAGGCGTGGCGTGGGGTGAAGCGGATATTACCGCGATCAAACGGCTCTCCGATATGGGCTTTAAAGTGACTGTGACCGGCGGGCTGGCGCTGGAAGACCTGCCGCTGTTCAAAGGCATTCCGATCCATGTCTTTATCGCGGGGCGCAGCATTCGCGATGCCGAATCGCCGGTAGAAGCCGCACGGCAGTTCAAACGCTCCATTGCCCAACTGTGGGGCTAAGGAGCGGCTATGCTGTCGAAACAAATTCCGCTCGGCATCTATGAAAAAGCGCTCCCTGCCGGGGAGTGCTGGCTGGAGCGCCTGCGGCTGGCGAAAACGCTGGGTTTTGACTTCGTTGAAATGTCGGTGGACGAGACCGACGCCCGACTGGCGCGGCTCGACTGGAGTCGCGAGCAGCGCCTGGCGCTGGTGAGCGCGGTTGCTGAAACCGGCGTGCGCGTGCCGTCCATGTGTCTGAGCGCGCATCGTCGTTTTCCACTCGGTAGCGAAGATGACGCGGTACGGGCGCAGGGGCTGGAGATTATGCGTAAAGCGATTCAGTTTGCGCAGGACGTCGGGATTCGCGTCATTCAACTGGCGGGGTACGATGTTTACTATCAGCAGGCCAACGACGAAACGCGTTGCCGCTTTCGCGATGGGTTAAAAGAGAGCGTTGATATGGCCAGCCGCGCCCAGGTGACGCTGGCGATGGAAATCATGGACTACCCATTGATGAATTCCATCAGTAAAGCGCTGGGCTATGCTCACTACCTCAATAACCCGTGGTTCCAGCTCTATCCGGATATCGGCAATCTGTCTGCCTGGGATAACGACGTACAGATGGAGCTACAGGCGGGAATCGGGCATATCGTCGCGGTACACGTCAAAGATACTAAACCCGGCGTGTTCAAAAATGTGCCGTTTGGCGAAGGCGTTGTCGATTTCGAACGCTGCTTCGAAACGCTCAAACAGAGTGGCTATTGCGGGCCCTATCTGATTGAGATGTGGAGTGAAACAGCAGAGAACCCGGCGGCAGAGGTAGCGAAAGCGCGTGACTGGGTGAAAGCGCGCATGGCCAGCGCCGGTCTGGTGGAGGCAGCCTAATGCAAAATCTTAAGCAGCAGGTATTTGACGCTAACATGGATTTGCCCCGTTATGGACTGGTGACGTTTACCTGGGGCAATGTCAGCGCTATCGATCGCGAACGCGGGCTGGTGGTGATTAAGCCAAGCGGTGTCGCCTATGAAACCATGAAAGCGAGCGACATGGTTGTCGTGGATCTTGACGGTAACGTAGTGGAAGGGCAGTACCGTCCATCATCCGATACCGCCACTCATCTGGCGCTGTATCGTCGTTATCCATCTCTTGGTGGCATTGTGCATACCCACTCCACCCACGCCACGGCATGGGCGCAGGCGGGGATGGCTATTCCAGCGCTCGGTACCACGCACGCGGACTATTTCTTTGGCGATATTCCCTGTACCAGGGCGTTAAGCGAAGAAGAAGTGCAGGGCGAGTACGAGCTGAACACCGGTAAAGTGATCATCGAAACGCTGGGCGAGGTGGAACCGCTGCATACGCCAGGCATTGTCGTGTATCAACACGGGCCGTTCGCCTGGGGGAAAGATGCGCACGATGCGGTACATAACGCGGTCGTCATGGAGGAAGTGGCGCGAATGGCGTGGATTGCGCGCGGCATTAACCCGGCGCTGAATCCCATCGACGGTTATCTGATGAACAAGCACTTCATGCGTAAGCATGGTCCAAACGCCTATTACGGGCAAAAGTAAAACACGCGCTGCGGAAATTTCCTTCTTCGGGAGATAACTGGTCTAATTCCGCAGCCGTTTTTCAAAAAAAGCCCCCTGAGAAGGGGGCAAAGCAAACTTTGGCAATGTTTCGTTGGTTATACCTGGTGCTAGCGATAAATATCTGCGCTGGCGTGCATGTTGCCGTTACTTCCCGGTTCCCGCATCAGAATCACGTGGTAGTACGTTGCGCCCTGCGCATCTGTCTCTTCATTTAATGCCTGACGTGCTTCACTCTCAGTGGCGAAGTTATGATTGATATAAATCACGCCTAAGCTTTGCACATCATCCATATTTCTGGCCTGGTGATTATTTAACTCGACGGCTGCCGTTGCCGTTATGCCAGGCAAAAGCGCAGCCAGAAATAACATTATCCGGGCTCGCATAGAGTACCTCCTCAGCAGCGCGGTCTGGTTGGCGATATCCCCCTTTAGTGAATCGCTTCTGGTTTAATTTTAACCATAACCCGCCGCAGAGATGGCGACCTTTTCTGATGCTGTTGTTCAAAAAATTATCGCATTGTCGCTTTTTACCTGATTAACAACCCATTGATGTATGCCGCCATGTTTAAGAAATCCTGTGTGGCAAAAAAGTGCGCTGACCACAGTGTCAATTTCTCTGCCGCAACAGGCCGTTTATAGTGGCATGCGATATGAAGTTAATATCTCAGCAGCAAAATGTGACGGGACAGGCGTTACGTTCGGCACGATAAATAATTGTACAATCACCTTGAGTTTGCCCGCAGGCGCCAGTACTATAACGCGTCATTTTTCAGCCGACCTTTAACACGTTCCTTGCCTCCATGGGCCGCGGCTGACCCAGACAGGAGGCTGAATAATCCGTAAGGAGCAATTCGATGCGTCATTACGAAATCGTTTTTATGGTCCATCCTGACCAGAGCGAACAGGTTCCGGGCATGATCGAGCGTTACTCTGCTGCCATCACTGGCGCAGAAGGCAAGATCCACCGTCTGGAAGACTGGGGCCGCCGTCAGCTGGCTTACCCGATCAACAAACTGCACAAAGCGCACTACGTTCTGATGAACGTTGAAGCGCCGCAGGAAGTGATCGATGAGCTGGAAACTACCTTCCGCTTCAACGATGCCGTTATCCGCAGCATGGTTATGCGTACTAAGCACGCTGTTACCGAAGCTTCTCCGATGGTTAAAGCGAAAGACGAGCGCCGTGAGCGTCGCGATGATTTCGCTAACGAAACCGCAGATGATGCTGAAGCTGGGGATTCTGAAGAGTAATTTCTGATGACCAACCGTCTGGCGTTGTCCGGCACCGTGTGCAGGGCCCCCCTTCGAAAGGTCAGTCCATCAGGAATTCCGCATTGCCAGTTCGTGCTTGAGCATCGTTCTGTGCAAGAGGAAGCCGGCTTTCACCGGCAGGCGTGGTGCCAAATGCCCGTTATTGTTAGCGGACACGAAAACCAGGCCATTACTCACAGTATAACGGTCGGCAGCCGCATAACCGTTCAGGGGTTTATTTCTTGCCACAAGGCAAAGAACGGTCTGAGCAAAATGGTTCTGCATGCCGAGCAGATTGAATTGATAGATTCTGGAGACTAGCCATATGGCACGTTATTTCCGTCGTCGCAAGTTCTGCCGTTTCACCGCGGAAGGCGTTCAAGAGATCGACTATAAAGATATCGCTACGCTGAAAAACTACATCACCGAAAGCGGTAAGATTGTCCCAAGCCGTATCACCGGTACCCGTGCAAAATACCAGCGTCAGCTGGCTCGCGCTATCAAACGCGCTCGCTACCTGTCTCTGCTGCCGTACACTGATCGCCATCAGTAATCGGTCACGGTCCATTAATACGACTTTGAGAGGATAAGGTAATGCAAGTTATTCTGCTTGATAAAGTAGCAAACCTGGGTAGCCTGGGTGATCAGGTTAACGTTAAAGCGGGCTATGCTCGTAACTTCCTGGTACCACAGGGTAAAGCTGTTCCGGCTACCAAGAAAAACGTTGAATACTTCGAAGCACGTCGCGCTGAACTGGAAGCTAAACTGGCTGACGTTCTGGCTGCTGCAAATGCACGCGCAGAGAAAATCAACGCCCTGGAAACCGTTACTATCGCGTCTAAAGCAGGCGACGAAGGTAAACTGTTCGGTTCCATCGGTACTCGCGACATCGCTGACGCTGTGACTGCAGCTGGCGTTGACGTGGCTAAGAGCGAAGTTCGTCTGCCGAACGGCGTTCTGCGTACCACTGGCGAACACGAAGTGAACTTCCAGGTTCACAGCGAAGTATTCGCGAAAGTTATCATCAACGTGGTTGCTGAGTAATCAGTCATTCTCGTTTTTGCTAGCAACGAAACGTCGGCCCAGCGCCGGCGTTTTGCTTTTTTAACTCCATTTCTTTTCGACTGGCTATCTTCCCCTCTTTTCGCGATAATCAAAAATAAAACATTATTTTAATTTCTTGGTGAAAGAATGGATACCCAACGCCAGGCCTCCCCGTTTGCCCGCAAAAACGTCGTTTATGTGAGTGCCGCATTTTGTTGCCTGCTATGGGGCAGCGCTTATTCTTTCTGCGGCCACGTTGTATGGCAAACGTCTCTCGCAGACGGTCGATCCGATGGTCATGACTGGCTATCAATTGGGGATTGGCGGTCTGGTACTGGTCATTGGCGGCTACGTTTTTGGCGGTACGCTGACGATACATGGCTTCTCGTCGGTGGCGATTTTAGTCTACCTGACGCTGCTCTCGTCGGTCGCTTTTGCGCTATGGAGCATTTTACTCAAATATAATCGCGTGGGGATGATTGCGCCGTTTAACTTTCTGATCCCGGTTTTCGGCGCGGCTCTTTCGGCTATTTTTCTCGGCGAGAATATTCTGGAGTGGAAATATGCGCTGGCGCTGGTGTGTTCGGGGATCTGGTGGGTAAATCAGGTGAAGCGGTAATGCTTCACCTGAACGAATAGGGTATAGGCGGGATAAGGCGCAGCCGGCGTTACTGTGCGCGAATAAAACTGCCGTCAGGCTGACGCGTAAACAGCACCTGTTGACCGTTATCGCCATCTATCGTTAAACCTGTCACCACCCCGCTGTCATTCTGGCGAATTTTAATCATTTGACCATTTTTGAGATTACTCAGCGGATTGCCAGCGCCTTCTACCTGCGCCATTGCATAAACGTCTGTCGGGGGCAGTCCGTGGTCACGGAACAGTTGCGCCAGAGTTTTACCAGGCTCTACCCGGTACGAGCGCCACTGTTGACCGATGCCGCTATCCTGCTGGAAAGGCTGCGTTTGCGGTTGGCTTTGTTCTTCCGGCTGGCCTTCCTGGATAGGTTCCGGCGCAACGGGCGCCACCTGATCCGGATCGTTTTGCGGCGCGACCAGCTGCGCCTGAAGCTGGGCCTCCGTCGGCGGCTGTGATTGCGATTGCAGATCCAATTGCGCTTCCCGCGTGACGACAGGCGAGTCGCTGGTCTCGCTGGCGGGCAGCAGGAAACCGATCACCAGCACGATAGCGGCAATGATAATGCCACGACGATGCATAGGCGGCAGCGGTTCCATGATGCGAAAATTATCCGGCGCGTGCCAGATTTTCGCCAGGGTTGGTTTTAATTCAAAGCGCCCGGGCATGGTTTACCTCCTGCTCCGCATCTCGTTCCTTAATCATAGAGTATAGATGGCTAACGCTATGATACTGGTAGTGCTATCCGCTTTCGTGACATCAATACGGATAATCTATTGTTTCTTTTTCCCTGCGATTTGTCATCCTCCCTGAGACAAAGTTTTACCAGAAGAAGCGTGGCTGTTATGCTGCCCGCTACTTTTTTGATATCCGATGAAGGAAAAATAATGGCCATCCCGACTTTTGACACTATTGAAGCGCAAGCGAGCTACGGCATTGGTTTGCAGGTAGGGCAGCAGCTCAGCGAATCCGGTCTTGAAGGCCTGTTGCCTGAAGCGCTGGTTGCAGGCATTGCTGATGCGCTGGAAGGTAAACACCCGGCGGTTCCTGTTGATGTGGTGCATCGTGCGCTGCGTGAAATTCATGAGCGTGCGGACGCGGTGCGTCGTGAGCGTTTCAAAGCGATGGCGGCCGAAGGCGTGAAATACCTGGAAGAAAACCGCGAAAAAGACGGTGTGAACAGTACTGAATCTGGTTTACAGTTCCGCGTTCTGACGCAGGGCGAAGGCGCGATTCCGGCGCGTACCGACCGCGTACGCGTGCATTACACCGGTAAGCTTATTGATGGCACCGTATTTGACAGCTCCGTCGCGCGCGGCGAACCGGCTGAATTCCCGGTAAATGGCGTGATCGCCGGCTGGATTGAAGCGCTGACTCTGATGCCGGTAGGTTCCAAATGGGAACTGACTATCCCACAGGAGCTGGCCTATGGCGAGCGTGGGGCCGGGGCATCTATTCCGCCATTCAGCACCCTGGTGTTTGAGGTGGAACTGCTGGAAATTCTGTAAGCGCTCCGGGTTTGCCGGATGACGGCGTAAACGCCTTATCCGGCAACCCTGACTTCAGCAGATGCCAATATTTTATTTTGCAAATGGCGTCGTTACGTGTATTTTTGTGAGCTAATTCGCATTATCAAAGTGATATAACACTCATTTTAAACATAAAATTAACATTGTATTTGAATCTTAGTATTCATCCCGCCGATTCTTACCTAATATCGATGAGTCCTGATAACAGGATCGTCGTATCATAGACCAAAGGCCGTAGAGCCCTGCACAACACAGACAGGTACAGGAAGAAAAACATGGTAGATCAGGTAAAAGTCGCAGCCGACGAACAGGCTCCGGCTGAACAGTCGCTACGGCGCAATCTTACAAACCGTCATATACAGCTTATCGCTATTGGCGGCGCTATTGGTACCGGTCTGTTTATGGGATCGGGTAAAACGATCAGTCTCGCCGGACCGTCGATCATTTTTGTGTATATGATCATCGGTTTTATGCTTTTTTTCGTGATGCGCGCCATGGGGGAATTGCTGCTCTCGAATCTGGAATATAAATCGTTTAGCGATTTTGCTTCCGACCTGCTTGGCCCCTGGGCGGGATATTTCACCGGCTGGACGTACTGGTTTTGCTGGGTAGTGACCGGTATGGCTGACGTGGTGGCGATTACCGCCTACGCGCAGTTCTGGTTTCCCGGCCTTTCCGATTGGGTCGCCTCGCTGGCGGTAGTGATCCTGCTGCTAAGCCTCAACCTCGCCACCGTTAAAATGTTTGGTGAAATGGAATTTTGGTTTGCGATGGTCAAAATCGTCGCCATTGTGGCGTTGATTGTGGTCGGGCTGGTGATGATTGCGATGCACTTTAAATCGCCGACCGGCGTTGAAGCGTCTTTCGCGCATCTGTGGAATGACGGCGGCTGGTTCCCGAAAGGGATTAGCGGGTTCTTTGCCGGTTTCCAGATTGCGGTGTTCGCCTTCGTGGGGATTGAGCTGGTCGGTACTACCGCCGCAGAAACTAAAGATCCGGAAAAATCGCTGCCGCGCGCGATTAACTCAATACCGATCCGTATCATCATGTTCTACGTCTTTGCGCTGATTGTCATTATGTCGGTGACGCCGTGGAGTTCCGTGGTGCCAGATAAGAGCCCGTTCGTTGAGCTGTTTGTACTGGTGGGTCTGCCTGCCGCCGCGAGTGTGATCAACTTTGTTGTGCTGACCTCGGCGGCGTCTTCCGCCAACAGCGGCGTCTTCTCGACCAGCCGTATGCTGTTTGGCCTGGCGCAAGAAGGCGTGGCGCCAAAAGCGTTCGCTAAGCTATCGAAACGCGCGGTACCGGCGAAAGGCCTGACCTTCTCCTGTATCTGCCTGCTGGGCGGCGTGGTTATGCTGATGGTCAACCCGAGCGTGATTGGCGCATTCACCATGATCACTACGGTTTCGGCCATCCTGTTTATGTTTGTCTGGACCATCATTCTGTGTTCATACCTGGTGTACCGCAAAAAGCGTCCCCACTTGCATGAAAAATCCATCTATAAGATGCCGCTCGGTAAGCTGATGTGCTGGGTCTGTATGGCGTTCTTTGCGTTCGTGCTGGTATTACTGACGCTGGAAGACGATACGCGCCAGGCGCTGATCGTGACGCCGCTGTGGTTTATCGCGTTGGGTCTGGGCTGGCTGTTGATAGGTAAGAAACGGATGGCGGGAATGCGTTAATTGTTTTGCCCGGTGGCGCTGGCGCTTACCGGGCTTACAGCGTAGCGTTGATTTATAGGCCGGATAAGGCGCAGTTTACAGCCGCCATCCGGCAAAATGCCCGGCTGGTGATTATTCCCCGGCCAGCGCGCGTGGGAACAGCACGTTATTCTCCAGGCTGATGTGCTCCATCAGATCATCAATCATCTCATTAATGCCGTTATACATCGCTTTCCAGGTGGTGCAGGCTTCTGGCGGCGGCGTTACATTTTGGGTGACGTGTTTGATGACGTCTACCAGCTCTCCCGCCTCGTCATGCTCGCTTTCCATTACGCTTATCGGGCCCGTTGCCTGGCGACCCATACCCTGTTTGATCATGGGGAACAGGATCTGTTCTTCTTTCATCATATGGCTGGAAAGCTCTTCATGCAGCGCGGTGAGATATTTTGTCAGGCCGCGTGGGACGTTTGGCTTATCCGCGTGAACGCGTTCCACTTTGGTTGCCTGCAGGATAAGCTCCGGCAGTTGTTCGCGGTGTCGGTCATGATAGCGCACCACGATATGGTCAATAATGTCCGCCAGCGGAACGGCGCGCCAGTCTTTTTCGATGGGCTGTTCAGCCAATTGCGCCAGTTGCGCTTCAATGATGTCAATATCGACGTCGTGACGCGCGGCGGCGCGCGCCAGCGTCTGTTTTCCGCCGCAGCAGTAATCCATATCGTACTGGCGAAACAGCGCCGATGCGCGGGGAATAGAGAGCGCCAGTTCGCCTAAAGGTTGATCGCGATAAGCCATAGCCGTTACCTCATTTGCAATAATATAAGATGTATTTTAAATGCATCTTTAAGGCGGGGCTATAACTCTTTCGGGGTGCGTATAATTTAAGCGAGTATGAAATTAGCGTTCCGTGACCGGAACGACGGTCGCTTTTTCCGGTTTCGCTCTCACGGCAATGACCACGCCCGCCACCAGGAGCGCAATGCCGCTTAACGTCAGGAATGGCGGGATTTCCTGGCGCAGAATGAAGGTATAGAGCAGTCCCGCCAACGTCTCAAAAACAATCAGCGGCCCTAAAATAACGGTTGGCAATTTTTGGCTGGCGATATTCCAGCACAGCGCGCCCACCCAGGAACACAGCACCGCGATAGCGATCATCAGACCGATAAACAGCGCGGGATGCGGGCCAAAGGGCAGGGTAAACAGCGGTTTCTGGATACTCAGCCACAGACAGACCGCCGCATAGCCGATTAACGAGACTGGCAGCGTAACCAGCGCCTGCGCCGTTGCCCACATCATGGGATGTTTGTCGGGATTTTCCCGCAGCCAGCGGGCGTTGCGCAGCGCATACCATGCCCAGCACGCTACGGAAATCAGCGCCAGCACAATGCCTGAACCATAGCGCCAGCCGCTAACATCGGATAATCCCTGACTAAGTTCAGCAATATTGACGCACAGCAGGCCAAAACCGATAAGCGCCAGCGCGGGCGCTAAACGCCGCCAGGATAATCTGCCGTCTCGTTGGCTATAGAGAACGTTAGCGAAAAGCGGAATGACGACCGGCAATGTCCCGATGATCATCGTCGAAACCGGCGCGCCGGTTCGCTGAATGGCGCTGGCGAGGCAGGCGTAATAGATTACATTGCCCATCAGAGTCAGCGACAGGGCGGTGGACCAGTCTTTGCGCGTCAACTGGCGTAACCGTGTACGGCCTAACCAGGCAATTGGCAGGGCAATCAGCCCCAGCGCCAGATAGCGTCCCATTGACTGTAAGAGGGCCGGGTAATCCGGTACGATTAACGGGCCAACGAAAATCAATCCCCACATTAGCCCTGCCAGCAGGGCGTATAGCACGCCGCTAATCATCAGATTCTCCTCATAAACCGTTCCGTCATTATCAGAGAAGGTCTATGAGGATGCCACATAAATTAACTAAATTTTAACACTTACAGTACGGAGCGAAGGCTTTCTGTGAGCGTCGTCGTCGGGCGACCGATGAGTTTACGCAGCGTATGGCTGTCATCAAACAGGCCGCCTTTCGCCGCGCCAGCGTCAGAATTGGCCAACATATCCGCCAGTCCGTCAGGCAGGCCTGCGCCTTTCAGCGCGGCGGCAAAATCGACTTCGCTCAGGTTCTGGTAGACGATTTTTTTTCCGCTCTGATGAGTAAGTTCATCCGCCAACTGGCTTAATGTCCAGGCGTCATCACCCGCCAGTTCGTAGACATTCCCGGCGTGACCCTCTTCACGGATGACGCGCGCGGCGGCGGCGGCATAGTCAGCGCGCATTGCGGAGGCGATTTTCCCTTCTCCCGCTGCGCCAATAAAGACGCCATGCTTCAGCGCGGCAGGGACGCTCGCCAGGTAGTTTTCCGTATACCAGCCGTTACGTAATAGCGTGTGAGGAATACCTGACTCAGCCAGCATTTTTTCCGTTTCAATATGTTCATCGGCGAGCGCCAGCGGCGATTTATCTGCATGTAGCAGGCTGGTATAGGCGATGAATTTCACCTTCGCGGCAATGGCGGCCTGAATGACGTTGCGGTGCTGCGCGGTGCGTTGTCCCACTTCGCTGGATGAAATGAGCAGCAGTTTATCAACGCCCTGTAAGGCGGTGGTCAGCGCGGCTTCGTTAGCGTAATCCGCCTGGCGAACGGCAATCCCGCGCTGACTGAGCGGGGCGGCTTTTTTCGGGTTACGGACGATCGCGACGAGGTGGCTGGCGGGCGTCGTTTTTAGCAGGTTTTCAATAACGTGTTGGCCCAGTTGGCCTGTTGCGCCAGTGATAGCAATCATGGTGAACTCCTCAGTGTTGGTCTTGTGTTTTATTACGCTACCACCTAAACTTACTTTTAGTAAGTACGTACAAAAAGGTAAGTATCAATGCGCGCTCATACTCTTTCCCGGCAGTTGCGTGAAGGCAATCTCTTTGCTGAACAGTGCCCGTCCCGTGAGGTGTTAAAACATGTCACCAGTCGCTGGGGCGTACTGATTCTGGTCGCGTTACGCGACGGTACACACCGTTTTAGCGACCTGCGTCGCAAGATGGGAGGCGTGAGTGAAAAGATGCTGGCGCAGTCGCTACAGGCGCTTGAACAGGACGGATTTCTCAACCGGGTGTCATATCCAGTTGTTCCGCCGCATGTGGAGTACAGCCTGACGCCGCTTGGCGAGCAGGTGAGCGATAAAGTCGCCGCGCTGGCGGACTGGATAGAACTGAATTTGCCGCAGGTATTGGCGCAGCGGGACCGTTTATCAGATGGCGGCTAGCGCTTTATTCGGCCTGCCAGTCAGGCCGAATAAACGCAGCGCCATACGGGACTCACGTTACTTGCTCAAATCCACCTGATAAATGGCAAAACCAATATCATCGACGGCAACCTTCTTCATCGGATACTGTCCTTTCGCTTTAATGAAGGCAGCGGCTTTATCGCCTGGCGATGTTTCAAAGCGGATATCCAGCGCCGTATTGCTGTGGATTGGCGCCAGACGCCAGTTATTATCCGCCGCCGGATGGATTTCGCCCGCGCGTTTTGACTCTGCGCCAATCCATGCCGCCAGCACGGCGCGATTTTCATCCGGAGACGCAAAGGCGATATGGCTGTCGCCCGTGCCGGCAAACTTGCCGCCGTAAGCGCGATAGTTATTCGTGGCGACCAGGAACGTAGCGTTCGGGTCGACAGGCTTACCGTTAAAGGTCAGGTTTTTAATACGTTCCGCCTGCGGATTCACCATCTGACATTCGCCATCATAGCGGGCGGGCTGTGACACATCGATTTGATAATTCACGCCGTCAATGACATCGAAATTATAGGTGCGAAAGCCATCCCAATTGATCAACGATTGCGGTTTGTTGCTGTGAATATCAATCTGATTAAATTGTCCGGCAGAACATTCCAGCCACTCTTTTACCTCCTTGCCGCTGGCTTTCACCACCACCAGCGTATTCGGATAGAGATAAAGATCGGCGGCGTTACGGAAGGTCAACTGGCCTTTTTCCACTTCGACAAAACTGGCAGGATCGTTCTTACGCCCGCCAACTTTAAACGGCGCGGCGGCGGACAGCACCGGCAGTTTCGCCAGATCCGGATCGCCCTGAATAAAGTGTTCCACATACGCTTTTTGCGCGTTATTCACCACCTGTACGGTAGGATCGTCCTGCACCAGAGCAAGATAACTGTACATGTTATCGGCAGACTTGCCGATGGGCTTGCTGACAAACTCGCGGGTGGCATCGTGATCGGCTTTCAGAATATCGACCAGCTTACGGTCTTCCGCTGCCAGCGACTTTTTAGCGGCGGCGTCGTAAATAGGCCGCGCTTGTGCTTTCGCCTGCGTAACCTGCCATTTGCCGCTGTCGTTATTGAGCACCAGATCGACCACTCCCAGATGGTCGCCCCACATGCCAGGCATTACCGCAGGAATGCCGTTAAGCGTACCTTTGGCGATATCCGCGCCTTTGATGTCGGCAAAATCTTTACCGGGGAAGACGGCGTGGGCGTGGCCAAACATAATCGCGTCGACGCCAGGAACTTCGCTGAGGTAATAAACCGAGTTTTCCGCCATGCTGTGGTACGGATCGGCAGAAAGGCCTGAGTGAGCAATGACTACCACGATATCAGCGCCTTTCTCGCGCATTTCGGGCACATATTTCCGGGCGGTTTCCGTAATGTCATTGACGGTAACTTTGCCGCTCAGGTTCGCTTTATCCCAAATCATGATTTGCGGCGGAACAAAGCCGATATAGCCGATTTTCAGAGTTTGCGGGTTGCCGTCTTTATCAATAACGCTCGTCTCTTTAATCAGATAAGGCGTAAAGCGCGGCTTTTGGGTTTTAACGTCGATAATATTGGCGTTAACATAAGGGAATTTCGCGCCAGCCAGCGCGTTATGCAGATAGTCCAGACCATAATTAAACTCATGGTTGCCGAGGTTTCCAACCGCGTAATCCAGAGTGTTGAGCGCTTTATAGACCGGGTGAACATCACCGTCTTTGAGCCCTTTTGCCGCCATATAATCGCCCAGAGGGCTCCCCTGAATCAGGTCGCCGTTATCCACCAGCACGCTGTTTTTGACTTCATTTCGGGCGGCATGAATCAAACTTGCGGTACGTACCAATCCGAATTTTTCGGTTGCGGTATCCTTGTAATAATCGAAATCCATCATGTTGCTATGTAAATCAGTAGTTTCCATGATACGGAGATCGACGGTGGCCGCATTCACGCTGGCGGCGATCAGCGTAGCCAGAAGCGTTGCACTAAACTTAATCATCAGAGGCACCTTTTAAGAACGCAATAGAAAAGCCGGATAGTGAAAAATAGCGATGATAAACAGTGAAACCCGATATCGTTCCAACCGTCGCCAGAAGACGGCGAAACCGCCCCATCCGGCCGATTTTTTGCGAGTGTTCACAGAAGGGTGAATCATGCCATGAAAGGTATTATCAAAACCGCAGACGGTATCACAGTTGGCGGAACCCTTAACGATCGGGTATAAGTAAAACAACGAGTTAACGCCCCTGTCATAAAGAGGTGGAGAATGTTAGAACAAGTATGCCAGCTTGCACGGAACGCGGGCGATGCCATTATGCAGGTTTATGATGGAGCCAAACCGATGGAGTACGCCCGCAAGCAGGACGATTCTCCAGTCACTGCGGCGGATATCGCCGCACATACCGTGATTCTCGAAGGGTTACGCACGCTCACGCCGGATATTCCGGTGCTTTCAGAAGAAGATCCGCCCGCCTGGGAAGTGCGCCAGCACTGGCAGCGTTACTGGCTGGTCGATCCGCTCGACGGTACCAAAGAGTTCATCAAGCGCAATGGCGAATTCACGGTCAATATCGCGCTGATTGAGCAGGGCAAGCCGGTGTTGGGCGTTGTCTATGCGCCGGTGCTGAAAGTGATGTACTACGCGGCGGAAGGTAAGGCCTGGAAAGAGGAGTGCGGGGTGCGTAAGCAGATTCAGGTCCGGGATGCCCGCCCGCCGCTGGTGGTGATTAGCCGTTCGCATACGGATGATGAACTCACCGAATATCTCCAACAGCTTGGCGAACATCAGACCACCTCTATTGGTTCCTCGCTGAAATTCTGCCTTGTGGCGGAAGGCCAGGCGCAGCTTTACCCCAGATTTGGACCGACCAGCGTCTGGGACACTGCCGCAGGTCATGCCATTGCCGTTGCAGCCGGGGCGCACGTTCACGACTGGCAGGGAAAAACGCTGGACTATACCCCTCGTGAATCGTTCCTTAACCCCGGCTTCCGGGTGACTATTTACTGAGGAGCTTATGCAGCAGGTCGACCACCTGCTGTACCTCTTGCTGGGTTAACGCGCCATCTTTCACCCATTGAACCCGACCGTCTTTGTCAAGCACGATGACGGCGGACCCCTCTTCTTTTAATTGCCAGGCGTTACGCGCCACGCCATTGCTGTCGACAATAAATTGCGACCACGGGTAGAGCTTTTTATTACTTTCTATACTGCTACGCACGAACATACCGGAGCCTGGGATCGCATCATCGGTGTTCACAATTGTGGTCGTCTGGTATCTGTCATGCGGGAGCCCGGCGGATTTAATCGCTTCAATCAGCGTGGCGTTTTTTTCCTTCGCTGACGTTCGACCCGCAATGTGCAGCAGGACGCGCACTTTTCCCGCCAGCAGCGCGCTATTCCAGTTTTTATAACTAAACTCATCTTTATTCAACGTCAGTTCGCCACGATCGGCAATGCCTACCGGCGGCACCCGTTGGTTATCTTCAAGGTTATGCGCACAAGCCATTATGGGGAGTAGCAGACACGACATCGCCAGAATTTTACGTAGGGTCATGGTCATTCCTTCTTTATTTTTTTGCAGGTGATCCGACCACTTTGGGCCGATAGTTAATCATATGTGCGATTGATGCTTTTTCCCGCAAAGGGGATGCCAGTTTGCGGGCGGGCGCACACTTCCTGTGAAAAATGAAGGCATATACTGAGAAAAATGAGCTGATGTTTAGATAATTCTGAATAACTGTAATCAAAAGGTAAATATACTTATGCACACTGGAAACGACGTAGATATGGTCTATAGTCATATGGCATTAAAATTTGCGCCTTAAAACTGTTGGGCCGATTGTGGCACCGCAAGGGCGTAATACTCTGCAGGAGACAACAATGAAAATTTTCCAACGCTACAACCCGCTACAGGTGGCGAAGTACGTGAAGATCCTGTTCCGTGGACGGTTATATATCAAGGATGTTGGCGCTTTTGAGTTCGATAAGGGTAAGATTCTTATCCCAAAAGTGAGAGACAAGCAGCACTTGTCTGTGATGTCTGAAGTTAACCGTCAGGTTATGCGTCTGCAAACTGAGATGGCGTAACCAAAAGTGCTATGCAGTAGGTTAAAAAAGTAAAAAAAAACGGCTCCTGAATCAGGAGCCGTTGATGTTTCTGGCAAACGAATTTCAGGCCGCGCTGTCTTCTTTACCTTGCGCATCGGGCAGTTTCGGCGCCGGTACGTTGCTTTTATTGTCGAGACGCGTCACCAGCAACTGATCGATACGGTAGTTGTCGATATCCACCACTTCAAATTTGTAGCCGGAAAACTTCACCGAATCAGTACGTTTTGGGATCTTGCGCAGCATAAACATCATAAAGCCGCCAATGGTTTCATAGTTGCCGGATTGCGGAAACTCATCGATATCCAGCACGCGCATGACGTCGTCAATCGGCGTGCCGCCGTCAACCAGCCAGGAATTTTCATCGCGTGCCACAATTTGCTCTTCCAGTCCCTGGCCGACCAGGTCACCCATTAGCGTGGTCATCACATCGTTCAGCGTAATGATACCGACGACCAGCGCGTATTCATTCATAATGACCGCGAAATCTTCGCCCGCCGTTTTGAAACTTTCCAGCGCCTCAGAAAGGGTCAGCGTATCCGGTACAATCAAGGTATTGCGAATTTGCACGCCGCTATTCAGCGCCATACTTTGGTTCGCCAGCACGCGATTCAGCAGATCTTTGGAGTCTACATAGCCGATGATGTGGTCGATATCTTCATTACACACCAAAAATTTTGAGTGCGGATGTTCGGCGACCTTTTTCTTCAGGCTTTGTTCGTCTTCGTGCAGATCAAACCAGATGATACTTTCGCGCGACGTCATAGAAGACGGTACGGTGCGGGATTCAAGTTCAAACACATTTTCAATCAGTTCGTGCTCTTGCTTGCGCAAGACGCCCGCCAGCGCGCCGGCTTCCACCACTGCGTAAATATCATCAGAAGTAATGTCGTCTTTCCGCACCATTGGAATTTTGAACAGGCGGAAGATGTTGTTTGCCATGCCGTTAAACAGCCACACCAGCGGGCGAAAAACGAACAGGCAGAAGCGCATCGGGTTGATGATACGCAAAGCCACAGCTTCTGGCGCAATCATACCGATGCGTTTCGGGGTTAAATCCGCGAACAGGATAAACAGCCCCGTCACCAGCGAGAAAGAGAGAATAAAGCTCAGCTGCTCGGAGAGTTCTGGCGACATATAGTGCGAGAAAAGGGCGGAAAAGGCGGGCGAAAATGCCGCATCGCCGACGATACCGCCAAGAATAGCGACGGCGTTCAGGCCAATTTGCACAACGGTGAAAAACATGCCGGGATTTTCCTGCATTTTCAATACGCGTTGTGCGTTGATACTGCCTTCATCAGCTAATAACTTAAGTTTAATCTTACGTGATGCGGCAAGCGAGATCTCGGAGATGGAGAAGAACGCACTTACAGCGATCAGGCAGAATATAATGAATATACTGTTTAACATATCTTATCCGGCGAAACGCCAGATCCTCGGAAGGGAAGTTTATAAATCCGTGTGGTAACGTTTAATGAAAACCGGCTCGTAGCAGTGAGCCGATAAGTTCAGGGCTAGTATAGCGTAAGCTACTGTAAAGTCGCCAGAGGGTTCATTTTCAACTCCGACAAGTTCCCCTTACGCCAGCGCCGTCACGCGTCAGGCGGCAGGCAAACGCCGATCCCGCCAATCCCACAGTAACCGTATGTATTTTTGTGCAGATATTGTTGGTGTTCATCTTCGGCGTAGTAAAACGGCGTCGCATGGGCGATTTCCGTGGTAATGGGGCGATGGTCTCCGGCGGCGGCCATTGCCGACTGAAAGCGCTCGCGACTGGCGTGAGCGGCGGCACTCTGTTCCGGCGTTAAGGGATAAATCGCCGAACGGTATTGCGTACCGTGATCGTTACCCTGTTGCATCCCCTGCGCCGGATCGTGATTTTCCCAGAAGATCTGTAAAAGCTGCTCATAACGGATAACGGCAGGATCGTACACTATCCGTACTGCTTCGGCATGACCGGTCTGCCCGGAGCAGACTTCCCGGTAGGTTGGATTAGGCGTGTAACCGCCCGCATACCCTGCTGCGGTGCTATATACGCCGGGCAATTGCCAGAATAAACGTTCTACTCCCCAGAAACAGCCCATAGCGAAGTAGGCGATCTCCATCCCGGCAGGGACATTGGTCATAGAGTGTTCATTTACCGCATGCAGAGTGGCGATCGGCATCGGGGTGTTGCGTCCTGGTAACGCATCTGCTTGAGTAACCAGATGTTTTTTATCAAATAAACTCATGAGCTATTCTCCCGAAAGCGTTAATTGGCGTTAAGGTTGTAACGAGACGCATCTTTGCACACAATAACAACATTAATGTATCTGGATTTAACCATAAGAAATATTTGGGCAGTCGTCTGCTTTTCAATCGAAATTGTTGATTTTATGTTAATCCGCGGAGCGGTAGTGTGATTTTTTCCAGGGGTGGGAATAGGGGATATTCAGGAGAAAATGTGCCACATATCCGTCAGTTATGTTGGGTTAGTTTACTGTGCCTGAGCAGTTCTGCGGTAGCCGCAAATGTTCGTCTGAAAGTCGAAGGGCTATCCGGAGAGCTGGAAAAAAACGTTCGCGCACAGCTCTCTACGATTCAGAGCGATGAGGTGACGCCGGATCGGCGCTTTCGCGCCCGAGTTGATGATGCGATTCGCGAAGGGCTTAAAGCGTTAGGCTATTACGAACCCACTATCAATTTCGACTTGCTTCCACCGCCTGCGAAAGGACGGCAGGTATTAATCGCCAGGGTTACGCCCGGCCAGCCGGTGTTGATTGGCGGTACAGAAGTTATTTTACGCGGCGGCGCGCGTACGGACAAAGATTATCTGGCCTTACTGAAAACGCGTCCGGCAATCGGCACGGTGCTGAACCAGGGAGACTATGACAATTTTAAGAAATCGTTAACCAGCGTGTCGCTACGTAAAGGCTATTTCGACAGCGAATTCGTTAAAAGTCAGTTGGGAATTGCTCTGGGCCGTCATCAGGCGTTTTGGGATATTGATTATGATAGCGGTGAGCGCTATCGCTTCGGACCTGTCATCTTCGAAGGTTCGCAGATTCGTGATGAATATTTACAAAATCTGTTGCCGTTTAAAGAGGGCGATGAGTACGAATCGAAAGATTTGGCGGAACTAAACCGCCGACTTTCCGCTACCGGATGGTTTAATTCTGTCGTGGTGGCGCCGGAATTTGAGAAATCGCGTAAAACAAAAATTCTGCCGTTAAAAGGCGTGGTATCGCCGCGAACCGAAAACACGATTGAAACCGGGGTGGGGTACTCCACCGACGTCGGGCCGCGCGTGAAAGCGTCGTGGAAAAAACCGTGGATGAACTCCTACGGTCATAGCCTGACCACCAGCACCAGTATTTCTGCGCCGGAACAGGTGCTGGATTTTAGTTATAAAATGCCGCTGCTGAAAAACCCGCTGGAGCAATACTATCTGGTACAAGGCGGTTTTAAACGTACCGATTTGAATGATACGGAGCAGGACTCGACCACGCTTGCCGTGTCGCGTTACTGGGACCTTTCCAGCGGTTGGCAGCGGGCAATTAACCTGCGCTGGAGTTTCGACCACTTTACCCAGGGGAACGTCACCAATACCACCATGCTGTTCTACCCGGGCGTGATGATCAGCCGAACCCGCTCGCGAGGGGGGCTGATGCCAACCTGGGGCGATTCGCAGCGCTACTCGGTAGACTATTCGAATACGGCCTGGGGCTCCGACGTGGATTTCTCCGTGCTGCAGGCGCAAAACGTCTGGATTCGGACTTTGTACGATCGCCACCGTTTTGTGATGCGCGCCAATTTGGGCTGGATAGAAACCGGTGATTTCGACAAAGTTCCGCCGGATTTACGTTTCTTCGCCGGGGGCGACCGCAGTATTCGCGGCTATAAATACAAATCTATTTCGCCTAAAGATAGCGACGGCAATCTTAAAGGTGCCTCAAAACTGGCAACCGGATCGCTGGAGTACCAGTATAACGTCACCGGCAAATGGTGGGGGGCGGTGTTTGTCGATAGCGGCGAGGCGGTGAGTGATATTCGCCGTAGCGATTTCAAAACCGGGACCGGGGTCGGCGTGCGCTGGGCGTCGCCGGTTGGGCCTGTCAAACTCGATTTTGCCGTACCGGTCGGCGACAAAGACGAACACGGTTTACAGTTTTATATCGGTCTGGGGCCTGAATTATGAGTTTATGGAAGAAAATAAGCCTCGGCGTGTTGATTTTCATTATGGTGTTACTGGCGAGCGTTGCGTTTCTGGTCGGGACGACGACGGGGCTGCATCTGGTATTCAGTGCGGCGAACCGCTGGGTGCCGGGGCTGGAGATTGGGCAGGTCACCGGCGGCTGGCGTGACTTATCGTTAAAAAATATCCGCTATGAGCAGCCGGGCGTTGCGGTGAATGCGGGCGAAATTCATCTGGCCGTCGGGCTTGATTGCCTGTGGCGCAGTAGCCTGTGCGTCAATGATCTGGCGCTAAAAGACATTAATGTCGCTATCGACAGCAAAAAAATGCCGCCTTCCGAACCGGCGCAAGAAGAGGAAGAAAGCGGACCGCTGAACCTCTCCACGCCCTGGCCCATCACGCTGTCGCGCGTGGCGCTGAATAACATCAATATCAAGATTGATGACACTACCGTTTCGGTGTTGGATTTTACCTCCGGACTGGCATGGCAGGAGAAAAACCTGACCCTGAAACCGACGCGGCTTCAGGGACTGCTGATTGCGCTGCCGAAGGTCGCTGAGGTGGCGCAGGAAGAGGTGGTTGAACCCAAAATCGAGAAACCTCAACCGGATGAAAAGCCGCTTGGCGAAACGCTAAAAGATCTGTTTGCAAAACCAGTAATGCCGGAGATGACCGATGTTCACCTGCCGCTCAATCTGAATATCGAGTCGTTTCGCGGCGAGCAGCTACGCATCACCGGCGATACCGATCTGACGGTGCGCACGATGCTGCTTAAAGTCAGCAGTATCGACGGTAATATGAAGCTGGATACTCTGGATATCGACGCCAACCAGGGCACGGTGAAGGCCTCCGGTACGGCGCAGCTCGCCAATAACTGGCCGGTTGATATTACGCTCAACAGTACGCTGAATATCGATCCGCTAAAGGGTGAAAAGATAAAACTCAAGGTCGGCGGCGCGTTACGCGAACAACTGGAGGTCGGGGTGAACCTTTCCGGGCCGATGGATGTCGCGCTTCGCGCCCAGACGCGGCTGGCGGAGGCCGGTTTACCGCTCAATCTTGAGGTCGTCAGCCAACGCATTGCCTGGCCATTGACGGGTGATACCCAGTTTCAGGCTGACGATCTGAAGCTCAAACTGAGCGGTAAGATGACCGACTATACGTTGTCGATGCGAACCGCCGTGAAAGGACAAGATATTCCGCCGGCGACCATCACGCTGGATGCCAAAGGGAATGAGCGGCAGATTAATCTCGATAAACTCACCGTCGCCGCTCTGGAGGGAAAAACCGAACTGAAAGCGCTGGTGGACTGGCAGCAGGCGATTAGCTGGCGTGGCGAACTGACGCTGAATGGCATCAATACCGCTAAAGAGATCCCGGACTGGCCCGCGAAGCTTAACGGCGTCATGAAAACCAAAGGCAGCCTCTACGGCGGCACCTGGCAGATGGATGTTCCGGAGCTCAAGCTGACCGGTAATGTGAAGCAGAATAGCGTTAACGTCAACGGGACGCTAAAGGGCAACAGCTACATGCAGTGGACGATCCCGGGGCTGCACCTTGTGCTGGGCCCAAACAGCGCCGATATAAAAGGCGAGCTTGGCGTTAAGGCGCTGAATCTTGACGCCGCCATCGATGCGCCAGGGCTGGATAATGCGCTGCCAGGGCTGGGCGGCATGGCAAAAGGAATCGTTAAAGTCCGTGGTACGGTAGAAGCGCCGCAGTTGTTGGCGGATATCACCGCCCGCGGTCTGCGCTGGCAGGAGCTGTCTGTCGCCCAGGCTCGCATTGAGGGCGATATTAAATCCACCGATCAGATAGCGGGCCATCTCAACGTTCGCGTAGAGCGGATTTCGCAACCCGACGTTAACATCAATCTGGTGACGCTTGACGCCAAAGGCAGCGAGAAGCAGCATCAGCTACAGCTCCGTGTGCAGGGAGAACCGGTATCCGGTCAACTCTCCCTGACAGGCAGTTTTGATCGCGAGGCGGCGCGCTGGAAAGGGACGTTAAGCGACACCCGTTTCCAGACGCCAGTGGGGCCATGGTCGTTGACCCGCGCGATTGCGCTGGACTACCGTAATAAAGAACAGAAAATCAGTATCGGGCCGCATTGTTGGCTGAACCCGAACGCCGAGCTGTGCATCCCGCAAACCATTGATGCGGGCGCCGCAGGACGGGCGGTGGTCAATCTCAACCGCTTTGATCTGGCGATGCTGAAGCCATTTATGCCTGATACCACTCAGGCCAGCGGGATCTTTAGCGGGAAAGCGGACGTGTCGTGGGACACCACCCAGGAGGGATTGCCGCAGGGGAAGGTCACGCTTTCCGGTCGTAATGTGAAGGTCACGCAGACCGTCAATGACGCGCCGTTACCGGTCGCGTTTGAGACGCTGAACCTCAGCGCCGATCTGCACAATAATCGCGCCGAGCTGGGATGGCTGATTCGCCTGACGAACAATGGTCAATTCGATGGCCAGGTGCAGGTAACCGATCCTCAGGGGCGGCGCAATCTCGGCGGTAACGTCAACATGCGCAATGTCAATCTGGCGATGGTCAACCCTGTCTTTTCGCGCGGCGAAAAAGCGGCGGGAATGTTAAACGCCAGGCTACGTCTGGGCGGCGATGTGCAAAGCCCGCAGTTATTTGGTCAGTTGCAGCTTAGCGCGCTGGATATTGACGGTAATTTTATGCCGTTTGAGATGCAGCCGAGCCAGCTCACCATGAACTTTAGCGGTACGCGTTCGACGCTCGCCGGTATCGTGCGAACACAACAAGGGCAAATTAACCTGAACGGCAACGCCGACTGGAGTCAGATTGACAACTGGCGCGCGCGGGTGACGGCGAAAGGCAGCCGGGTGCGGATTACCGTTCCGCCGATGGTGCGCCTGGATGTCTCGCCGGATGTGGTCTTTGACGCGACGCCTTCGCTGTTCACGTTGGATGGGCGTGTGGACGTTCCGTGGGCGCGAATTGTGGTGCACGACCTGCCGGAGAGCGCGGTCGGCGTCTCCAGTGATGTGGTTATGCTCAATAATGACCTGCAACCAGAAACGCCGCAGACAGCGTCTATTCCCATCAACAGTAATCTGACGGTCCACGTCGGCAACAACGTGCGCATCGACGCCTTCGGGCTTAAAGCGCGTTTGACCGGCGATTTGAAAGTCGCGCAGGATAAGCAGGGACTGGGGCTGAATGGTCAAATCAATATTCCTGACGGCCGATTCCACGCCTACGGCCAGGACCTGCTTGTCCGTAAAGGCGAGCTGCTGTTCTCCGGCCCGCCGGATCAGCCGCTGCTCAATATCGAAGCGATCCGTAACCCTGACGCCACCGAAGACGATGTCATTGCGGGCGTGCGTGTCACAGGCACTGCTGATGAACCCAAAGCGGAAATCTTCTCCGATCCGGCGATGCCGCAGGCTGAAGCGCTTTCTTATCTGCTGCGTGGGCAGGGGTTGGACAGCAATCAGAGTGATAGCGCAGCAATGACCTCCATGCTTATTGGCCTGGGGGTTGCGCAAAGTGGTCAGGTTGTGGGTAAAATCGGAGAGACATTCGGCGTAAGTAATCTGGCGCTGGACACGCAAGGGGTGGGCGATTCGTCCCAGGTTGTGGTCAGCGGCTATGTACTGCCGGGTCTACAGGTGAAGTATGGTGTAGGGATATTTGACTCTCTGGCGACGCTCACGTTACGTTATCGCCTGATGCCTAAGCTATATCTGGAAGCAGTGTCTGGCGTAGATCAGGCACTTGATTTGCTCTATCAGTTTGAGTTTTAGCAATGCGAATATTTGTCTATGGCAGTTTACGACAGAAACAAGGCAACAGTCACTGGATGACCAATGCCCAATTGCTTGGCGATTACCGTATCGATAACTACCAGTTGTATAGTCTGGGCCACTATCCAGGCGCAGTTCCGGGAAACGGAGCGGTATACGGTGAAGTTTATCGAATTGATAACGCCACGCTGGCCGAACTTGATGCTTTGCGCACCAGGGGCGGTGAATACGCACGCCAGTTAATCCAGACGCCTTACGGCAGCGCATGGATGTATGTATATCAACGTCCTGTTGATGGGTTAACTCTGATTGAAAGCGGTGACTGGTTAGACAGAAACCAGCCCTGAACTGAACACGCCACCCTCGGGTGGCGTTGTTTTTTTACATTCTGGCTGATGGCGCTAGCGCCGGGCATGGTGAGCTCTTATTCTGCCGTAGATCAATAATGACGCGCCGCCCAGGATAACAATGCATCCAAGAACCATAAATCCCTGCATATAGCTGCCAGTTGTCCGGTAAAAATAGCCGACCATTAGGCCTGCCAACGTACCGCCGCCGCCAGCGCCGATGCCATTAATAATACCGGAGGCTGGGCCAATCGCATGGGGTTTAACGTTCGACTGGATAATCGACCAGATATTGGGGGTAAAGCTGGCGGCATAATAACCCATCGCCAGGGTAATGAGCGTGATTTTAAAGCCAGGCGCATCGACAAATGGCAGGAGAAATAACATCACACCGGGGATTAGTAGGCCCAGTGAAGCAATAAGTACACGCTTTTGTGTCTTATCACTGATCCATGAGATAGGGATTGCCAGTATAACCGCAGTCAGATAAGGCAGAGAACTGACCAATGCTTTACTGAATCCGGTATAGCCGAGAGAATTGACAACCATGGGGATCCATAACGTAATTCCCCAGAACAACATCCCTTGAGTGATGTAGGTAAAAATAAGGAGTAGGAAGGGGGTTCCGCCCAGCGATTCCAGGGTAAGTTTAGTTTTCTCTGTTGGCGCCGGCGCACGATAATAAGGCGCTTCTTCCTGTTTTTTCAGCATTGTTATATAAAGTGGAACCACAACAACAATGCCGATCACACCAGTGATAATAAAAACATTTCGCCAACCGAAGGCAGCATCCAGCGGGGACAAAATCATAAATCCCAGGCCTAATGCCAGGAACTGTCCATAATACTGGATAATACTGTTCGCCTGCGTCCGTTCTTTGTCTGAAAACCAGTCGCTGGCGAAGCGGGACTGCTGCGGCCAATAAATGCCTTCGGTAATGCCAAGCACCAGCCGACAAATCAAAATAACGTACACTGACGAGGTAAATCCGACAAAAACGGTCGCAATCGACCAGATTAGCACCATCAGAATGACTATTTTTTTCGGATCGTATCGCTGGGTAAATACGCCGCCAAAAATATTTGAAAAGGCATAGCCAATAAGAAATATGGTTAATACAATGCTGGCCGTTGCGCCATCAATATTCAGGTCGTGTGTAATCGTAGGTAACGTAACGGAAAGATTAGAACGGTCAAGATAAGCAACAAAAAGGCCGAACATTAATGTCGCGCCGATCCGTAGCCATTTTTGCATTGAGGTCATTTTTCAACTCCGTTTGGCCGCGCGCCAAAATCAATTTGACGAAATAATATCTCACCGGATTTTATGGTCATTTGTGGTACCAGCACATGCGTCCCCGTGAGCGTTTCACCATGAATATCGGCAAATTCAACATGCCTGTTTTTTAATTTAAAGATGGCGATATCGGCAAATGCCCCAGGGGCCAGCGTACCAATTTCTGCTGCCATGCCCAATAAAACTGCTGGGGTATGGGTACAGGCGTTAATGACATCGGTAAGCGCGACGCCGAGTGCTAAGTATTTCGATAAAATCCATGGTAAAGCGTAAACAGGCCAGGCGAGTTTAGTGATGGTTGAGAGATCGCTACTGATGATATCCGGAAGAAAGCCATTAGCGATGGCCCGGCGTGCCGTGTTCATTGAAAAATGGCTGCGACCATTGGCGGCATCAAATATAACGCCTCGTTCTCTTGCCTGACGGACTTCGGCTAAGACGGCGCCTTCATCAGTAAGAATGGTGCTACCTTTGCCGTGAAACGCATGAGCGATAATATCGCCGCGGCGTAGCAAGGAGACAAGTTCTTTCATGGGAACAACGGGATGAGTCGAGTGTATTGCCACGGGACACCTTAAATCGTTGGCAATACGAAGGGATTCAGTCAGCGGTTTTAAGCCATATTCAGCAATGTCCTCAGTCTGAACCTTGAGTTTTAATCCCTGAAGAACGTTGCGATACTGGCGAAACAGCGCGTGGATCTTATTTTCATCAATATTGTCCGGATCATAATTTTCTTGTGACCAGGTTTGGCCCGGCGGCGACACGGTCAGAAACGCTTTGATTCGAACTTTGCTGGCGCAAATCACCGTTCGGTAGAAGGCATCAAAGTTTGCCGTACCGGCAGAACCTGCATCCACGACGGTAGTGACGCCATTCGGCGGCATGTACATATCAGGCCTGACGCCGCCTTCCGTCGCGTCATAAAAAACATGCGCGTGATAATCGATAAGACCAGGAGTGACGATCATGCCGTCGGCATGGATAATCCGGGTCTCCGAAGTTACAGGATATTTATCGGCATCAACGATAATATCGTTAATGATGCGTAACGTGTTAATCTCATTAATATTACGAGCGGGATCGATGATATGTCCACCGGTAATTAATATATCATTTTTCATCATAATCTCTTAAAATAGTAAATAATTATGGCAGCCCTTGAAAATATATTAAAAAGTGTGTTTTGAGCGGATGTTATGTTGGATTAAAAATACGGTTATTGGTAGGGAGAGCTTAGGATACCTTATTAAAAAGGTAATCGGGCTTATGCACTAAATAAGAATTTAGCGCTTGCTAATATTTAGGGCGTAAGTCCATGGGAGTCTGGGTGCATTCACAAAACAATTATTATCTTAAGCTTTTTAGAGAAAACGTGAGCGTATTCAACCCGTTTTAATAAAAAATAAGGTAAAATCTTATTCATTCCGTGAATGTTAAACTAATAATGATAAAAATTGTGTTCTATTCATTAGCCAATAAAAAGGCCCTCATTACTATGAGAGCCTTTATCTTGACGCTTATGTAAAAGCGAACTTATTTCTTCGCTGCGCGCTCGAAGGAGGCAACGATTTCCGCTTTAGCCGCTTCGGCGTTGTCCCAACCGTCAACTTTCACCCATTTGCCTTTTTCGAGATCTTTATAATGCTCGAAGAAATGAGTGATCTGCGCTTTCAGCAGTTCTGGCAGATCGTTCACATCTTTAATGTGATCGTACTCTTTGCTCAGTTTGGTGTGCGGTACGGCAACCAGTTTCGCATCTTCACCGGATTCGTCGGTCATTTTCAGTACGCCAACCGGACGGCAACGGATGACGGCGCCTGGCTGCAGCGGGTACGGCGTCGGGACCAGAACGTCTACCGGGTCGCCGTCCAGAGACAGGGTGTGGTTGATGTAACCGTAGTTGCACGGATAGAACATCGCGGTGGACATGAAGCGGTCAACGAACAGCGCGCCGCTCTCTTTGTCAACTTCGTATTTGATCGGATCTGCGTTAGCCGGGATCTCGATAACGACGTAGATATCTTCCGGCAGTTCTTTACCCGCCGGGACGTTGAGTAAGCTCATGTCTGTTTCCTTTGAATTTATGACAAACAAGTGGCGAGTATTATAGCCAACTCACGCCGAAAGTCTTCGCTTGTTTTCGTTTCCGCCTCATCTGGCGCGTCGTTGCGGAGCATAAACGACAAAGGTTAAGAACCGGAAAAATCACGGGCCTGATAAGGCAACGCCGCCATCGGACATGTTATTGCCTAATGGCGGCTTCATGCGTTATTCCGCATGGTGGTAAAGATTACGCGTCCGGGTATTCGCGGATAAAACGTTCCACATCGTCAACCATATGGCGGTTGCCGACGAAGAACGAGCGGCGCTGGTGCAGGCTTTCCGGAATGATATCCAGAATACGTTCTTTACCATCGCTTGCTTTGCCGCCGGCCTGTTCCGCGAGGAACGCCATCGGGTTGCATTCATACAGCAGACGCAGTTTTCCCTGCGGATGGCTGGCGGTGCTGGGGTAGAGATAGATGCCGCCTTTCAGCAGGTTGCGGTGGAAATCGGCCACCAGAGAGCCAATGTAACGTGAGGTATAAGGGCGACTTGTTGAACTATCCTCTTCCTGGCAGAATTTGATGTACTTCTTCACGCCATTCGGGAACTTAATATAGTTGCCTTCGTTAATGGAGTAGGTTTTACCCTTTTCCGGGAAACGCATACGTTCCTGGCACAGACAGAACACGCCCAACGACGGATCGTAGGTGAAAGCGTGTACGCCGCAGCCGGTGGTGTAAACCAGCATGGTGGACGAGCCATACACGACATATCCCGCAGCGACCTGTTTGTTGCCGGGTTGCAGGAAATCTTCTTCGGTGACCGGCGTGCCGACGGGCGTCACGCGGCGATAAATCGAGAAAATCGTACCGACAGAGACGTTAACGTCGATGTTAGAAGAGCCATCCAGAGGGTCCATCAGCACCACATATTTCGCGTGTTCGCAGCCTTCAAAGACGACGATTTCGTCCTCTTCTTCCGATGCGATGCCCGCTACAATATCGCGCGCTTTTAGTGCAGCTTTCAGTTTCTCGTTCGCGAACAGATCGAGTTTCTGCTGAACCTCGCCCTGTACGTTCTCAGCACCGCTGGCACCCAGGATATCGACCAGACCGGCCTTGTTGATATCGCGGTGGATGATCTTGGCGCCCAATTTTATTGCCGACAGCAAAGCAGTGAGCTCACCGGTAGCCTGAGAGAACTCGTGCTGCTTTTCGACAATAAATTCACCTAACGTTTTCATAACACTTTCCCTGCAATTGATTGGAGTAAAGCGACCGTAACAATCTTAACAAACATTTCAGATGATGCGCTCAGGTGAATCGCGCCAGCAAAGTACAGATTTACCTGAAATGCGTTTCTCACTTGCCAGACATGTGCGTAAAATGGCTCGCAGATAAAAAAAGGATAGTGACGTATGCGCATTCATATTTTGGGAATTTGTGGCACTTTCATGGGGGGGCTGGCGATGCTGGCTCGCTCGCTTGGTCATGAAGTAACGGGTTCGGACGCCAATGTGTATCCGCCGATGAGTACCTTACTTGAGAAGCAAGGCATTGATCTGATCCAGGGTTATGACGCCAGCCAGCTCGATCCGCAGCCGGATCTGGTGATTATCGGCAATGCGATGACGCGCGGGAATCCGTGCGTGGAAGCGGTGCTGGAAAAAAACATTCCCTTTATGTCTGGTCCACAGTGGCTGCACGACTTTGTGTTGCGCGATCGCTGGGTACTGGCGGTCGCCGGTACCCACGGTAAAACCACGACCGCAGGCATGGCGACCTGGATACTGGAAGCTTGCGGGTACAAACCGGGCTTCGTGATCGGCGGCGTACCGGGCAACTTTGAGGTTTCCGCGCGCCTGGGCGAGAGCCCGTTCTTTGTTATCGAAGCGGATGAGTACGACTGCGCGTTCTTTGATAAACGTTCTAAATTTGTGCATTACTGCCCGCGGACGCTGATCCTCAACAACCTTGAGTTTGATCATGCCGACATCTTCGACGATCTGAAAGCGATCCAGAAGCAGTTCCACCATCTGGTGCGCATCGTGCCGGGGCAGGGGCGCATCATCTGGCCGGAAAACGACATCAACCTGAAACAGACCATGGCGCTGGGCTGCTGGAGCGAGCAGGAGCTGGTGGGCGAGCAGGGACACTGGCAGGCGAAGAAGCTGACTACGGATGCTTCCGAGTGGGAAGTGTGGCTGGACGGCGAAAAAGTCGGCGATGTGAAATGGGGCCTGGTCGGCGAACATAACATGCACAACGGTCTGATGGCGATTGCCGCCGCGCGCCACGTGGGCGTCGCGCCCGCTGAAGCGGCCAGCGCGCTGGGGTCATTTATTAACGCCCGCCGCCGTCTGGAATTGCGCGGCGAAGCGAACGGCGTGACGGTGTATGACGATTTTGCTCACCATCCGACGGCAATTCTGGCCACGCTGGCGGCGCTGCGCGGTAAAGTGGGCGGCACCGCGCGCATTATCGCAGTGCTGGAGCCGCGTTCTAACACGATGAAAATGGGATTATGCAAGGATGACCTGGCACCGTCGTTAGGGCGTGCGGATGAAGTGTTCCTGCTGCAGCCGCCGCATATTCCGTGGCAAGTGGCGGAAGTCGCCGAAGCCTGCGTACAGCCTGCTCACTGGAGTGGAGATGTCGATACGCTGGCGGATATGGTGGTGAAAACCGCACAGCCTGGCGATCATATCCTGGTGATGAGCAACGGCGGTTTCGGCGGCATCCATCAGAAATTGCTGGATGGGCTGGCGAAAAAAGCACTGGTTGTGGAGTAAAAAATGCCCGGTGGCGCTGCGCTTACCGGGCCTACAATAGGTACATTCCCGTAGG
Source organism: Salmonella sp. 741265116_PST (assembly GCF_046567715.1). Taxonomy (NCBI): domain Bacteria; kingdom Pseudomonadati; phylum Pseudomonadota; class Gammaproteobacteria; order Enterobacterales; family Enterobacteriaceae; genus Salmonella; species Salmonella sp. 741265116_PST. The sequence goes on along the minus strand of NZ_JBKFPH010000016.1, from coordinate 50,473 downwards.
CCGGAGAAGGCGCCAGCGCCGCCATCCGGCAGACGCTATCAACGTGTAAAATTACCCTTCGTTTTCCGCCAGCTCGCGCAGATACTGGAAGATCTGACGCGCTGATTTCGGCGGTTTGTTGCCTTCTTTCTCTTTCTTCGCATTGCGGATCAATGAACGAAGCTGTTGACGATCGGCGTGCGGCCACAGGGTCAGTACTTCGGCTACCGCGTCATCGCCTTCGACGATCAGACGATCGCGCAGATGCTCAAGCTTGTGAAACAGCACCACCTGCTGATTATGGCGGTTCTTCAGCTTGTCCAGCGCCTGGCGAATAGGTTCAACGTCGCGTTGGCGCAGCATTTTTCCGATAAGCTGCAACTGGCGGCGGCGTCCTTCCATTTTGATACGCTGGGCCAGTTCAATGGCGTCGCGCAGATCGGCGTCCAGCGGGATCTTATCCAGCGCGTTTTTCCCCAGATCCACCAGTTCCGCGCCCAGGCGTTTTAATTCCTCGGCATCGCGTTTAATTTCACTTTTACTGACCCAGATAATTTCATCGTCTTCGTCTTCGATGTCATCACCGGGAACGTCGTCGAGCCAGTCTTCGGGCTGCTTTGTCATGTCAGGCTCCTTAAAAAAAGAGGCTAATGTTACCAGTTAAGATGCGCACTGAAAAACGGTTCTCTGTTAGACTTCAGAGAAACTCTCTCTACATTATGGCATTTGCAATGAAAGTAATCTCACAAGTTGAAGCGCAGCGTAAGATTCTGGAAGAAGCAGTTTCGACAGCGCTGGAGTTAGCCTCAGGCAAATCGGATGGGGCGGAAGTCGCCGTCAGCAAGACCACCGGCATTAGCGTCAGCACCCGTTATGGTGAAGTAGAGAATGTCGAATTTAATAGCGACGGCGCGCTGGGCATTACGGTGTATCACCAGAACCGCAAAGGCAGCGCCTCTTCGACGGATTTAAGCCCGCAGGCGATTGCCCGTACCGTGCAGGCCGCGCTGGATATCGCGCGTTACACGTCGCCGGACCCGTGCGCAGGCGTGGCGGACAAAGAACTGCTGGCGTTTGACGCGCCGGATCTGGACTTGTTCCACCCGGCAGAGGTTACGCCAGACGAAGCCATTGAACTGGCCGCGCGTGCGGAGCAGGCTTCTCTAAAGGCGGATAAACGCATCACCAATACTGAAGGCGGGAGCTTTAACAGCCATTACGGCATTAAAGTGTTCGGCAACAGCCACGGCATGTTGCAGGGATATTGCTCCACGCGCCATTCGCTCTCAAGCTGCGTCATCGCTGAAGAGAACGGCGACATGGAGCGCGATTACGCTTACACCATCGGTCGGGCAATGGCGGATCTGCAAGCGCCGGAATGGGTCGGGGCCGAGTGCGCGCGCCGCACCTTATCCCGCCTGTCGCCGCGCAAGCTCTCCACCATGAAAGCGCCGGTCATTTTCGCCAATGAAGTGGCGACAGGGCTATTTGGTCATCTGGTCGGGGCGATTGCCGGCGGCGCGGTATACCGTAAATCCACTTTTCTGCTCGACTCGCTGGGCAAACAAATTCTGCCGGAATGGTTAACCATCGAAGAACACCCGCATCTGCTAAAAGGGCTGGCGTCTTCGCCGTTCGACAGCGAAGGCGTGCGTACAGAGCGCCGGGACATTGTGAAGGATGGCGTACTGACGCAATGGTTGCTGACCAACTATTCCGCCCGCAAACTGGGGCTGAAAAGTACCGGTCATGCTGGCGGGATTCATAACTGGCGTATCGCCGGGCAGGGGCTGAACTTTGAGCAGTTGCTAAAAGAGATGGGCACCGGCCTGGTGGTGACGGAACTGATGGGCCAGGGCGTCAGCGGTATTACCGGCGACTACTCCCGCGGCGCTGCGGGATTCTGGGTTGAAAATGGTGAAATCCAGTACCCGGTAAGTGAAATTACCATTGCCGGTAATTTAAAAGAGATGTGGCGTAATATTGTCACCGTGGGTGATGATATTGAAACGCGCAGTAATATACAGTGTGGTTCGGTATTGTTACCGGAGATGAAAATCGCCGGACAATAATACCCGTCATACTTCAGGCTGCAGGCGCGTTGGCTGCCTGCAACTCGAATTATTCAGGGTATTACACTTATCGTTAATAATAAAAAAGGAAGTGAGCAATGCGTAAAAGCCTGTTAGCTATTCTTGCTGTGTCATCGCTGGTATTCGGTTCGGCTGTTTTTGCTGCCGATCTTGAAGATAATATGGATATTCTCAATGATAACCTGAAAGTTGTTGAGAAAACGGATAGTGCCCCTGAACTGAAAGCGGCATTAACCAAAATGCGCGCGGCCGCGCTGGATGCTCAAAAAGCTACGCCGCCAAAGCTGGAAGATAAAGCGCCGGATAGCCCGGAAATGAAGGATTTTCGTCACGGTTTTGACATTCTGGTCGGCCAAATTGATGGCGCGCTGAAGCTGGCGAACGAAGGTAACGTTAAAGAAGCGAAAGCGGCGGCGGAAGCGCTAAAAACCACCCGCAATACGTATCATAAGAAGTATCGTTAATTTTTGTGGGATGGCGGCTTCGCTTTATCCGCAGGTCGCCATCCGGCAAAATGTAATACCCATCACACTTTCTCACTTTATACGGCAACGTCATTGTTTCGCCATTTCCTCTTTATGCCGCGATAGATCTCACACTTTCCCGGCGATAATTCATTAATGCCGCCTTTTCTGTGGCGCAGATCACCTATCCCACTCGCGTTTCCACTTCGAGGTGGAAAATAACTCGCTACAAACTTTTAACCCTTGCCGCTAGTTTTATCTCATTGCCATTAACGGGGTGAGACGCGTGGATAACGGAGCAGTAAAACACGATGCCGGTGAGCGAATTAACGAACTGGCTGAACAGGTGTTAACGCAGGTGGATGGCCTGCTGGGGCGTCATCACATTGTCCCCAATGCGGTACAGACGCAAATGCTGACCTCGCACGTTCGCGCGATGGCGCACCGGTCAATTACCGGCGAGCCTTTACCGGAAGTCGATGCCAGCTTGTTTGATGAAATCTCAGCCGAATCAATGGCGCTCGCCCGCGAAATCGTGGCGGCGTTTGGCAACCTTCCTGACGAAGAAGCCTGGCTATTATCGGTACATTTTGAAGTCGCGAAAGACAACCTCTAAGGAGCAAAAAATGGAACAGATTACCGTCGTGATTGGCGATCGCCTGGGTAAAGGCCAGAAAGTGGCGGCAGGCGTGGAAAAAGCGGGCGGTCGCGCGGTCGTCGTACCGGGCGTCGCGGCAGACATGAAGCTGGGCGATGTGATGAAAGCGGAAAACGCCACCTTCGGCATTTCATTTTGCGGCAGCGGCGGCGCGGGCGCTATCACCGCGCAAAACAAGCATGGCTACAAAGCCAAATATGGAATGCGGTCAGTGGATGAAGGCGTCACCGCTATCAATGAAGGCTGCAACGTGTTGGGTTTCGGCTTTATGGATAAAGAAGAGCTCGGCGAGCGCCTGGTGCAGGCGTGGCAAAAGAAATACGGCGCCTGATGATGAAAGAGCAATTCACCACCACGGTGAGAGTAAAAGGCAAGGGCGACGCCAAAGCACGCGCCTTTGCCGATGCGCTGAACCATGTTCAGTCGGCGGTGATGAGAGAGTCGCCGTATATCTTACTGCGTATTGAGCCACAGGATGTGCGGATTGTTCAGGCGCATGAGTCGGTGCGTAAAGAGGCCTTTCTGTTTTTCTTTTTGCGCCGGGAACGACGCACTTACAGCGTGGAGCTGGATGTGACCGTCAACGTGACCGCCATCAATCTCGACAGGGTGGATTTCGTCGCGAAACGCTGATTTTTATTAAAAAGGCATAGTTATGTTCCTGATAATACTAATTAAATCGCTCATTATCGGCGCGCTGGTCGGCGTAGGGGTGGGCGCTGGGGCTGCACGCATGTTTCACGCGCCAACCACGCAGGGGATGGGCGCGTTCCGTACGTTGGGTGAACTCAACTCTTGTGAAGGCGACCCGGCATCTCACTTCTCCTTTGGACTGGGTTTCTTCTTTAACGCCTGGGCGTCGTCTGTGGCGGCCGGATCGTTCACCCAGGATGTCGATCACCGCATCATCCCTAACTGGGGCGCGGCGGCGCTAATGATCAAAAACCGTAACGTTGGCGAGACGCTGCACGACCCGAAAAAAATGGCGATCGCCTGCGCCGTCATCGGCATGATCGTCGTGACGTTCCTTAACCTGACCGCCTCATCCGTGCCAGAAGCGTTACAGGTGACGGCGGTTAAGGTGCTGGTACCGGCGGCAAACCTGCTGGTCAACATCGTCATGCCTGTGATCTTCTGGTTAGCGGCGATCGACGCCGGTAAAAAATCGGGCTTCTGGGCCACCGTTTTCGGCGGCGCGGCGCAGCTCATCATGGGGAACGCCGTACCGGGGCTGGTACTGGGTATTTTGATCGGTAAAGGCGTAGAAGAGAGCGGCTGGAACCATGTCACCAAAGTGATGATGGTCGCCATCGTTTTGCTGTTTGTGTTGAGCGGCTTCTTCCGCGGCTTCGACATGAAAATGATCGAGTCTTTCAACATGACGGTACCGAACTGGCTTGAACTGATCCACAACTCGCTCAGCGGCAAATAACGGAGGCCACAATGGAAGAGAATAAAGGTTTTTGGTATGCCGACTGGTCGTTCCCGATCTTTGTTGGCCTGCTCTCCTCCGGCGTTTTCGCCGGGACGCATATGTACTATCTGTACGGTATCGGCGCATTTAACGAAGTCGCTTTTGTGGCGATGTTGAAAGCGGGGATGGATACCGGCGTCTACGGCGCGGTCGCCGCTTTCGGCGCCAGCTTTTTATTTGCCCGCATTATCGAAGGTTCGCTGGTCGGGATTCTGGATATCGGCGGGGCAATTCAGACCGGCGTGGGCTTAGGGGTTCCGGCGTTACTGCTGGGAGCTGGCTTTGTCTTCCCGGTGGCGAACTTTATCGCTTCGCTGATAACCGGTCTGGTGATTGGCCTGGCGATTGGCTACATCATTATTCTGGCGCGTAAGTTCACCATTAATCAGAGCGACTCCACGTACGGGGCGGACGTCATGATGGGGGCCGGTAACGCTTCAGGCCGCTTTCTGGGGCCGTTGATTATCCTCAGCGCCATGACGGCGTCGATTCCTATTGGTCTGGGCTCTCTGGTGGGCGCGCTGCTGTTTTATATCTGGCAGAAGCCGATTACCGGCGGCGCGATTTTAGGCGCGATGATCCTCGGTTCCATCTTCCCGGTTGCGATTAGCTAATTGTTGATTTGTAGGCCGGATAAGGCGGTTGCGCCGCCATCCGGCAAAGGAGAGAACGATGTTTGATTTACTCCTGCGCCATGCGCGTCTGGTCGATGACACGCTGACTAATATTGCCCTGCAAGACGGCAAAATCGCGGCGTTGGGTGACGTTGATGGTCCGGCGCTGAAAACCCTCGATCTACGCGGCGAGTGTTACGCCAGCGCGGGTTGGATTGATTCTCACGTTCACTGCTACCCGACATCGCCGATTTACCACGACGAACCGGACAGCGTGGGTATTGCCACTGGCGTTACCACAGTGGTGGATGCCGGTAGCACTGGCGCAGATGATATTGACGATTTTTACACCCTGACCCGTGACGCGGCCACCGAGGTTTATGCGCTGCTGAATGTTTCACGCGTCGGGCTTATTGCCCAAAACGAGCTGGCTAACATGGCCAATATTGACGCCGATGCGGTCCGGCAGGCGGTAAAACGCCACCCGGATTTTATCGTCGGCCTCAAGGCGCGGATGAGCAGCAGCGTGGTAGGCGTTAACGGCATCACGCCGCTGGAACGCGCTAAAGCCATGCAGCAAGAAAACGGCAACCTGCCGTTGATGGTGCATATTGGCAATAACCCGCCGGATCTGGACGAAATCGCGGAGCGTCTGACGGCGGGCGATATCATTACCCACTGTTACAACGGTAAGCCGAACCGTATTCTGACGCCGGAAGGCGAGCTGCGCGCCTCGGTGACACGAGCGCTGGCGCGCGGCGTGCGTCTGGACGTTGGGCATGGTACCGCCAGCCTGAGCTTTGCGGTGGCGAAACGCGCCATTAGCCTGGGGATTTTACCGCATACCATCAGTTCCGATATCTACTGCCGTAACCGCATCAATGGCCCGGTGCATTCGCTGGCTAATGTGATGTCGAAATTCCTCGCCATCGGCATGTCGCTGCCGCAGGTCATTGCGTGCGTGACGGCCAATGCCGCCGATAGCCTGAATCTGAAAACCAAAGGTCGTCTTCAGCCTGGTCTGGATGCCGACCTGACCCTCTTTACGCTTAAACGCCAGCCCACCGTGTTGGTAGACGCGGAAAACGACAGCTTACAGGCTGAAGAATTGCTGACGCCGCTTGCCGCGATACGCGCAGGCAAGGGCTATATGACCGAACAAGGGAGCGCGGAACATGCCTTCGATTTTTGAGAAGTATCAATTAAAACAGGTGATTAACGCCTCCGGGCGTATGACGGCGCTCGGCGTCTCCACGCCGCGCCCGGAAGTGATAGACGCGGCGATGGCCGGAATGAATCAGTATTTCGAGATGAAAGATCTGGTGAATAAAACCGGCGAGTACATTGCGAAATTGCTGGAAGTGGAAGGGGCGACGGTAGTCTCCTGCGCCAGTGCGGGCCTTGCCCAGTCGGTTGCCGCGGTACTGGTTCAGGACAGCGACTGGTTGCTGGAAAACCTGCACGTTACACCGATTGAAAATAACGAAATCGTCCTGCCAAAGGGCCACAACGTCAACTTTGGCGCGCCGGTGGGAACGATGGTGGCGCTGGGCGGCGGCAAACTGGTGGAAGCCGGTTACGCCAACGAATGTTCCGCCGCGCAGTTGGCGGCGGCCATTACGCCGCGCACGGCGGCTATTCTCTATATCAAATCTCACCACTGCGTACAGAAAAGTATGCTCAGCGTGGAGCAGGCTGCGGTGGTGGCGCGCACGCATAATCTCCCGCTGATTGTGGACGCGGCGGCGGAAGAAGATTTGCAGTGCTACTACCGCGTGGGCGCAGATCTCGTTATCTATAGCGGCGCGAAAGCGATTGAAGGGCCGACCAGCGGGCTGGTGATTGGCAAAACGCAGTATGTTGAGTGGGTAAAACGTCAGTCAGCGGGCATTGGCCGGGCGATGAAGGTCGGCAAAGAAGGAATTGTTGGCCTGACCTGCGCCATTGAATTGTACCTGCGGGCGCAAAAAGAGAGCGGCGCGGAGATGGTAGAAAAAATGGCGCCCTTTATCGACACGTTGAACACGTTTAACGGCGTCAGCGCCCGTGTGGTGTGGGACAGCGCCGGACGCGACATCGCGCGCACGGAAATTAAGTTTGATGAAGCCGTTACCGGCATCGCCACTGGCGACCTGGTCGACGCGCTGAAGCAAGGGGAATACGCGATTTACTTTCGCGGATACAAAGCCAACGAAGGGATTATTGAAGCGGATGTCCGCAGCGTCGATCGCGCGCAGTTAGCGATTGTGGCGCGTCGTATTGGCGAGGTGATTAATCAGGAGAAACAAGCATGAAACTGACCCCTAACTTTTACCGCGATCGCGTTTGCCTGAACGTACTGGCCGGTTCGAAAGATAACGCCCGGGAAATCTACGCGGCGGCGGAAGGTCATGTGCTGGTTGGCGTGCTCTCCAAAAACTATCCGGATGTGGCAAGCGCAGTCGCAGATATGCGTGAATATGCGGCGCTTATCGATAATGCGCTCTCCGTCGGACTGGGGGCAGGCGATCCTAACCAGTCGTCGATGGTGAGCGAAATCTCGCGTCAGGTACAGCCGCAGCATGTCAACCAGGTGTTTACCGGCGTAGGGACCAGCCGGGCGCTGCTGGGGCAAAACGAGACGGTGGTGAACGGTCTTGTCTCGCCGACCGGCACGCCGGGGCTGGTGAAAATTTCCACCGGCCCGCTAAGCAGCCGCGCGCCGGACGGCATCGTATCCATAGAAACGGCGATTGCGCTACTCAAAGACATGGGCGGCAGCTCCGTTAAATACTTTCCGATGGGAGGGCTCACCTGTCGCGACGAGTATAAAGCGGTGGCTGAGGCCTGCGCCCGCCATGATTTCTGGCTGGAACCGACGGGCGGCATCGATCTGGAAAACTTCGCCGAGATTCTGCACATCGCCCTTGATGCAGGTGTAAGCAAAATCATTCCTCACATTTATAGTTCGATTATTGATAAGGTGAGCGGCAACACCCGTGCGGACGATGTGCGTCAGTTACTCGCTATCGTCCGGTCGCGTGTCGGCTAATCATGAGGAGAGAGACGTGCGATTCCCCAACCAACGTTTAGCGCAGCTATTTGCGATGCTGCAAAACGAGACGCTGCCGCAGGACGAGCTGGCGCAGCGGTTGTCGGTCTCCACGCGTACCGTTCGGGCGGATATCGCCGCGCTGAACATGTTGCTGACGCCGCATGGCGCGCAATTTACTCTCAGCCGCGGCAACGGGTATCAGCTCAAAATTGATGATCCGGCACGTTATCAATCCCTGCAAACGCAGCAATCTCCCGCCCTGGAGCGCGGTCCGCGCACCAGCCAGGAGCGGATACACTATTTGCTGGCGCGTTTTTTAACCTCCGCCTTCTCGCTGAAGCTGGAGGATTTAGCAGATGAATGGTTTGTCAGCCGTGCGACGTTGCAGAACGATATGGCGGACGTACGCGAGCATTTGCTGCGTTATCATCTGACGCTGGAAACGCGTCCGCGTCATGGCATGAAATTGTTTGGCGGAGAGATGGCGATTCGCGCCTGTCTGACCGACCTTTTATGGACGCTGGCGCAGCAGGAGCCCTCCCATCCGTTAATTGTTAGTACCACGCTGAACACCGAGGTGTCTCAACGGCTGCAGTCTCTTTTGCCGGATATTTTCTCTCATTGTCAAATCCGCCTGACCGATGAGGGCGAGCTGTTTCTGCGTTTGTACTGCGCGGTGGCGGTACGGCGTATTCGCGAGGGGTATCCGTTATCGGAATGCGTGGCAGAGGAGGTCGATGAAAAAGTGCGCCATGCGGCGCATGAGATTGCGGAGCTACTACAACAGCTGGCCGACAAGCCGCTGTCGGAGCCGGAAGTAAGCTGGCTGAAGGTGCATATTGCCGCCCGCCAGGTACAGGAGATTGCCCCCAGCGCCATTAATGCCGATGATGAAGAGGCGCTGGTGCGCTATATCCTCGATTTTATTAATACCCAGTACAACTATAACCTGTTGAATGATAAACAGCTTCACGCGGACTTGCTGACCCACATCAAAACGATGATTACCCGCGTGCGCTACCAGATCATGATCCCCAACCCACTACTGGAAAATATTAAGCAGCACTATCCGATGGCGTGGGATATGACGTTGGCGGCGATATCGAGTTGGGGAAAATACACGCCGTATACCATTAGCGAAAACGAAATCGGTTTTCTGGTGCTGCATATTGGCGTTGGGCTGGAACGTAGTTACAACATTGGCTACCAGCGGCAGCCGCAGGTACTGCTGGTGTGCGATGCTGGTAATGCGATGGTGCGGATGATTGAAGCAGTACTGGCGCGGAAATACCCGCAGATTGAGATTGCCCGCACTCTGACGCTACGCGACTATGAGGCGCGGGACAGTATTGTGGAGGATTTTGTGATTTCCACGGCGCGGATCGGCGAAAAAGATAAGCCGGTCATCATGATCGCACCCTTTCCTACCGACTATCAATTGGAGCAGATCGGTAAGCTGGTGCTGGTGGACAGAACCCGCCCGTGGATGCTGGATAAATATTTCGATGCCTCGCATTTTCGCATCGTGGAAGGGGAAATAGATCAACAGACGCTGTTTAAAACGCTGTGCGATCAGTTGCATGAGGAAGGCTTTGTTGATGCGGCGTTTCTCGATTCGGTTATTGAGCGTGAAGCTATTGTCAGTACGTTATTAGGCGACGGGATTGCCTTGCCACACGCGCTGGGGCTGCTGGCGAAGAAAACGGTGGTTTATACGGTACTCGCGCCACAGGGGATTGTCTGGGGTGACGAAACGGCGCACGTTATTTTTTTACTCGCCATCAGCAAAAGTGAATATGAAGAGGCGATGGCCATCTACGATATTTTCGTCACTTTCCTGCGCGAACGCGCCATGACGCGCCTCTGCGCATGTCAGAATTTTACGCAATTTAAAACGGTCGCAATGGAGTGCGTAAGTCGTTTTTGACACTTTCCCGTCACGTCATTGTTAAGAAGATTTATGTGCTTGTCGGTATGCCAGCACGGGTTATTTTACCCAATCTTCGTACTGCAAACCCGGTACCCGCTCAAACTCCCTCACGTTATTAGTGACCAGTATCGCCCCGGACGCAATGGCATGGCCGGCGATAGCCGCATCGTTTGATCCAATCGGCGTACCGGCGGCGGCCAGTACGGCACGGATCTCTGTGGTGGCATCCACTGCCGCCCGGTCCCACGCCAGCACGGCATCCAGGCGGCTACAGAATGCATCGACCAGTTGGGCATGGCGCGGCGAGGCCTTTTTGCCCGTACAGCCAAAACGCATTTCGGCGTAGGTAATCGCCGACACCACAATACGATGGCGGCGCAGCACTGCCTGCTCAAGGCGTCTCAGCACAGCTTCCGGCTGTTCGCGCATAATGAAAGAACAGATGCAGGTATCCAGCATGTAGGTTTTACTCATAGTTCAAAGCGCCCCTCATCGCTGACGATGTCTTCGCGTTCCGTCAGAAAGTCCGGGCTGGCTTTTTCCTCATGACGGAACGATCCCCAGGAAGGGCGGGCGGGGCGCAGAATAATCGTGTCGCCTTCGCGGAAGATTTCAAGTTCGTTGACGCCGTCAAAATCCAGATCGCGTGGAAGGCGGATCGCGCGGTTATTGCCATTTTTAAATACAGATACGGTTCGCATGGTCGTCTCCTGCCCTGGTGGGCGTGATGTTATAGGCCAGTATCGGAGTTAATTATATGCCTGTGCGTGACATATGTATAGGCATATGCATATCCCTGTAAGCAGGAGGCGAAAGAAGGATATAAAAGTAGCGGACGAGTAACGGTTTTGACCCAATATCCCCGCATCAACGCAAATGATGCACTACCTGGTTGCTGCTACCGCGCCAGATCAGCGCCGGGTCTTTCAGATCCTGCACAAATTTGCCATCGACCAGCACGTTGATGAGATCGACCACCTGCATCTGTGCGGCGTTGAGTTCATCGAGCTTGTAGCCAGTCCACACCCAGATATCTTTCCCCGGGCACTCCGCGTGGATGCGTTGTACCAGTGCCAGGATATCCGGTACGTTTTGCGGATGCAGCGGATCGCCGCCCGACAGCGAGATCCCCTGACGGTGAATGCGCGTGTCGTTCAGATCGGCAATGATCTTATCTTCCATCTCTTTGGTAAACGGCTGGCCGGAATTGAGCCGCCAGGTGCTTTTGTTGTAGCAGCCAGGGCATTCATGCACGCACCCTGACACAAACAGGGTGCAGCGGGTGCCGGGGCCGTTAACGATATCGACGGGGTAGTATTGGTGAAAGTTCATGTTTCCTCGTTGCATTTGGCGCTGTAGCGGCGTTGGCCGCTCTCACTTACCCAGGTCACTTACTTATGTAAGCTCCCTGGGATTCGTTCGTTTGCCGCCTTGCTACAACACCAACTGCTTAGAGGAAACTCATGAAATTGGAACTATAGCCAGCGGTTGTAGGCCGGATAAGGTGTTTACACCGCCATCCGGCATTTACGCATTGCAAACGGAGGATTAACCGATCTGCCCATTGCCTAAATGCTTCACGCGGCGCTTCACTTCTTCTTGTTTGCCGGCGTTAAACGGACGTGCGTCCGGGCTGCCTAAATAACCGCACACGCGGCGGGTGACCGAGACGCGCGCGGCGTCGTGGTTGCCGCATTTCGGGCAGGTGAAACCTTTACTGGTACATTCGAACTCGCCGGTAAAGCCGCACTCGTAGCATTCATCGATCGGCGTGTTGGTGCCGTAATAGGGTACATGCTGATAGCTGTAATCCCAGACATCTTCCAGCGCTTTCAGGTTGTGCTGAATGTTCGGGTATTCGCCGTAGCAAATGAAACCCCCGTTCGCCAGCGGCGGATACGGCGCTTCGAAATCGATTTTGTCGTACGGGTTGACCTTCTTCTCCACGTCGAGGTGGAAGCTGTTGGTGTAGTAACCTTTATCGGTTACGCCCGGCACCACGCCGAACTCGGCGGTATCCAGACGGCAGAAGCGGTCACAGAGGTTTTCACTTGGCGTGCTGTACAGACTAAAGCCGTAGCCGGTCTCTTCTTTCCACTGATCCACGGCCTGGCGCAGACGCTCCACAATCGCGATGCCTTTAGCGCGAAGTTGCTCGCTGTCGTACAGGTGCTCGCCGCCGAACAGCGCATTAATGGTTTCATGGATACCAATGTAGCCCAGAGAGATGGACGCACGACCATTTTTAAAGATTTCAGACACGTCGTCGTCCGCTTTCAGCCGCACGCCGCAGGCGCCTTCCATATACAGGATAGGCGCGACACGGGCTTTCACGCCTTCAAGGCGGGCGATACGGGTCATCAGCGCCTTCCGCGCCAGCGCCAGACGTTCATCCAGCAGTTTCCAGAATGCGGTTTCGTCGCCTTTTGCTTCCAGCGCGATGCGCGGCAGGTTAAGGCTAATCACGCCCAGGTTGTTACGCCCGTCGTGGATCTGCTCGCCGTTTTCGTTCTCCCACACGCCGAGGAAGCTGCGGCAGCCCATTGGCGTTTTGAACGAACCGGTGACTTTGACCACCTGATCGTAGTTGAGGATGTCCGGATACATGCGCTTGCTCGCGCACTCCAGCGCCAGTTGTTTAATGTCGTAGTTCGGATCGCCAAACTTGTGGTTCAAACCGTCGCGGATAGCAAAGACCAGTTTCGGGAACACGGCGGTTTTGCGATTTTTACCCAGACCGGCGATACGGTTACGCAAAATAGACGCCTGAATCAGACGCGACTCCCAACTGGTGCCGAGGCCAAAACCAAAGGTCACGAAAGGCGTCTGGCCGTTAGCGGTGTGCAGCGTGTTAACTTCGTACTCCAGCGACTGGAAGGCGTCGTAGCACTCTTTTTCGGTGCGAGAACGCGCATACCCTTCGGCATCCGGGATCTGCCACTCATCGGCGGTTTTGCGGTGCTTGTTATAGCTTTCGGTGACAAACGGCGCCAGCACTTCGTCGATACGGTTAATGGTGGTGCCGCCATAAATATGGCTGGCGACCTGCGCGATAATCTGCGCGGTAACGGCAGTGGCGGTAGAGATAGATTTTGGCGGTTCGATCTCGGCGTTACCCATCTTAAAGCCCTGGGTCAACATGCCTTTCAGGTCGATCAGCATACAGTTGAACATCGGGAAGAACGGCGAGTAGTCGAGATCGTGATAGTGGATATCGCCGCGCTCATGCGCTTGTACTACGTCACGCGGCAACAGGTGCTGGCGGGCATAGTGTTTGGCGACAATCCCGGCCAGCAAATCGCGCTGGGTGGGAATGACTTTACTGTCTTTGTTGGCGTTTTCATTGAGCAACGCGGAGTTAGTTTGCTCTACCAGGCCGCGAATTTCCTGGTTCAGACGACCACGCTTTTCACGCTGAATGTCGCGATCGTGACGGTATTCGATGTAGGCGCGGGCAAGCTGTTTGTACGGGCCGGACATCAGTTGGTTTTCAACCGCAGTTTGGATCTCGTTAATATCCACCTGACTGCGCGCGTTCATTTGGCTGCTAACGACTTCTGCGACGGTGGCACAGTAATCTGCGTCATCGACTCCCGCTGCTTTAGCTGCACGTAGAATGGCTTCCTTAATGCGCTCTGATTTGAATGGCACTTTACAGCCATCTCGTTTCATCACATGCGGTGTCATGATCACTCCATATTTGTAAGAACAGGTTATCCACAGAGGCCGGGGAAGCCATAACAGGTTTATTCATCTCTTTTCCAACGACTTCCCGCAATCCTGACCCAGGTTATCCACAATTCACCTTGTGTCGAGTGAACAGGTGTTGTAGCAATTGTAGTCAATTAATACAACATATTGGGTCGGCGTGCATTTTAAAGTCTATATGTAGTGATTTGCATCAAGGATGTTTGCAATTTTATTGATGTAGAACAAGGTAAAAATCAGAGCGTACAGATGGCGGGCGCTGTAGCGTTTGTAAAAGATAGCAAGAAAAATCTGATTAATTATTCAACAAAAACAGACAGTAACCAGGAGCAACGCCACCGCCCGTGTCAATAGGTCTGTGGCGTTTATCCGTATAAGGACGTCGCGCTAGCGTTGTAACCACCAGATGGCTTCAAATGGGCGGAGCGTCATCGCCGCTGGCTGGCTGGCGACCTCGCCATAATTGTGCAGTAGCGCCTGCCACTGTCCTTTGATATGCGGCGGATGCCACTCCTGACACTGGTCGCTCAGATTGGCGACGACCAGCAGGGTTTGCCCCTGCCACTGGCGGCGATAACACCATACTGATGGGCTATCCGGGAGGAGATCCTGATAATCGCCCCAGATCAGTACAGGCTGGGTTTTACGTAGCGCAATCAGCTTTTGATAGGTGTAAAACACTGAGTTTTCATCGCGTAATGCCGCCGCGACGTTAACCTCCGTATAGTTATCGCACAGGCTTATCCACGGCTCGCCCTGGGTGAAACCGGCGTTTTTACCGTTGTCCCACTGCATCGGCGTGCGGCTGTTGTCGCGGGATTTACTGGCCAGGATAGCCAGTAGTTCGTCGGGGTCGCGTCCGGCGGCGCGTAGCGCGGCAAACATGTTATGGCTTTCCACGTCGCGATAATCGGTGATGCGGGTAAAGTGTGGGTTGGTCATGCCGATTTCTTCGCCCTGATAGATATAAGGCGTCCCTTGCATACCGTGCAGCGCCATCGCCAGCATTTTCGCGGCTGGAACCCGGTATTCACCCTCGTCGCCAAAGCGGGAAACGATGCGCGGCTGATCGTGATTACACCAGAATAACGCGTTCCAGGCGACGTTATGCATCCCCTGTTGCCAGTGGCGGAACAACGCTTTCAGCGCCACATAATCAGGTTTTGCCAGCGTCCACTTTTCGCCATTGGGGTAATCCACCTTCAGATGATGAAAATTGAAGGTCATCGAGAGTTCGTCGCCGCTAAGCGCGGCATATTGCTGGCAGTTTTCCAGCGTGGTAGAGGACATTTCGCCTACCGTCATCAGATTACGCGGTGTAAAAACGTCACGGTTCATTTCGCGTAAAAACGTATGCGCGCGCGGCCCGTCGGTATAAAAGCGGCGTCCGTCGCCCGTCGGATCGTCAGGAAAATTCTGATCTTTGGCGATCAGGTTCACCACGTCCAGACGCAGGCCATCCACGCCGCGATCGGCCCAGAATTCGCAGACCTTTTTCAGCTCGGCGCGCACGGCGGGGTTTTCCCAGTTCAGGTCGGCCTGTTCTGGCGCGAAAAGGTGTAAATAATATTGTTCGCTCTGGCTATGCCAGCGCCAGGCGCTGCCGCCAAATTTGGATTGCCAGTTATTCGGGCAGACATCCGGCGTGCCATCGCGCCAGATATAAAACTGACGGTATGGGCTCTCTTTGTTCAGCGCTTCGCGAAACCAGGCGTGCTGGGTAGAAGTATGGTTAAACACCATATCCAGGATGATACGAATACCGCGTGCTTTCGCCTGCGCGACCAGCTCGTCAAAATCATCCAGCGTGCCGTAGGTCGGGTCGATAGCCGTATAATTTGCGACGTCATAACCGTTATCCACCTGCGGCGAGATATAAAACGGCGTGAGCCAGATGGCATCTACGCCGAGTCGCTGTAGATAGTCAAGGCGCTGCGTGACGCCGCGTAAATCGCCGGTGCCGCTGCCGGTCGTGTCCTGAAAACTTTTCGGGTAGATCTGATAAATAACGCCGTTTTGCCACCAGAGGGGAATAGTCATTGTAGTTTCCTGCAAGTGCGTTGGGACGCAACTGCGCCCCGAAGAAGAATTAGACAATTTGTAATGTGCCCTGACGATGCTTACGCTGATAGATAAAGGTGGTCAGAATCATCGGGATAACGATCGCGATAACCATCGCCATGCCGTACACCTGCCAGTAGCGCGGCGGTATAGACAGGATGCCCGGCAGGCCGCCCACGCCGATACCGTTGGCGATGACGCCGTTCAGACCGCAGAGCAGTCCCGCCAGACCAGATCCGATCATCGCGCACAGCATCGGAAAACGATACTTCAGGTTGATACCGTACATCGCCGGTTCGGTTACCCCAAGGTAAGCGGAAATGGCGGCAGGAACGGAGATCTCGCGTTCATTGTGTTTACGGCTGGAGATGATGATGCCCACTACGGCGGAAGCCTGCGCGATATTCGACAGCGCAATCAGCGGCCAGACTGGCGTACCGCCCATGCTCTGGACCATTTGCATATCGATAGCGAGCGTTGTCTGGTGGACGCCGGTAATGACCAACGGGGCATACAGGAAGCCGAACAGCGCCGCGCCTATCGGGGCGAAATTGCCTGTCATCAGATAACGTACCGCAAAGGCCACGCCGTCGCCGATCATACGACCAAAGGGGCCGATAAAAGCGTGGGCGAGAAAGACGGCCAGTATCAACGAACACACCGGGACGACGACCAGGTAGAGATAATCCGGCACGATGCGTTTCAACCGTGTTTCAATAAACCCAAGCGCCAGCCCTGCCAGTAGCGCCGGGATTACCTGCGCCTGGTAGCCCACTTTCTCAATGCTAAATAAGCCGAAGTTCCAGACGTCCGGCGTTTGCTGGCCCAGCAGATACGCATTCATCAACTGCGGCGATACCAGCGTCACGCCGAGCACGATACCAAGAATCGGCGTGCCGCCCATTTTTTTCACCGCCGACCAGCAGATCCCCACCGGCAGATAGAAAAAGATCGCTTCGCCGATCAACCATAAAAAATCATAAAGCGTTTTTAGCGCCGGATGCATCTGCGCCAGCGTTTGGCCGTTGCTCATCGGCACATCGCCAATCACGTTACGAAAGCCTAAGATCAAACCGCCGCTGATCAACGCCGGTAGTAGCGGAAAGAAGATCTCCGCGAAGTGGGAAATTAACTGCTCATGCCACTTCATGTTCTGGCGAGCGGCTTTTTTGGCCTGCTCTTTATCGGTATACGCTTTGCCGGTGGTCTCCAGCAGCGCGTTATAGTAATCGCCAACGTCGGTGCCAATCACCACCTGAAACTGACCGGCGTTGGTGAAACAACCTTTAACCATCGGTAATTGTTCGATCTCTTTTGGTCTGGCGCTCGCGGGCTGGTGGAGCACAAAGCGCAGGCGAGTAATGCAGTGGCTCACCGTGGCGATGTTGTCGCGCCCGCCAACCAGGTCAATCAGCCGGTCAATATCGGCTTGTTTTACTTTGCTCATCGTAAAGCCTCATGGCAGAGGAGATATGTAATTGATTGGCGCAAGAGTATCTCTTCAACGTTGGTTTAAAAATGGGAACGTTCCCGAAACGCAGCGACGATCACAAATTACTCGTGGTATTCCGTTTAATCAGCCACTCAGGCGAGGGTGGAAGGAATGACGATCCGGCGCGGATCGCAGCGGCCATTGATCTGTTCGATCAGCTGCGAAGCCGCCTGCCGTCCGGCTTCAGCATAGCCGGGATCGACAGTGACGATCTCCGGGTGCAGGAATTTTATCAGCGGCGTGTTCCCGACGCTTGCCAGTTGCAGCGTCTCAATACGTTGCTCCTGTAAATACTTACTGGCGCCCAACGCCAGCGTATCGGTGGCGCAGACTAACGCGGTGGTATCCGGCATGATGACACTTGCCGTATGCTCATAGCCCTGCTTCATGGCAAGACCGGGCAGGGCGGCGACGGGATGAAGTTTATGTTTTTTGCAAAACGCCAGGTATGCGTCATGCCGACGTTTGCCGGTGGTAATATCGCTATGGGGAACGCCCAGAAAGCTAATGTTGCGGTGTCCCTGCTCATACAGCCGCTGCATAAGGATATGAATCGCGCCCTCGTCGTCGTAACAGACGGAGGCAAAACCTTGCGCATCTCTTGCCAGCAGCACCAGCGAGGCTTTCCAGGGGGCGATCAACTCTTCTGTGATGCCGGTAAAGCCAAACAGCACCACACCATCAATGTTACGTCGTCTGAGCATGCCCAGATGCTCCATTACCAGCGTCGGCGAGAACTGACTTTCCATCATAATAGGGTCGTAGCCCTGTTCGTAAAACGCAGGCAGCATGGTCTGAACCGCGAGGTTTTCAGACAACGAATCAAGGCGAGTGACGATAATAGCGACCACTTTATCGCTTTGTCCCCGCATCGCACGGGCGGAGCGGGACGGAGAGAAACCGTGTTGATTCATCACCGCTTCGACACGCTCGCGGGTACGTTCGCTTACGCCGCTTTCATTGTTAAGCACGCGGGAAACGGTTGATTTCCCTACGCCGCTCAGGCGGGCGATGTCTTTGATAGTGAGCCGGTTTTGCATCCTGTTTTCTCGTGGCGTGACGCTGATGGTGATAAAAAGAGTAACTTTACTCAAGCGAAGGGCAATGGGCAAAGTCTGGTTTATCGTTGGTTTAATTACGTAACGGTATGATACCGCCATAATTGCCACAAAACTTATGGATTTATGCGTATAATCCGCGGCGCAAATTATTTACTTACCGGAGGCGACATGGACCCTGAACCCACCCCTCTCCCGCGATGGAGAATTTTCCTTTTCCGGTAAGCCTGCCTCTGCTGTCTTACCGGTGTGTAAGACAGTGACACAATAACGTCCCTGTTTTTATTTAAACATTGCTCATCGGGCAAGGCTTTGCCGCGCCTGAAGAATTTTCTGCGCCTGACTTCGGCGCGGAGGGATTACCTATGCTAAAAACCATTACCCGCCAGCTTTTTGCCCGGCTTAATCGTCATTTGCCTTATCGTCTGGTTCACCGCGATCCGCTGCCCGGCGCGCAGACCGCGGTAAATGCGACTATCCCGCCTTCGCTGAGCGATCGCTGTCTGAAAGTCGCGGCAATGGAGCAGGAGACGCTCTGGCGCGTCTTTGATACGCACCCGGAGGGATTAAACGCTGCCGAGGTGACGCGCGCGCGTGAAAAGCATGGCGAAAACCGCCTTCCGGCACAGAAACCCTCGCCGTGGTGGGTGCATCTGTGGGTATGTTATCGCAATCCTTTCAACATCTTACTCACGATTCTTGGCGGCATTTCTTATGCCACGGAGGATCTGTTTGCCGCAGGCGTTATCGCCCTGATGGTCGGTATCTCAACGCTGCTGAATTTTGTGCAGGAAGCGCGCTCGACGAAAGCAGCGGACGCGCTAAAAGCGATGGTGAGCAATACCGCTACCGTACTGCGGGTTATTAATGAAAATGGCGAAAACGCCTGGCTGGAATTACCCATCGATCAACTGGTGCCCGGCGATATTATTAAGCTGGCGGCGGGGGATATGATCCCGGCGGATTTACGGATTATCCAGGCGCGCGATCTGTTTGTCGCCCAGGCGTCGCTGACCGGCGAATCTCTGCCGGTCGAGAAAGTCGCCGCGACGCGTGAGCCCCGGCAAAATAACCCGCTTGAGTGCGACACGCTGTGCTTTATGGGGACCAACGTCGTGAGCGGAACGGCGCAGGCCGTGGTGATGGCGACCGGCGCCGACACCTGGTTTGGTCAATTGGCGGGGCGCGTTTCGGAACAAGATAACGAGCAGAACGCTTTCCAGAAAGGAATTAGCCGCGTCAGTATGTTGCTAATCCGCTTTATGCTGGTCATGGCGCCGGTAGTACTGATTATTAATGGTTACACGAAAGGTGACTGGTGGGAAGCGGCGCTATTTGCGCTTTCGGTCGCGGTAGGACTCACCCCGGAAATGTTGCCGATGATCGTCACCTCCACCCTCGCGCGCGGGGCGGTGAAGCTCTCGAAACAGAAAGTTATCGTGAAGCACCTTGATG
The DNA here is from genome assembly GCF_046567715.1 of Salmonella sp. 741265116_PST. Taxonomy (NCBI): domain Bacteria; kingdom Pseudomonadati; phylum Pseudomonadota; class Gammaproteobacteria; order Enterobacterales; family Enterobacteriaceae; genus Salmonella; species Salmonella sp. 741265116_PST. The sequence goes on along the minus strand of NZ_JBKFPH010000016.1, from coordinate 30,453 downwards.
CGATTCAGAACTTCGGCGCGATGGATATTCTGTGCACCGATAAAACCGGCACTCTGACGCAGGACAAAATTGTGCTGGAAAATCATACTGATATTTCTGGTAAGCCCAGCGAGCATGTACTGCATTGTGCCTGGCTGAATAGCCATTATCAGACCGGTCTAAAAAATTTACTGGATACGGCGGTCCTGGAGGGAGTAGACGAAACCGCCGCGCGTCAGCTCTCCGGACGCTGGCAGAAAATCGATGAGATCCCGTTTGATTTTGAGCGTCGCCGGATGTCGGTGGTGGTGGCCGAAGATTCGAACGTGCATCAACTGGTCTGCAAAGGCGCGTTACAGGAGATCCTGAACGTGTGTACTCAGGTGCGCCACAACGGCGATATTGTGCCGCTGGACGACAATATGCTGCGCCGGGTGAAACGCGTTACCGACATGCTGAACCGTCAGGGGCTACGCGTGGTCGCCGTCGCGACCAAATATCTGCCTGCGCGTGAGGGCGATTACCAGCGTATCGATGAATCTGATCTGATTCTGGAAGGGTATATCGCTTTTCTCGATCCGCCGAAAGAGACCACCGCACCGGCGCTGAAAGCGCTGAAGGCGAGCGGAATTACGGTGAAAATTCTCACCGGTGACAGCGAGCTGGTAGCAGCGAAAGTTTGCCATGAAGTTGGGCTGGATGCGGGCGATGTCGTTATTGGCAGTGATATTGAAGGGTTAAGCGACGACGCGCTGGCGGCGCTGGCCGCCCGTACGACGTTGTTTGCGCGTCTGACGCCGATGCATAAAGAGCGCATCGTCACTTTGCTCAAACGCGAGGGGCATGTGGTCGGTTTTATGGGCGACGGGATTAACGATGCTCCGGCGTTGCGGGCGGCGGATATTGGTATCTCGGTAGATGGCGCGGTGGACATCGCCCGTGAAGCGGCCGATATTATTCTGCTGGAAAAGAGCCTGATGGTGCTGGAAGAAGGCGTCATTGAAGGTCGTCGTACTTTTTCTAATATGTTGAAATATATCAAGATGACGGCCAGCTCAAATTTCGGTAACGTGTTTAGCGTACTGGTGGCGAGCGCCTTTTTGCCGTTCCTGCCAATGCTGCCGCTGCACTTGCTGATTCAAAACCTGCTGTACGATGTATCCCAGGTGGCGATTCCGTTTGATAATGTCGATGAAGAACAAATTCAAAAGCCGCAGCGCTGGAATCCGGCGGATTTGGGGCGCTTTATGGTCTTTTTCGGTCCGATCAGCTCGATTTTCGACATTTTGACCTTTTGTCTGATGTGGTGGGTATTTCATGCGAATACGCCAGAAACGCAAACCTTGTTCCAGTCCGGCTGGTTTGTGGTGGGATTACTGTCGCAAACGCTGATTGTGCATATGATCCGTACCCGTCGTCTGCCGTTTATTCAAAGTCGCGCCGCCTGGCCGCTGATGGCGATGACGTTGTTGGTGATGGTCGTGGGAATTTCGTTGCCGTTTTCGCCGCTGGCGTCTTACCTGCAGTTGCAGGCGCTGCCGTTAAGCTATTTCCCGTGGCTGATTGCTATTCTGGCGGGCTATATGACGTTAACCCAGTTGGTGAAAGGGTTTTACAGCCGACGTTATGGCTGGCAGTAAGCGTCGAAGTATTGTGCATTATCGGCCTGGATGGCATACCAGGCCAAATAAGCGATAGCGCCATTTGGCCACTATCTATAAACGAGCGTTAGCGACGAACAGCGATCGCTTCAATCTCAATTTTCACGTCTTTCGGCAGACGGGCAACTTCCACGCAGGAACGCGCCGGGAAGGTGGCGTTGTGCTCGGTGAAGAAGGCTTCGTAGGTGGCGTTGACGGTCGCGAAATCGTTCAGGTCTTTCACGAAGACGGTCGTTTTCACAATGTCGCCTACTTTCAGGCCAGCGGCTTCCACAATAGCTTTAACGTTTTCCAGCGACTGACGTGCCTGAGCGGATACATCTTCCGCTACGGCACCGGTTTTCGGATCGACCGGAATCTGACCGGAAGTGATTACCATGCTACCCAGGTCAACGCCCTGTACGTATGGGCCGATTGCTGCTGGTGCATTTTCCGTCGCAATAGTTTTGCTCATGATTTCTCCTGAATTACAGCGGTAATAGAATGTCCCCGCTCATTATAGGGAGCCGGGATCTCATAACCAACCCCCATTAGTTGGCCAGCACCACATAATGCGAAAACTCTTTTTCACAGTATTTGCATTTGAGGGCGATATCATTGGCGCGTTTTTTCACTGCAAAGCTGGAGGATACCGGTTCCGCGTGGCTGATGCAGTTGCTGTTCGGGCAAACCAGCACATTATTAATACGCTCTGGCAGGCTGGGGCGTGATTTCCCGACTACGTCGTAGTTGTCGATGCGGTTAACGGTGGCCTGCGGCGCGTACAGAGCAAGTTGGTTAACCTGCTCATCGGTGAGGAAGGTGTTTTCTATTTTGATTAAGTCTTTACGCCCCATCTCGCCAGACGGGAGATTCAGACCGATAGTGATTCGCTGATCGGTCTCGGTCAATTTAAACAGACTCAGCAGCTTAAAGCCTACCTGCGCAGGGATATGGTCAATCACGGTGCCGCATTTAATGGCTTCAACCTGCAGTTTGTTATCGTGTGTCATCGTTTTTCTCCCTTACAGACTCAGTTCGCTATTCAGTACCAACGCCAGTAACGCCTGGCGAGCGAAAATACCGTTGCCCGCCTGTTGGAAGTACCAGGCGTGTGGCGTTTTATCCACATCCGTGGTGATTTCATCAATGCGCGGCAGCGGGTGCAGCACTTTCATATTTTCACGCGCGCCGTTCAGGTCGCTGGCGCGCAGAACAAACTGCGCCTTCACATTGGCGTACTCCGACGGGTCGAGACGCTCTTTCTGTACGCGAGTCATATAGAGGATGTCGACGTCGGCCATGACCTCTTCAATAGAACCATGCAGGCTCCAGGCCATTCCTTTTTCATCAAGCATATCCAGAATGTACTGCGGCATCGCCAGCGCGTCCGGCGCGATAAAATAAAAACGGTTGCCGCTAAATTTCGCCAGCGCCTGGGTTAGCGAATGCACGGTGCGGCCATATTTCAGATCGCCGACCATCGCGATATGCAGGTTATCCAGACGGCCCTGCGTTTCCTGGATGGTGAACAGATCCAACAGGGTCTGCGTCGGATGCTGGTTCGAACCGTCACCCGCATTGAGCACCGGCACCTGACCGGAAAACTCCGTCGCCAGACGTGCCGCGCCTTCTTGCGGATGGCGCATCACAATCGCGTCCACGTAAGTGCTAATCACTGAGATCGTGTCGGCTAACGTTTCTCCTTTTTTCCCCAGCGACGTGTTGGCGCTGTCGGAGAAGCCCACTACGCTGGCGCCCAGGCGATGCATTGAGGTTTCAAACGACAGGCGGGTACGCGTGGAGGCTTCGAAAAAGCAGCTGGCGATCACTTTATGTTTCAATAGCTCCGGCTGCGGGTTGGCTTTTAATTTCGCCGCCGTCGCCAGTACCAGATTAAGATCGTCGCGGCTGAGGTCGTTTATGGAAATGATATGTTTTTGATATAGCGGGTTAGCCATGTTTATCTCCTGACGCCTGGGCAAAAAAAAGCCCCTCAATTGAGGGGCTTGGTATTGGTTTTCAACGGAAAGAAAAACGGCAGGCCTGCGTCCTTTTTCAGACGCGGTAAGACAGAATGTCGTACACACTGAACCATGCTTCCTCCCGGCAAATTGTCCGCGATTATACTCAGCTCTGTTTGGGGATCAAGCGATTAATGCATGATTTACTCATCGCAAACGGTTCTTATGAATTTAAATTCATTTTAAGCAAATAATTAATTTGTTTGTGTACCAGCGCCGTGCGCTGAACGACCCGTGGTGCGACCCAGACAATACTGCTACCGGCAACGACGCCGAGAATTTCCGGCAATGCGTGGTAATCCAGAATTCTCGCGACGGCGCGACCATAACCTGCCGCCGTATGGATAAGGATAAATTCGCTATTATGTTCAACGCTGACGACCATTTCGGCTATTGAACGTCCGGCATCCGGCGAAGGACGCCGCTGGGGATTTACGGAATAAATCTTTTGTCCCTTCGTATTTCTGATTTTTATTGCGCCCAGCAGCTTGAGCAGGCGCGAAACCGTAGATTGACTGATACCTTCAAATCCCTCATTTTGTAAATCGCGGCGAATCTCCTCCTGGGACAGGTAACTTTTTTCACTAATCAGGCGCTGACAAACCGCCAGTTGCTGTTGTTCTTTGGCGGAGTAATCATCGTATTCCTTCATAAATGCACCTTATCTTTATTATTGATATCAACGGACTGGCGAAATTCATCACATTTGTCACATTGATTGCGGATCAATCGGGCGGTTTTGCAGGAAAATGAGAAGCCGATCAAAAAAGGTGACGGCGTGCCTGATGGCGCTGTGCTTATCAGTCCTGTCGGATAAGACGCGTCGCCATCTGGCTCGTTACATCATCGCTCCGATGCTCAGTGCCGTCATGTTCAGCAATGTCAGGATCAGCAACAGCGGCGCGACCCATTTCAGATAGCGGACATAGGGAACCCGCGCGATCGCCAGACCGCCCATGACCACGGCGGAGGTGGGAGTAACCAGGTTCACAATCCCGGAGGCCGACTGGTAGGCGGTTACGACCAAATCCCGCTGTACGTGGGCAAAATCCGCTAACGGCGCCATAATGGGCATCGTCAATACGGCAAGACCGGAAGAGGAGGGCACCAGGAAGGAGAGCAATACTTCCAGCCAGTAGGTTACGTTTATGAAAATGGTGGTAGAGAGGCCGGAAACCAGACTTTCCGCGCTGTGCAAAATAGTATGGGTAATCATACCGTTATCCATGACCACCACAATGCCGCGCGCGATACCAATAATTAGCGCCACGCCGAGCAAATCCCGCGCGCCGTCGATAAAAGTACTGGTGAATGCTTCCTCGCCCATCCGCGTTATCACGCCAACGATAATCGCCGCCGCCAGAAAAACGCCGGAGATTTCCGCCATCCACCAGCCGAGAACCGCCACGCCGTAAATCATCACCGCGAAAGAGGCGGCGAAGATCAGCAGCACCCATTTCCGGGTAGCCGTAAACTCCAGCAGTGTATTGGCGCGATTGCCGAGGAAATGGGCGCGGTTTTCCTCCATTTTATCCGCCACGATAGAAAGCTCAGGATGGGCGCGGACTTTGCGCGCATAGCGCATTACCCAAAACACGCACAGTACGTAGCCGACAATTAACAGCAGTACGCGCATCAGCATTCCCTGAGTAAAAGGGATGCCGGCGGCGTTGGCGGCAATGACCGTGGCGAAAGGGTTAATGGTCGAACCGAGCGTGCCTATCCCCGCGCCGAGCAGTACGGTTGCCGCCGCCACTAACGGATCGAAGCGGGCCGCCATCATAACCGGCACCAGCAGCGTGTAGAAGGGCAACGACTCCTCCGCCATGCCATAGATAGTGCCGCCAGCGGCGAACAGCGCCATCAGAATGGGGATCATCCACTCATCTTTGCCGTTGAGTTTGACTGTTACCCGTTCAATACCGGCATCAATCGCCCCCGTTTTATTCACCACCCCCAGAAAGCCGCCGATAATCAAGACAAACAGCGCGACGTCAATGGCGCCGGCGGTGTAGGTTTCGTGGTTATAGAGGCCGTCAATCGGTGCCAGTAAAACAGCGGTAATCCCTTGCGGGTGCGCGTCCACGGGGGCATACGTTCCCGCCACCGGCACCTCTTTTCCCAGCGTGGCGTTCATCGCCATTTGGTATTTTCCCGCCGGCACAATCCAGGTCATTACCGCGACCAGGGCAATAAGAATAAACAGGATGGTATAAGCGGTGGGAAATTTAAATTTACCCATGATGTTCTCTCCTGATATCACGGATATGCGCCGCGAGGGCGCATAGCCTGTGGGATTAGTCGCCGAGCGTCGCCACCATGACCGCTTTGATGGTGTGCATCCGGTTTTCCGCTTCATCGAAGACTATCGAGCCTGCGGACTCGAACACCTCTTCCGTGACCTCCAGTCCTTTCAGGCCGTAAGCCATTTCGATTTCGCGTCCCACTTTGGTGTGCTCGTTATGGAAGGCGGGCAGGCAGTGCATAAACTTCACATCTGGATTACCGGTAGCGTTTACCACCTGCTGGTTGACCTGATATGGCGTCATCAGACTGACGCGCTCCGCCCAGGCTTCTTTGGGTTCTCCCATCGAGACCCAGACGTCGGTATAGAGGAAATCCACACCGTGAACGCCGTCTTCAACGCTCTCCGTTAAGGTGATACGAGCGCCGGTAACGCTGGCGATTTCCCGGCACTGCGCGACCAGCGCGGCATCAGGCCAGAAGGACTTTGGCGCTATCAGGCGGATATCCATGCCCATCTTCGCCGCGCCCACCATCAGCGAGTTGCCCATGTTGTTGCGCGCATCGCCCAGGTAGGCGAAGCTCAGTTCCGGCAGCGTTTTACCCGGCGCGTGTTCCAGCATGGTCATCAGATCGGCCAGGATCTGTGTGGGGTGAAATTCATCGGTCAGGCCGTTCCAGACGGGAACGCCCGCGTATTCCCCCAGCTCTTCCACAATGTGTTGACCAAAACCGCGATATTCGATGCCGTCATACATCCGCCCCAGGACGCGAGCAGTATCTTTCATGGACTCTTTATGGCCGATCTGCGAGCCGCTTGGGCCGAGATAAGTCACCTGCGCGCCCTGGTCGAAAGCGGCAACTTCAAACGCGCATCGGGTGCGGGTAGAGGTTTTTTCAAAAATCAGCGCGATGTTTTTGCCGATCAGTGTTTGCTTTTCGCATCCGGCTTTTTTTGCGGCTTTCAGCTCAATAGCCAGATCGATGAGGTGTTGGATTTCCGCCGGGGTGTAGTCAAGCAGCTTCAAAAAGTTACGATTTTTCAGTGAAATAACCATTACAATATCCTTGTTAAAATGAATTGCCTGATGGCGCTGCGCTTATCCGGCCCACGGTTATGCGCGCACTGTAGGCCGAATAAGGCGGAAGCCGCCATCCGGTAAAAAGCCTTATGCGTCAACGTCGGCGGTTTCACACCGAATCAAAGTACCTTTCTCGCCCGCGAGAATGGCTTGCCCATCCGCCAGCGAGCCGATTCCGGCAATGCCGCGGCAATGGCTGACAAACTCAGCGCAGGCGGTCACTTTCGGGCCCATCGAACCGGCGTCGAACTGCATTTCACGAAGCAGCTCCGGCGTAACCTGCGCCAGCGGGCGTTGGGTGGGGTTGCCCCAGTCGAGATACACCGCGTCGGCATCTGTCAGAATGAGCAGCGCGTCGGCGTGAATTTGGCTGGCAAGCAGGGCGGCGGACAGATCTTTGTCGATCACCGCCTCGATACCGTGGTAGCCATCGGCTTTTTCCACGACCGGCACGCCGCCGCCGCCGTTACAGATAACCAGGTGATCGCGGCTAATCAGCGCGCGGATGGCATCGTTTTCCACAATGCGTTTCGGCTGTGGGGAGGGCACAACGCGGCGGAAGGCGTTACCGTCGGTTTTGAATACCCAGCCCTTTTCTGCCTGTAACGCACGGGCCTGCGCTTCGTCGTAAATCGGTCCGATATATTTGGTTGGATTGAGGAATGCCGGATCGTTGGCATCGACTTCGACCTGGGTGAGCAGGACGCTGATTTCACGCTCCGGCAGATGATTCTTCAGCGCCTGTTGCAGCATGTAGCCAATCATGCCCTGGCTTTCCGCACCGAGAATATCGAGCGGGTAGGGCGTAACGTTAGCGTAGGCGCTATTTTGTAGCGCCAGCAGTCCTACCTGTGGGCCGTTGCCATGCACTAACACCACGCGCCATTGCCGGGTAAGCTGGGCGATGGTTCTGGCCGCCAGTTCGATATTTTTACGCTGAATATCAGCCTCTAGCGGTTCGCCGCGTTTGAGCAGCGCATTGCCGCCCAGCGCGACGACCAGTGTGCGTTTGTTTTCCATAACGTCTCCTTTAAATACCATCGCGTTCCAGTGGACAGCTCATGCAGCGTGCGCCTCCGCGCCCGCGACCCAGTTCATCGCCGGGAATGGGAAGGACGGTAATGCCGGCTTTGTCGTATTTTTCGTTGGTCCAGATGTTGCGCTCATAGCCCACCACCACGCCGGGACGCAGGGTGAGCACGTTATTGGCGTCATTCCACTGTTCGCGCTCAGCTTCAAATGCGTCGCCGCCAGTGGTGATTAAGCGCACCTGATTGATGCCAAGCGCTGTTTCAAGAGCATGAACCAGCGTGCTATCCTGGGTTCGTTTCAGACCGCCGCGTCCGTCTGGCGTCAGCGTCCAGCACTGAACGTCCGGGCGAATGACTTCCGGATAGACGGAGAAGGTGTCGATATCAATGTGGGTCATGACGGTGTCAAGGTGCATACAGGAGCGATGTTTTGGCAGTTCAACGGCAATGACGCGTTCCGCCTGATGATGCTTAAACAATGCCTGCGCCAGGAACTCGACACCCTGCGGCGTAGTACGTTCAGACATACCGATCAACACTGCGCCGTGGCCAATCACCAGCACATCGCCGCCCTCTAAAGTGGCGTGGTCGTAATTAATGTCCTCGTCGCCGAAATATTTAATGAAATCACCGCCTGCGAATTGAGGATGCCAGCGATAAATAGCACGTAAATTATTCGTTTCACGTTGGCGTGCAGGTTTCGCCATGGGGTTAATTGAGACGCCGTTATATATCCAGCAGGACGTGTCACGGGTAAATAGGTGATTCGGTAATGGCTTCATAATAAAGTCATTAATATCGTGAGTATCGACCACCATATTTTTTATGGAGGTGGGGATTTCACCGTAAGTTAAACCGCCGCTTAAATGGCGAGCCAGTTCATGGTGCGGCATATCCGCCAGCCAGGCGCGAATATCTGCGGCAAAGGTGGGCCCAAGGCGATAATCGGAAATTTGCGTATCCAGTAGCCAGGCTTTAGCGTCAGCCACATCCAGCGTTTGGGTGAGCAGGTCGGTTAACAGCAACACTTCTATCCCTTGCTGGCGCAGCGTGTTGGCAAAAATGTCATGCTCTTCGCCAGCGCGCTCTACGGATAATACATCGTCAAAAAGTAATTCCTGACAATTTGAAGGGGTAAGTCTTTTTAGGCTGAGATTGGGACGATGCAACATTACGCTGCGTAATTGACCGATTTCAGAACCGACAAAATGCTTTTCCATCATTATACCTTTTACATAATTTCAAGAATAAAGAAGGAGTGGCTGCAAATATTTAGCGTGCTTGCAGTCGCGGCGTTTCAGTTAAATTCGGGAGCAATGATTGAATTTTATTTGGGTTGTTAATGTGATGAGATTCACATCAATCAAGGAGTGCTATTTTTCTTACTTAATATATGAGCCGGGTCAGACAAATTGAAAAAATAATAAGGCATCAAATGAATTACTACGCAGCTATATGGTTTGTTATTTTTTTATTGTTAATTATTTGTTTGTTGTATTGAATGATACTTATATCGTAACTCATTGAAAATAAATTTATTATTTTAAAGTATTGCATAACTATGCGTGAAGGTGATTTTATTATCGGGGATATTTAAATAATTTAAAAATAACTATGGATAGAGAAGTCATTTATGCAGGGAGAGCGAATTGTGATCGCTAAAACGTTTTTATGTTAACGCCTTTAATATCAAAGCGTTGTTAGTGATGGCAATTTGGCACCGCTGCGGTTTATGCATAGGTACTGCATAAAGTTGGGCGAACTATTAACAAAGTATAAACACCGCTGGCGATAAACATGCGCTGGCGCAAAATTGATAAGAGTAAGGGTAGTATGGCAGCCATTTTTCTCGTATAAAGAGAAAAATAAAACGCTGTTTTAACTAAGGGGATGCGATGATTGTTGGCAATATTGAACATCTGGAGGCCTGGCTGCCGACGGCGTTACGGCAGGCGATTGAGCACGTCAATGCGCATGTCACGGCAACGACCGCGCCAGGTAAGTATGACATTGACGGCGACAGGCTGTTTTATATGATTTCTGAAAATATGACGGAGCCGGGCGAATCGCGCAGCGCAGAGTATCACGCCCGTTATCTTGATATTCAGATTGTGCTACAAGGTCAGGAAGGGATGGCCTTCAGTACCCGGCCTGCGGGGACGCCGCACACGGACTGGCTGGCGGATAAAGACATTGCATTTTTACCGACGAGCGTCGACGAGAAAACCGTCGTCCTGAACGAAGGTGACTTTGTGGTGTTTTATCCCGGCGAAGTGCATAAGCCCCTGTGCGCGGTGGGAGAACCGGCGCGGGTACGTAAAGCGGTTGTGAAAATGCTGATGGCGTAATATTTTGTGCCGGATGGCGGCGCCTGCACGTTGCGATTTTGTAGGCCAACCGCCATCCGGCATCATAACGACATTATTTAGACAGCGTCGCTACCATTACTGCTTTGATGGTATGCATTCGGTTTTCCGCTTCATCAAAGACAATGCTGGCCGCAGACTCAAAAACCTCGCCGGTCACTTCCATCCCGCCATGTAAACCGTACTCTTCGGCCATTTTTTTGCCGAGCGTGGTTTCGTCATCATGGAATGCGGGCAGACAATGCAGGAACTTAACCTGCGGATTGCCGGTTAAGGCCATCATCTGGCTGTTGACCTGATAATCACGCAGCAGGGCAATACGCTCCGCCCATTTCTCTTTGGGTTCGCCCATAGAGACCCAAACATCGGTATAGATAAAATCCGCGCCTTTTACGCCCGAGGTGATATCTTCGGTCAGGGTGATGGCGCCGCCGTTCTTTTTCGCCATGGCGCTGCACTCCGCCACTAACGCAGCTTGCGGCCAGCAGGCTTTTGGCGCGACCAGACGGAGATCCAATCCTGTTAACGCGGCGGCTTCCAGCATGGAGTTACCCATGTTATTACGCGCGTCTCCGGCATAGACCAACGTCATCTCGTTAAAGGCTTTACCCGGCAGATGTTCCTGCATGGTGAGCAGATCCGCCAGTAATTGCGTTGGGTGATACTCATCGGTTAAACCGTTCCATACCGGCACACCGGAATATTCAGCCAGCGTTTCGACGATCTCCTGGCCATATCCTCGATACTGAATACCGTCAAACATCCGGCCCAGGACGCGGGCAGTATCTTTGATGGACTCTTTATGGCCGATCTGGCTCCCGCTGGAACCCAGGTACGTCACGCGCGCCCCCTGATCGTATGCGGCAACTTCGAAAGAGCATCGTGTCCGGGTCGAGTCTTTTTCGAAGATGAGCGCAATATTCTTACCCACCAGCTTTTGTTCTTCTTTACCGTTTTTCTTATCGGCTTTCAGTTTGGCGGCAAGCTGCAACAGAGCAGTGAGTTCGCTGGCGGTGAAATCAAGTAACTTTAAAAAAGGTTTTTGGTAAAACGTAGACATACTTCCCTCACATGGCTTAGGCCTTTTATTGAATTAAAATTCACTTTATATGGATGATTATTCATTTGCAACCCTGTTTGATAAAACTTTTCTCGATAAGGTGGAGGCAACGTCGGCGGTATGTGACAATAAGAGTATCGGCAGGACATCTATGAGGAACGAGCTATGGCAAACCCGGAATTACTGGAAGAGCAGCGTGAAGAAACGCGGTTAATTATTGAAGAGTTACTTGAGGACGGCAGCGATCCGGATGCGCTGTACACTATCGAGCATCACCTTTCCGCTGACGATTTCGAAACGTTGGAAAAAGCCGCGGTAGAAGCCTTTAAACTCGGCTATGAAGTGACGGAGCCGGAAGAGCTGGAAGTGGAAGAGGGCGATACGGTTATTTGTTGCGACATCCTCAGCGAGTGCGCGTTGAACGCCGAACTCATCGACGCTCAGGTTGAGCAACTGATGAACCTGGCGGAAAAATATGATGTTGAATACGACGGCTGGGGAACCTATTTTGAAGACCCTAATGGCGAAGAGGGTGACGACGACGATTATGTCGATGAAGATGACGACGGCGTGCGTCACTAAAGCTGTATAGTATGACGGTACGGCAGCGTCTGCTGTCGTATTTTTTTACAGGTTACGTATGAATTACCCGCAAATACTCTCTCCGGTGCTTAATTTCCTGCATTGCCCGACGCCGCAGGCGTGGATTGTCCAGGCCCGCGATCCGCAAAATCTTCCTCTTCTGCTTACCGATCACTTGATCTGCGAACTGAAGGCTGCGCAAACCGCGTTGCTGTTGGTGCGTAAATATGCCGCCGATAAATCGGGCGCCGACGCGCTGCTCGCCTGGCTGCAACCTTACGAGGCGTTCGCGTTTCGTCAGGGGCCGGAGCCGGATTTTGTTGCCCTGCATAAACAGATTAGCAAAAGCGCCATGCCGCAAACTGATGACCCCTGGGGTCGTCAGCTCATCGACCGTATGGTGTTATTGATTAAAGAGGAGTTGCACCATTTTTGGCAGGTACGCGAGGTCATGCAGGCCAGAAACATTCCTTATGTGAAAATCACTGCCAGCCGCTACGCGAAAGGAATGTTGAAAGCGGTACGCACGCACGAACCGCTTACCTTAATTGATAAGCTGATTTGCGGGGCGTATATCGAAGCCCGCTCCTGCGAACGTTTTGCCGCTCTGGCACCCTGGCTGGATGAGGATTTGCAGACGTTTTATCTCTCGCTTCTGCGTTCCGAAGCGCGGCATTATCAGGATTACCTGGCGCTGGCGCAGCAGATTTCTACCGAGGACATTTCTGCACGCGTGCGCTATTTTGGCGAGGTGGAAGCTGACCTTATCTTGTCGCCAGACCGCGAGTTTCGTTTTCATAGCGGCGTGCCAGCCGCCGGATAAAGGGTAAAATTAAAGATTAGCGTTTTTATCTTTTACGTTGTCGCCGTCTGCAAAAGTTGTGGTGGTCATTCCGCCCGGCATCAAACTGCTGGCGAGCAGGAAAGGCCATTTTCATGATATTCAGCCCTGAGTAAAGCCTGCCAGCGGCAGGCAAAAAAGAACTCACTCAGTATTGTATTCCCGAAAGGTGACTGTGAATAATGCCCTTTTTGCATCAATCACTACGGGTTTTTGTAATGAAATACTTAGAGCCTATCCCACCAGGCGTTATTGGCGCAGCCAGTTTGGACACGGAACAGCGCGCAAAAACCGGAGCGTACACGTAGTACGTGAGGATTTTGAGCACTGCCCAGGACCAAAATGGCAAGTAAAATAACCCTAATGGGATAGGCTCTTATTGTGTCACGCCTTTTGACGCTTCAGAGCAGGTCTTGCCAACAAAGGTTTGTTTAATTTTGTTGGTGGTGGACATTTTATTTCCCCCTGAATCGACATCCATTTTCATAGTCATCGCGAATTCTGTATCGCTTATTTTCGTCGTTTCTACAATAGAGTGCGATTTGGCATCAGGGTTATTACAGACAGTCTCATTGATCAGTTTGGTATCCGTACTTTCTACAAATGTCGTCGTGCAGCCGTCTGCACTGGTAGAAAAACCCTTCACCATTTTTTTAGCATCTTCAGACATTTTAGGGGTATAACACATAAGCGTTGCTGTGCCCGAATTTTTTTGCTCCATTAATACTTGCTTTGTATCTGGATTGATGGTGCGCATTTCTATATTTTCCATTTTCCATTCGCCGGGCTGTATCTCTAATGCATATACATTAGAAATATTAATAAACATAGCGGGAAAAATAATTGCTGATAATAGGTGTTTCATTTATAACTTCCTTGAATAATAAGTGATTCCCGGATAACAGGATGCTTCCGGGATTACTTATATCAGCAAAAATAATACCTGGCGAGGATAAATAAACGCCTGGTTTTCAGAGAACCTTTAACATCCTCACTTCGCAATCGACATGTCCGGTGCAGCCGAGCGGTTCGCTAATATGTTCAAATCCTAAACGTTCGTATAGCGCAATCGCTTCGCGTAAAAAAGCCGTTGTTTCCAGATAGCAGCGTTTAAAACCCTGTTCACGGGCGTGATCCAGCGCCATCAGCGCCAGCTTTTTCGCCAGTCCCTGACCACGAATCACCGGTAAAAAATACATTTTTTGTAGTTCACAAATGTCTGGTTCGCTACAGGATAACGGCGCCACGCCGCCGCCGCCCACCACACAACCGTTTTGCTCTACCACCCAGTAGGCCGCGCCCGGTTGGCTATAAACCTGATACAGTTCATCCAGATTGGGGTCGGCAACGGTATAACCTTTATCGGCGGTAAGTCCGTATTCCGCTGAAACCTGACGGATGACACGGGCAATAGCGGCATTGTCGGCGGTAGTGATTCGGCGCACCGTGAGCGTTGGCGAGACGACATTATTCATAACATGGCTCAATTTTTAAAATTTATTTATAGATTACTTTAATACCACCGTCTTGAGTCATGCGCAAGGAGATCCTGAATCAGACAAAATAAAAGGCGGAAAAATTAAACAAAAATAGTATTGTAGTCGAATCAGTAACAATCTACTGGTTTTTATTATTAATTCTAATAGACCGCAAGTCAGGGATATGATTCATGAATAACGTTATCAGTAGTAAAGATAACCATAATCACACGTTGGTGTTTACAGGCAAGGGCGGAAAGTATTTTGTTATTTGCCTTGTGAATTTCTTGTTGACGTGTATCACGTTGGGAATCTATGCGCCGTGGGCGATGGTGAAATGTCGACGTTATATTTATACTAATATGACGCTAAACAATCAGCCTTTTGCTTACAAAGCTACGGGCAGCGCATTATTTATTAGTATGTTGTTAGTTTTTATTATTTATGGTGTTAGCCTCTCTCTTATTGAACACGGCCATCCCGGTCTCGGTTTTACGCTATTTGGCTTATTAATTGCGATTATTCCTTTTATGGCGGTGAAAGGATTACAGTATCAGGCGATGATGACTTCGCTTAATGGCGTACATTTTGGATTCCAGTGTTCCATGCGGCGCGCCTGGTGGTGTATGTTCGCTCTCCCGGTACTCCTGATGGTGGCGCTTTATATTGTTCTTTATATTATCTCACTGATAACCATCGCCGTCGGCGGTTTAGTGTTCAATATCGTTTTTCTCGGTTTACTGGCTATTATTGGGATAGGGGTCATTAACGGTATTACTTACAGCAAATGGATGACCTTGTTTGGCAATGGCGCAAACTTTGGCATTCATCGTTTCTCGATTCAGGTTAATGTTAAAACGTGCATCAGAGGGTGCGTGTTGGCAATGTTGACCCTTTTCCCTTTTGCTGTCGTGATTGGTTATCTAATCGCGCCGGTGTTCACCGACATGATTCTTTTGAGTATGATGGGGAATGCGCAGGCAGGAGGGGCACTTATTCTGCAATATTATAGCCAGATAATGGCATGTTATTTCCTCTATTTTCTCGCGATTATTGTGGTAACCAGTTACTTATATGTGGCGTTACGCAACCTGTTTTTAAACAATTTGTCACTGGCGAACGATTCGATTCGTTTTCATTCCTCTGTCACTTCACACGGTATGCTGTGGCGGTTACTGGTGGTGTTTGTGATTTCCGGCGTGACCTTAGGGCTGGCTTATCCGTGGTTGAAAATTGGGCTGGTGAGCTGGCTGGCGCAGAATACACAGGTCCAGGGCGATCTGGATTCGCTTGAGTTAACCAATGATGAGAAGCCGCTGGAAAATGGCCCGCTAATGTGGATTTCTCGTGGCATCATGCCTTACTTCCCGTTTATCTGATGTAAAAAGGCCGACGTTTACGTCGGCCCATAATTCATGTTGTCGGATGGCGGCGTGAATGCCTTATCCGGCCTACCGATCGCGCCATTTCAACAAGCGAACGTGTAGGCCTGGTAAGCGAAGCGCCATCAGGCTTTCAGATTACAGCGCGCTAATAACCGCCTGCTGCTCAATCAGCTTCGCTTTGGCTTCTGCGTAACCGTCCAGCTTCTCACGCTCTTTGGCAATCACCGCTTCCGGCGCACGGGCGACGAAACCTGCGTTGGACAGTTTGCCTTCGATACGGGCAATCTCGCCTTCGATTTTCGCCACTTCTTTCGCCAGACGCGCCAGCTCATCGTCTTTGTTGATGAGGCCAGCCATCGGGATCAGCAGTTCGGCGCCGTCGATGATTTTGGTCACGGAAACCGGACCTTTGTCATCGGCTGGCAGCACGGTGATGCTTTCCAGACGCGCCAGGGTTTGCAGGAAGCTACGGTTGTCGTTAACACGACGAACGGCTTCTTCACTACAGCCGCGCAGCAGCAGTTCCAGCGGTTTGCCCGGGGCGATGTTCATTTCCGCACGAATGTTACGTACCGCGACGATCGCCTGCTTCAGCCACTCGGTATCGGCCAACGCGGCTTCATCCACCTGTGCGGCGTTATATTCCGGGAACGGCTGCAGCATGATGGTGTCGGCGGTAATACCGCAAATGACCTTCACGCGCTGCCAGATGGTTTCGGTGATGAACGGGATGATCGGGTGCGCCAGGCGCAGCAGACCTTCCAGTACGGTGACCAGCGTATGGCGGGTGCCGCGCAGTTCAGACTCGGAACCGCCGGTCATCACCGGCTTGGTCAGCTCCAGATACCAGTCGCAGAACTGGTTCCAGGTGAATTCATACAGAATGCCCGCGGCGATATCGAAGCGGAAGCTGTCCAGCGCGTCGCGGTACGCTTTAACGGTCTGGTTGAATTCCGCCAGAATCCAGCGGTCCGCCAGCGACAGCGTCATTTCGCCGCCGTTGAAGCCGCAATCCTGCTCTTCGGTGTTCATCAGCACAAAGCGGCTGGCGTTCCACAGCTTGTTACAGAAGTTACGGTAACCTTCCAGACGCTTCATATCCCAGTTGATGTCGCGGCCGGTCGAGGCCAGCGCCGCCAGGGTAAAGCGCAGGGCGTCGGTGCCGTGCGGCTCAATGCCGTTCGGGAACTGCTTCTCGGTACGCTTGCGAATTTTCTCCGCCATCTGCGGCTGCATCATGTTGCCGGTGCGTTTTTCCAGCAGTTCCGGCAGGGAGATGCCGTCCACCATATCCAGCGGGTCGATAACGTTACCCTTGGATTTGGACATCTTCTGGCCTTCGTCGTCGCGAATCAGACCGGTCATATAGACAGTATGGAACGGCACCTGCGGCTTGCCGTTTTCATCTTTGATGAAGTGCATGGTCATCATGATCATGCGGGCAATCCAGAAGAAGATGATATCGAAGCCGGACACCATCACGCTGGTGGGGTGGAACTGACGCAGGGCGTCGGTGTTTTCTGGCCAGCCCAGCGTAGAGAAGGTCCACAGCGCGGAGGAGAACCAGGTATCGAGAACGTCTTCGTCCTGACGAAGCTGAATGTCGGCGCCGAGGTTATTTTCCTGACGCACTTCGTCTTCGGTACGGCCAACGTAGACGTTGCCGTCGTTGTCATACCATGCCGGGATACGGTGACCCCACCACAGTTGACGAGAGATACACCAGTCCTGAATATCACGCATCCAGGAGAAGTACATGTTTTCGTACTGCTTCGGCACGAACTGAATGTCGCCGTTCTCAACCGCTTCCACCGCCGGTTTCGCCAGCACGTCGGCACGGACGTACCACTGGTCGGTCAGCATCGGTTCGATAACCACGCCGCCACGGTCGCCGTAAGGGACGGTCAGATCGTGCGGTTTAATTTCTTCCAGCAGGCCGAGCGCGTCAACGGCAGCAACGATGGCCTTACGGGCAGCAAAGCGTTCCAGCTTCTGGAACTCAGCCGGAATCTCGCTGGAATAAACGTCAGACTCTTCACCTTTGGTATCGAACACTTCCGCGCTTTCGCGAATGTCGCCGTCAAAGGTCAGGATGTTGATCATCGGCAGGGCGTGACGTTTCCCGACTTCATAGTCGTTAAAGTCGTGCGCCGGGGTGATCTTCACGCAGCCGGTGCCTTTTTCCATATCGGCGTGTTCGTCGCCCACAATCGGAATGCGGCGGTTAACCAGCGGCAGAATAACGAATTTGCCAATCAGATCTTTATAACGCGGATCTTCCGGGTTCACGGCCACGCCGGTATCGCCCAGTACGGTTTCCGGACGGGTGGTGGCGACGACCAGGTAATCTTTACCGTCTGCGGTTTTCGCGCCATCGGCAAGCTTATAGCGGATGTGCCACATCGAGCCTTTGGACTCGCGGTTTTCCACTTCCAGGTCAGAGATGGCGGTGCGCAGCTTCGGGTCCCAGTTCACCAGGCGTTTGCCACGGTAAATCAGGTCTTCTTTGTACAGGCGAACGAAGACTTCTTTCACGGCATTGGAAAGGCCTTCGTCCATGGTGAAGCGCTCGCGCTCCCAGTCAACGGAGTTGCCGAGACGGCGCATCTGACGGGTAATAGTGCCGCCGGATTCCGCTTTCCACTGCCAGATTTTGTCGATAAACGAATCGCGGCCGTAGTCGTGACGAGTTTTACCTTCTTCAGCGGCAATCTTACGCTCAACCACCATCTGGGTCGCGATCCCGGCGTGGTCGGTGCCGACCTGCCACAGGGTGTTTTTACCCTGCATACGCTGGTAACGGATCATGGTGTCCATGATGGTTTGCTGGAAAGCATGTCCCATATGCAAACTGCCGGTGACGTTCGGCGGCGGGATCATGATGCAGAAGGACTCTTTGCTTTCGTCGCCGTTAGGCTTGAAATAGCCCTGCTTTTCCCAGTGCTCGTAAAGCGGCTGTTCGATATCTTGGGGGTTATATGTCTTTTCCATTATTTCCAGGTTGCCGTATTCAGGTTAAAACCAGCCACGCGGTAGGCTTTGTAGCGTTCGCGCGCCAGTTGTTTCAAAGTTTCTTCGTAAGGGACGAAGTCTACCACTTCTGTGAAAGCGGTGGCAAAATCTGCAAAGCTTGTACGCAGGCTGATTAAAATATCGCGCGGGCTGCTGTTGCGTTTTTGCGGCCAGGCGATTTCAACCGGCGCGCCGCCGCGTGGGCCTTCGCCTGCCAGATTATGCGGGACAAAACTTTCCGCCGGTCTCGCCCACAGCGCTTCATCCAGCCGAATGGCCTGCTTCTCATCTTCGCAGGCGATCAGCACGCGCTTGCCGGCGCGCCAACGTTCTGCGGCAATTTCACACACCAGTTGTTCAACGGCGCTTAAACCGTTGACGGTAGTGTCATTGTCCAGAAGATAGAACGTCGCATTCTTCATATATGGGGCTTCTTGTGATGGATTTAAATGCAAAGCCGGGTGGCGCTATGCTTACCCGGCCTACGGTTGAGTGACGTTGTAGGCCGGGTAAGGCGAAGCCGCCACCCGGCGTTTTACATTACTCTTCGCCGTTAAAGCCCGCACGATTGAGCAGGAACTGCGACAGCAGCGCTACCGGACGACCCGTCGCGCCTTTCGCTTTGCCGGAGCGCCAGGCGGTGCCGGCGATATCCAGGTGCGCCCAGTTGTACTTACGGGTAAAGCGCGACAGGAAGCAGCCCGCGGTGATAGCGCCGCCAGGACGACCACCAATGTTCGCCATATCCGCAAAGTTGGACTCCAGTTGTTCCTGGAACTCATCGCCCAGCGGCAGACGCCACGCGCGGTCGCCCGCCTGCTCGGACGCGCCGATCAGCTCATGCGCCAGCGGGTTATGGTTCGACATCAGACCGGTAATGTGATGGCCCAGCGCAATCACGCAGGCGCCGGTTAGCGTCGCCACGTCGATAACCGCTTCCGGCTCGAAGCGTTCAACGTAGGTCAGCACGTCGCACAAAACCAGACGGCCTTCGGCATCGGTATTCAGCACTTCAACGGTTTGACCAGACATGGTGGTCAGCACGTCGCCCGGACGATACGCGCGTCCGCCCGGCATGTTTTCACAGCCCGCCAGTACGCCGATAACGTTAATCGGTAGCTGAAGCTCGGCAACCATACGCATCACGCCGTAAACCGCCGCCGCGCCGCACATATCGTACTTCATCTCGTCCATCCCTTCAGATGGCTTGATGGAGATGCCGCCGGAGTCGAAGGTCAGGCCTTTACCCACCAGCACGATCGGGCGCGCGTCTTCGGATGGATTGCCCTTGTACTCAATCACCGACATCAGCGATTCATTCTGCGAACCGTGGCCGACCGCCAGATAAGCGTTCATACCCAGTTCGCGCATTTGCTGTTCGCCGATGACGCGGGTGATGACATTTTTGCTGTAGCTGTCGGCCAACTGGCGCGCCTGTGACGCCAGGTAGGCGGCGTTACAGATATTGGGCGGCATGTTGCCGAGATCTTTCGCAGCCTTAATCCCGGCGGCGATGGCCAGACCGTGCTGAATGGCGCGTTCGCCGCTGGTCAGCTCACGGCGGGTCGGCACATTAAAGACCATCTTACGTAGCGGGCGGCGCGGCTCGCTCTTGTTGGTCTTGAGTTGATCAAAGCTATAAAGCGTCTCTTTGGCCGTTTCAACGGCCTGACGCACTTTCCAGTAGTTGTTGCGGCCTTTGACGTGCAGTTCGGTCAGGAAGCAGACGGCTTCCATTGAGCCGGTATCATTCAGAGTATTTATCGTTTTCTGAATAACCTGCTTATACTGACGTTCATCAAGCTCGCGCTCTTTGCCGCAACCAATGAGGAGGATTCGCTCGGAAAGAACGTTAGGAACATGGTGCAGTAACAGAGTCTGCCCCGGTTTTCCTTCCAGTTCGCCGCGACGCAGCAATGCGCTGATGTATCCGTCGCTAATTTTGTCGAGCTGTTCTGCAATCGGAGAAAGGCGACGCGGTTCAAAGACGCCCACGACAATGCAGGCACTCCGCTGTTTCTCCGGGCTACCGCTTTTTACACTGAACTCCATGCACTATGCTCCTGAATCTTAAAGACAACAGTGGTGGCTACCGCTATACTCGTCGTCTTTCAAGTTGCAGATGCGTTGGCTGCGCCTGCTCACCCCTGTCACTTACCTGATGTAAGCTCCGGGGCTTCACAGTCTTGCCGCCTGCCTGCAACTCGAAATCCATTAGAGTATAGAAATTGAAAGCTTTCGTAACTCATGTCCGCTGTTGCGGTGACTTCGTGTTAATCTTAACGTTATTACGGCATTGGCACGTCAGAACAAGTTCTGAGAGGTGAATCCGCTGAGTATAATGATCTTAGCGATGATTTCGACGACTCAAGAGAATAAATGACGTTTAAGCCATGAAACAAGCTAAATTCCAGCAAAAAAATGGGTTTTTACGGGCGTATTTAAAGTGATAATCATAAGATATCTGGTGCGGGAGACGCTCAAAAGCCAGCTGGCGATACTCTTCATCTTACTTTTGATCTTCTTTTGTCAAAAGTTAGTGAGGATTCTCGGCGCGGCGGTTGACGGCGATATTCCCGCAAATCTGGTGCTCTCGCTTCTGGGGCTGGGCGTACCGGAAATGGCGCAGCTCATCCTGCCTTTAAGCCTGTTCCTGGGGCTGCTGATGACGCTGGGCAAACTGTATACCGAAAGTGAAATTACGGTCATGCACGCCTGTGGGTTGAGCAAAGCCGTACTGGTAAAGGCTGCTATGGTACTGGCGTTATTTACCGGTATCCTTGCGGCGGTTAACGTGATGTGGGCCGGCCCCTGGTCGTCAAAACACCAGGATGAAGTGCTGGCGGAGGCGAAAGCGAACCCCGGTATGGCGGCGCTGGCGCAGGGGCAATTCCAGCAGGCGACCAACGGCAGCTCGGTGCTGTTTATCGAAAGCGTTGATGGCAGCGACTTCCATGATGTTTTCCTGGCGCAAATTCGCCCTAAGGGCAATGCTCGTCCTTCTGTGGTAGTGGCCGATTCCGGACATCTTACCCAGTTGCGCGATGGCTCCCAGGTTGTCACCTTAAACAAAGGGACGCGTTTTGAAGGAACGGCGTTGCTACGCGATTTTCGCATCACCGACTTCCAGAACTATCAGGCAATTATTGGCCATCAGGCCGTGGCGCTGGACCCGAATGATACCGACCAGATGAACATGCGCACGCTGTGGAATACCGACAACGATCGCGCTCGCGCCGAGCTGCACTGGCGTATCACGTTAGTCTTTACCGTATTTATGATGGCGCTGATGGTCGTGCCGCTCAGCGTGGTGAATCCGCGTCAGGGGCGTGTCTTGTCTATGTTGCCCGCCATGCTGCTTTATCTGCTGTTCTTCCTGATCCAGACCTCCATTAAATCGAATGGCGGTAAAGGCAAACTGGACCCGGTTATCTGGATGTGGGCGGTCAACCTGATCTATCTGGCGTTGGCGATTGGTTTAAACCTGTGGGATACGGTGCCGGTCCGCCGCCTGCGTGCCCGTTTTCTGCGTAAAGGAGCGGTATAATGCAGCCATTTGGTGTACTTGACCGCTATATCGGTAAAACCATTTTTACCACCATCATGATGACGTTGTTCATGCTGGTGTCGCTCTCCGGGATCATCAAGTTTGTCGATCAGCTGAAAAAAGCGGGGCAGGGTAACTACGACGCGCTGGGCGCGGGTATGTACACCCTGCTCAGCGTACCTAAGGATATCCAGATCTTCTTTCCTATGGCGGCGCTGCTTGGCGCGCTGCTGGGACTGGGGATGCTGGCGCAGCGTAGCGAACTGGTGGTGATGCAGGCATCGGGTTTCACCCGTATGCAGGTGGCGCTGTCGGTGATGAAAACGGCTATCCCGCTGGTGCTGTTAACCATGGCGATCGGCGAATGGGTCGCCCCGCAGGGCGAGCAGATGGCGCGTAACTATCGTGCGCAGGCGATGTATGGCGGTTCGCTGCTTTCCACCCAGCAAGGTCTGTGGGCGAAAGACGGGAATAACTTTGTCTATATTGAACGGGTGAAGGGCGACGAGGAGCTGGCCGGCATTAGTATTTACGCTTTCAACGATCAGCGTCGTTTGCAGTCGGTGCGTTACGCCGCTTCGGCAAAATTCGACCCGGAGCATAAGGTCTGGCGTTTGTCGCAGGTGGATGAGTCCGATCTGCAAAACCCGAAACAGATCACCGGTTCGCAGACGGTGAGCGGTACCTGGAAAACGAATCTGACGCCGGATAAGTTAGGTGTGGTGGCGCTGGACCCGGATGCGCTTTCCATCAGCGGTCTGCATAACTACGTTAAATATCTGAAGTCGAGCGGACAGGACGCCGGACGTTATCAGCTCAATATGTGGAGTAAAATCTTCCAGCCGCTCTCCGTGGCGGTGATGATGCTGATGGCGCTGTCGTTTATCTTTGGACCGCTGCGTAGTGTGCCGATGGGCGTGCGCGTGGTGACGGGGATTAGCTTCGGCTTCGTCTTCTACGTCCTCGACCAGATTTTTGGCCCGCTGACGCTGGTATACGGCATTCCGCCGATTGTCGGCGCGCTGCTGCCGAGCGCGTCTTTCTTCCTGATTAGCCTGTGGCTAATGCTGCGTAAGTCGTAATCACAGTAATCGTAGGCCGGATGGCGCTGCGCTTTTCAGGCCTACTCCGGACCCGTAGGCCGGATAAGGCGTTTACGCCGCCATCCGGCAATGCAGTAAAGCGCAGTGCCGGATGGCGCTGCGCTTATCCGGCCTACCAGGACCCGTAGTCCGGATAAGGCCTTTACGCCGCCATCCGGCAGACCGCCTGGTATTCCTCGAATGATGTAGCGCGTAACCTGACGCGTGGCGCTTTTGGCTACGCGTAAAGCTCAGGCAAGCTGCGGGAAAAAGTAGATCAAAAAATTTATAATGTGTTGCCGTGATAAATCTGATAACCCAAATCAATCGTATTATGGTTGAGATCGTTATTTTTAATTTTGTTGAGCAACATCTGCGCGGCTCTGCGCCCGATCTCAAAACGAGGGGTAATTACGCTGGCGAGGCTCGGTATCATTTGCCTGCCCATCTCCAGACCGTGGAAGCCGGCGATGGAGATCTGCTCCGGTACGGCCAGTTGACGCTCGCGGCACCACAGTAGAGCGCCCATTGCGATATCGTCGTTAGTACAAAAGACGCCATCTACGTCCGGGTGCGCAGTAAGCGCATCACGCATTAGCTGTATCCCCAGATGGATAGAGGAGATAGCGCGGGGATTGATGCGCAACGGCGCCAGCCCCCGGCGCGTCATCGCATCGCAGTAGCCATGATAACGCTGCTCATCTCGGATATCGTCTTTTGAACCCAGATAGAGGATTTTTCGCCGCTGGCGTTTATCCAGCATGGTACTGACCATATCAAAGGCGGCCTGACGGTTATCAAACCCTACCTCCATATCTAAGCGGTCGCCCTGGATATCCATGAGTTCTACAATCGGAAGGGTAGCTGAGCGCAGGAATTTGACGGTTCTGAGGGTATGATATTTTTCTGAAAGAATAATGCCGTCGATATTGTAAGACAGTAAATTGATAACGGACTCTTCTTCCGAATCGCGATTGTAATTGTAATTCGCAATGAGAGTTTGGTAGTTATGACCCGACGTTACGGATTCAATCCCGGCAAGAATGTCGGCAAACAACTGGTTCTGAAAAGAGGGGATCAGCACGCCCAGAGTGTAACTTTGCGCGTTTAACAGCATAGCTGGCGCGCGATTTGGTATGTAGTTAATTTCCTCCATGATCTGCGCAATACGCTCGCCGGTTTCCCTGGCGACTTTTTTCGGTGAGCGGATGTAACGGCTCACCGTCATTTTTGTCACGCCTGCAAGCGTAGCGATATCCTGCAAAGAAATTCTGTGATTCCTCATGTTTTCTCCAGTACCGGGGGCGGGAACGTCGCCCCCATGGTTAATTGGGCTGCGGATGATGAATTAATGCAGAACCGCATTCAGCGCCAGTACGCCCAGCAACCCCATGACAGAAATCAATGTTTCCATAACGGTCCAGGTGCGTAGGGTTTCCCCGACGCTAAGATTAAAATACCCTTTAAACAGCCAAAAACCGGGATCGTTAACATGTGATGCAATAACGCTTCCCGCGCCTGTCGCCAGTACCATTAACGCCGGATCGGCGTGGGTTACGTTAATAATCGGCAATACGACGCCCGCTGTGGTTATCGCGGCCACGGTCGCGGAACCTAACGCAATACGCAGCACGGCGGCTACCGTCCAGCACATTAATAACGGAGATAGCGAGGTGCCGGTCATTAATTGCGAGATATATTGGCCCACGCCGCTATCCACCAGCACTTGCTTAAACGCGCCGCCGCCCGCGATGATAAAAACAATCATCGCAATAGCGCCAATGGACTCGCCGACGATATCCATCACCTGCTCAACCGTACGTCCATTGCGTCGGCCCAGCGTAAAAATGGCGATGATAATGGCAATAAACAACGCCACTGCTGGATTACCGATAAATTCGAAGAAAACCCGCACGGCATTCGTTTTTGGCAGCGTGATTTCACATACCGCTGCGATGGCCATCAGAATGACCGGGATCACGGCGGCAAAAATACTGTTCCAGAATGACGGCATCTCCTCTTCACTGAATAGGTGAGGATTAAATAATCCTTCAGGCGGCGCTTTTTCAAATCGCGCCAGCAATTTTGAAAACAGAGGGCCGGCAACAATCACGGTCGGTATGGTAATGATTAACCCATACAGCAGGGTCGTACCGAGATTTGCCTCAAAAATTGTCGCAATAGCGGTAGGGCCGGGATGCGGCGGCAGGAAGCAGTGCGTAACGGATAAGGCGGCGACCATTGGAACCCCGACATACAGCAAGGGCAGTCCCGATGAGGCCACAATCGTAAAAACGAGCGGCAACAGCAGTACGAATCCGACTTCAAAAAACATTGCCAGGCCGACGATAAGCCCGGTGATCACCAGCGCCCATTGCACGCGTTTTTTGCCGAACGTATTAATGAGCGTCGTCGCAATGCGCTGCGCTGCGCCTGTATCGGAAATTAATCTTCCCAGCATCGCGCCAAAACCGAGGATCATGGCGAGTCCGCCCAGAGTACCGCCAATTCCGTTTTGTATGGAGTGCAGGACGTCTTGCGCGCCCATCCCTTCGGCAAAACCCACCACGGCG
This sequence comes from Salmonella sp. 741265116_PST, assembly GCF_046567715.1. NCBI lineage: Bacteria > Pseudomonadati > Pseudomonadota > Gammaproteobacteria > Enterobacterales > Enterobacteriaceae > Salmonella > Salmonella sp. 741265116_PST. The sequence continues at coordinate 4,527 of NZ_JBKFPH010000016.1, read as the reverse complement.
GCAACCAGAACAAGGGCGATAAAGCCGTTAACTTTAAAGCCAATCATTAAGACCAACAGCAGCGCAACGCCTGCCGCAATAATTATTAATGGCATATTCGTCTCTCTTATTAGCGCCAAAATAGCAGCGCTTACGCGCTGCATCGTATTTCCCTGGTCAGACGGCAACCAGCATACCGCCATCGACAAACAGCAGATGTCCGTTAACAAAGTCGGAGGCTTTTGACGAGAGAAACACCGCTGCGCCAATAAGCTCCTGGGGATCGCCCCAGCGTGCGGCAGGCGTACGTTTGCATAGCCAGGAGGTGAAGGCTTCATCTTCAACCAGCGCTTTGGTCATCTCCGTTTTGAAGTATCCCGGCGCAATACCGTTGACCTGGATATTATGACGCGCCAGCTCCACGCACATGCCGCGAGTCAGCATCTTCACGGCACCCTTCGACGCGGCGTATGGCGTAATCGTGTCGCGGCCCAGCTCGCTTTGCATCGAACAGATGTTGATCACTTTTCCTGCCTGCCGCGCCACCATACGGCGCGTAACGGCCTGGGAGACGAGAAAAACCGCGGTCTGATTTACGGCGATGACGTCATTCCACTCCTGCTCGGGAAACTCAGTAAACGGATGACGGCGCTGGATACCGGCGTTATTTATCAGGATGTCAATGACGCCGATATCTTTTTCGATATGTTCAACCGCAGCTTCAATATCTTGTTTATGGGTGACATTAAAAGGAGCGGCAATAGCCTTTATTCCTTCCTGCTGAAGTTTCGTCACGGCTGTTTCGGCGCGCTCCGGAGTAATATCGTTAACAATAATGCGCGCGCCATAGCGACCAAGGCCGGTCGCCAGCAAATAACCAATTCCCTGAGCGGCTCCGGTGATAAGGATATTTTTACCTGCCAGTGAAAAAAGATCGTTCATGATAGTGTCCCTTATTTTACTTTCTCAGAAAACGAGCTGAACTTTTGCCGCCTGTGTTTTGTCTCCGGCAAAGATCAGCGCCGGTTCCAGGTCGGTAAATGGATATTCCGCGCTCAGTAACGGCAGCGGATCGATAACGCGGTTGGCAAGCCAGGAAACCGCAGTATTAAATTCGGTCGTAAAGCGGAAAGAGCCTTTCAGGGAGATCTCTTTGCTTATTAACATCATCATCGGGAAGTTGGGTACTGCGCCGCCCATGCCAACCTGCACCATCACGCCTTTGGCCCGTGTGACTTCCAGACACGTTGAGATAGAGGAAGGATGCCCAGAGACTTCAAAACTGATATCGAAATACCCTTTTTCTGCTTTCCAGCCATCGAGAGAATCATGCTGTGGGTTCACCAGCGTATCCGCGCCCATCTGCCGGGCCAGCGAGAGAGAACGGGCGCTGATATCGGCACATACCACTTCCGCCGCGCCCAGCGTTTTTACCGCGCTAACAATCAGGCAGCCGATAGGGCCAACGCCGGAGATAAAGACGCGTTTGCCTTGCAGATCGCCCGCCTCATGAGCCGCATGAATGGCAACCGCCAGCGGTTCGGCAAAGGCCATGGCTTTTTCGTCTGCCTGTTCCGGCCAGGGAATGCACTGAACGGTATCGACAGCTTTAAATCGGGTAAAACCGCCATCGACATGCGGAAAATACATGGCGCTGCCAAAGAAACGCATTTCAGTACAGTGGTTTTCTTCATGCTGCAGACAGTATTTGCAATGACCGCAAGGCTTCGATGGATTAATCGCTACCGGTTGTCCTTCACGTAATAAATCTGAGTCGCTATGAACAATTTTGCCAATCACTTCATGACCTAAAATCATTGGCGCTTTTACTGTAAAATTGCCGACTTTGCCTTCCTGATAATAATGTAAGTCAGACCCACAAATGCCTCCACGGGTAATTTGTACGAGTGTTCCTTTATTATTCCATTCAATATTTTGTTCCGTAACGGCAACAGCACGCTTACCCGCAACAACGCAGGATTGAGTTTTTACTTCCATAAATTCCTCACTGGTCAGGTAGTTACCCTGAACGCATTTAAGCGGTTTTATTTGTCATTATTTGTGACTTATGTCACGCTGGAAAATTGTTACACTACAATGTTACGCATAACGTGATGTGCCTTAGAGTTCTTCTCTATGGAAATTAAAAAACGTGAAATTGTCGAACGTAGAGGCGTAATATTGTGTTGTGGAATATGACTCAGAGGTATTTAAATGGCCGGGGAAAGCTATATTTTAATGGGTGTTTCAGGTAGTGGTAAGTCTTTAATAGGCAGCAAGATTGCAACATTATTTTCTGCGAAGTTTATTGACGGCGATGATCTCCATCCGGCGAAAAACATTGATAAAATGTCTCAGGGAATACCGTTAACTGATGAAGACCGTTTACCCTGGCTGGAACGATTAAATGACGCTTCATACAGTCTTTATAAAAAAAATGAGACGGGATTTATTGTCTGCTCGTCATTAAAAAAACAGTACCGCGATATTTTACGTAAGAGTAGCCCTAACGTACATTTCCTGTGGCTGGACGGCGATTACGCCACCATTCTGCAGCGAATGCAGCGTCGTGCCGGGCATTTTATGCCGCCAGACCTGCTGCAAAGTCAGTTTGACGCGCTGGAGCGACCGTGTGCCGATGAACATGATATTGCGCGTATCGATGTTAATCATGACATCGAGCACGTGACGGAGCAGTGCCGACTGGCTGTACAGGCTTTTCGTCAGGCACTCAGCGCTTCCTGATCATTGTCAAAGCGCTGAGTCAGGCGGTCAGAAGTCAGCTTTTAGCACTACACGATAGCGGGCTTTACCGTCGCGAACGTGCTGAATAGCCTCGTTGATTTGTGACATTGCGAACAGTTCCGTGGTGGGCGCGACTTTGCTGCGTCCGGCGAATTTCATCAGTTTGCGAAGTTCATATGGCGTTCCGGTTGCCGAGCCTGAGATACTGCGATCGCCGGCAATTAATGTAAATGCCGGTACGGGCAGCGGCTTCAATACCGCCCCAACGGTATGGAAGTTGCCGCCATAGGTCAGCGCTTCGAAGTAGGGTTGCCAGTCGAGATCGACGTTAACCGTGTTAATAATGAGATCGAACTGACCCGCCAGTGCTTTTAACGCTTCCGGATCGCGGCTGTTCACCACGTTATTGGCACCCATCGCCAGCACTTCCTGCTCCTTCGATGGATTTGAGCTGAACGCGGTGACTTCGCAGCCCATCGCGTGTAACAGCTTTATGGCGATATGCCCCAGCCCGCCAATACCGATGACGCCAACGCGGCTGGTAGCAGTAATATGGTGCATCAATAGCGGTTTAAAGACCGTAATGCCGCCACATAACAGCGGGCCTGCGGACGCCATATCTATATTCTCCGGAAGAGGAATTATCCACTGCCAGCCTGCGCGAAGCTTCTCGGCAAAACCGCCACGATTGAGGATAGTGGGCACTGCGCCTTCCAGGCAGTTAATTTGATTGCCGCTGATACAGGCATCGCAGTGTCCGCAGCTGCGCGCCGTCCAGCCGATTCCAACGCGCTGGCCGACTTTTAGTCCCTTATCCTGTGCCGCGCTGCCGAGTGCGGCCACCCGACCGATTACCTCATGTCCGGCAACCAGAGGGTATTGAGAGAACCCCCATTCATTGTCGATCATCGACAGATCGGAATGGCAGATCCCGCAGTAGTCGACCCGTACCTCGACATCTTCCGGTTGGAGTTCTCCCGCGTCATATTCATAGAGTTCGAGCTCGCCACCCGCCTCTTTGGCGGCATAGCTTTTTATTATCGTCATTGTGCTTCCCTTAATGTGGTGTTGAACTGAAAAGTGTAGAGTATGGAGGCGAAGGACGCCCGGCGTTAATCTGCTGGAGAAGGCGGGAAGTAGCCTGATTATTCTATTTAATACTCAACGCTGCTGAAATTTTCAGCACTTAGCGATACAGGTGTATGCTCGTGCTTGCATGGCGGCGTATGACAGGTATAATCCACAACGTTTTCCGCATACCTCTTCAGTGCCGAAGTGGCGAAATCGGTAGACGCAGTTGATTCAAAATCAACCGTAGAAATACGTGCCGGTTCGAGTCCGGCCTTCGGCACCAAAAGCATGTAAATGGACCTCAATTGAGGTCTTTTTTTATGTCTGAAATCCGCGCTATACAAGGCTTTCCACGATTTTTCCTTCAACTGAAGTAATCTAACTCAACCCACATCAACAAGCTTGTGAGTATGCTAATGAGTATATTTTCCGATTCTATATTGCTTGTATACTCACGAGATACCAATCGAAGGAGGTCCATCATGGCCCTAACGGATACTAAAGTTCGTTCTGCGAAACCTGAGGATAAAGAGTATTCACTTGTTGACGGTGACGGCATGTCCTTACTTGTAAAACCTAAATAGCTGCGCCAAATAGTAGATCACTTTGATGGAACTCAGCCCGGATTGTGCGATCTGATCAATCGCCAAACATCACAAATCACCAACCGGACTGAGCGATGCCGATCATAGCACCAATTCCCCGTGACGAACGACGCCTGATGCAGAAAGC
>NZ_JBKFPH010000015.1:0-113114 GCF_046567715.1 Salmonella sp. 741265116_PST | reverse complement strand
GCCCATGGATGGGCCGAGTAATCCGTAGCCAACACATAAGCAACTTGAAGTATGAAGGGTATAGTATTAATTTGTCGTTCCCGGTCATTACACAAAACCAAATTAATTCCGGTGGTTATTACATAAATGACGCGGAACAAATTCGGACAACTGATGGTCTGTGCCTTGATACAGGCTCAGATCAACAGAATCGTTTGACGCTGCGGGAGTGTAAGCATGTGCAATCTCAGCTTTTCTCATTTCACCGAGACAGAATCACGCAGGGTGAGAAATGTCTGGATGCTGCAGGACAGGGTACGAAAGAAGGCACGCCAATCATTCTTTATTCATGCACGGGTAATGATAACCAGCGCTGGCTCACTGATGATAACAAAATTAAGGGGAAACAGAGCCGAAAATGCCTGGGCACAAATAGCATTATTGTCAGAAAAGGCGACCCTGTTGTGTTGGCCGATTGCGATTTTAGTCGCGCCATGGAATTTACCATCAGGTAGCAGGACACCGCTGTGAAGAGAGAGCCGCTAACCTCATGACACGACAACAGGTTAGCGACCTTTACTTCCACGTGCGGTCAATTTACTTTACGTCCGCAACGTCAGGATGACAAAACGGCGGCTAAACCTTGACACCAGTTATATACCCAGCTTAAATACTGGTCATCCAACCAGTAAAAAGGAAATGGCGATGTTCGTCGAACTCGTTTATGACAAGCGAAATGTTGAAGGTTTGCCAGGCGCACGCGAAATCATCCTCAATGAACTCACAAAACGCGTACATCAACTTTTTCCCGATGCGCAAGTGAAAGTTAAGCCAATGCAGGCGAACGCATTAAACAGTGACTGTACAAAAACCGAGAAAGAACGGCTGCACCGTATGCTGGAAGAGATGTTTGAAGAGGCTGATATGTGGCTGGTCGCCGAATAACGTCCCCTCCTGCGAAAGCGACATATCCGATCGAAAACAGCGCCCTAAGGCGCTGTCTGTGACGATATAACGCAAACGCCACCACTCAGAACATGTAGCGGAAGTTGGCGTTTATCGCATGGTCAACATGCTATTTGCCAAATGCCGACTGCTCCAGCGCCAGCGCCAGTCCTTGCCACTGAACGTTTTGCCCAGTGCCACGCCTGTAAGCCCTATCAACGAATTATACGTTTTGCTGCGCATCGACACTATTGGTCACGGTTTTACAGTAAAAACGGTACCAGTTCTCAGGCTCTTCCGGCGTCAGTGCACCGGTATAATGGTGAGGTCTGACGCTGTTGTAGTCGTTCAAGATGTAACCATTAATTTGTCCGGTTTTCTTGTTCATTAAGTCACCTGTTTTGTGTTGAGGTGAGAATAGATGAAATGCTACCTTCAACACAGGGATATAATAATCCTGGTAATGAAAATTTATGTTTACTTATAAAGTACCAATGATATCGAATCTCTCTTTCCACAAATAAATCAACCCAATACAGTTACAATGAGTTAAGCGAATGGAATTTTAAATTCAGTTAGCTGTTTATCTATAGTTCTCTCTTTGGTCTTAACAATAATTAATTGTACTAAATAAACTATCATTTTGCCTCTGTAATAGACATCTATTTTAGTTTTATTGACGTTAGACTATGTATCTTACTACCTGCACAAGACATAGAACCAGAAACAAGTCAGGCGTTGCCAGAGTAAAATCAACGTTATGAAAAAATGGGTTATGAAAGCATATATCATTCAGATAAAGAAGTAATAATGGGGAGAGTAGATATCATGAAAAAACCTGCTTTTTTCCTTCTGACCATGATCATCTGCAGCTATATTTCTTTTGCCTGCGCTAATATCAGTGACTACAAAGTTATGACCTGGAATATTCAGAGTTCATCAGCCGCCACTGAAAGTAAATGGAACATCAATGTCAGTCGGCTTCTCAGTGGTAGTGACGGGGTAGATATTCTCATAGTTCAGGAGGCCGACGTTATACCTACCTCAGCGATTCCAACCGGGCGACATATTCAGCCCTTTGGAGTGGGTATTCCTGTCGAAGGATATACCTGGAATCCCGGAACTTCCAGTCATGAAGATATACGCTATATCTACTACTCACGTATTGATGTTGGAGCGCGTCGCGTTAATCTGGCCATTGTTCCCAGACAAAGAGCGGATACTGTTTATGTTTTGCGTCCGGTAACCGTCGCATCTCGCCCTATCATTGGCATCGGACTGGGTAATGATGTTTTTCTGACGACACATGCACTGGCCAGTGGAGGCCCGGATGCCGCGGCTATTGTCAGAGCGACTCATGAGTATTTTAACCAACTTTCGACACGGCATTTTTCCTGGCTTCTTGCGGGAGATTTCAACCGAGCCCCAGCCAGGCTTGAGAATGATCTCGTAACTGAAAGGCTGAATCGCGAAGCCACCATACTCGCGCCCAGTGAACCTACGCAAGTTGGTGGCGGAGTATTAGATTATGGGCTCATTGTCGATAGAGCACCTTATTCGCACCGGATAGAAGTATTACGTAATGAGACTACGCCACAATTGGCTTCTGATCATTATCCCGTAGCCTTTTTGGCATGAAGCTGTTAATGAGTAAATAGCGTTTACGGCATGTGCTTTGAGGGTGCAGAATATAGATTATAAGGTAAACTTATGAGTTGTTTTACCAGTCCAGCAATAATGGAAATGTTAGGTCATTATAAATGGCGTGTTTATAAACCATTTAGATTTTATCTCAGTGAAGATAAAAATGATGTCATTGAAGTACCGGTAGGATTTGTTACTGACCTTGCCACTGTTCCGCGTATTTTCTGGTCATTATTGCCACCGGATGGTGAATATGCCAAAGCGGCAATCATTCATGACTACCTGTATCATTATCCATTACGTAACAGAAAAGAGTCCGATCTCATATTCCTGGATGGGATGAAAGTTCTGGGCGTGCCAAAATGGAAAAGGATAATAATGTATTTAGCCGTAAGGATATTTGGCTGGAAATACTATCATTCTCATACCATACAACATAATTAATTTCTCGTTTTTTAACACACAAAGAACTATAGAAAAACCAGACCCTTAATATAGTAGTAATGAGACTTAGTGGCTTTCACCAGTTCTCTGTGTGAATATATCATTATATGCTGTCATCACAAACCGCCATAGTGGTAAGTAAGGGAATTACAACCTTACCCGTTCCTTTATCCATCCATAAACAAATGACTCATTCTCCTGGCGCTTTTCTGCTAACTCCAGGTAGCGTTGTCCCTGACTACAATTTAATGCCCGGATAAGTATCATTTCGCCCTCATCTCTCCGGTGAGAGAGAAAAAATGTTAGCGCCGAAAGCGTTCGTGGCCCAATCTGACCATCTGCTATCAAATCCGGATAAATTTTTTGCTGATCATTAAAAACATTAAGCCAACGCTGGAAGTACTTAATCGGGATTGAGGGTCCCATGTTCACACCAGTATCACAAAGCTCAGCTGCGATAGGGTGAGAGATAATGGCAACCTGATCAAGTCGTGGACCATACCAATAATCTGCCTCAAGGATTTTTAATGCTTGATTACGGGTAAGATTCCGCATATCCCCCATATAGCCATTAGCCCGGGCCGTCGTCAGGGTTATACCCCAATGCGTTGGTCCCCCCCTGTCGTCAGGGTGATCAACGTAACCGCCTTCTCTACTAAGGATAGCTGCAAAGATTTCATCTTTAGTCATAATGACTCCTTCTAATATTAATAAAATACGGGGAGCAAGCTGTAGAAATTATTATCTGCACGAATCTAATATCTGTATAAATTACCTTTGAAGGTTGAGCGAGAATAGTACGCTCTGGCTATAGCATATGTTTGATTAACACTTGAGGTTGTTGCAATATAGCGACTGTTACTACCTCCACCACTACATGACCTTCCACTGATAAATTGCTGAAAGTTGCGGTTATACCTAAGTAGTGAAAACCCATCGCGAAAAATAACGTCCGGTGGAGTTGAGTCCACACGATACACAAAATCTACTGCATAGTTATTAAAGCTAACTATAGATAATGTTAAAAATATTAAATTTTTCATTATTTCTTTTCCCCTCTTACTTGGGTCCAAAGCATTGTGTCGCACTGCACGATGATAGTCCCACAAGAGCATCTGCTGAAAAGGTATTTACAAAAAGCGAATAGGTTCAGATATTTTTTTGAACATAAATCCTTACGGATTGCCCTGTACTGTAAAAATATCTTGCCTGGTCAAGAAGTTCTTTAAAGGAGGGTGCCCATATGCTCTGCTTTGATACCGCACATGCAACAACCTGTGTACCACTACCGTTAGCTTTAACCGTTTTTATGCAAAAATAAGGACTAGTATCTATCTGACCAACATGTACATCACTGATAACTTCGTCTGAGTAACAGGCATTCGTATTATCTCCTGTCCACTCAGCGCTGGCTTTGAAAGAATAAATGAGAATTAGTAATGTATAAACAGGCACAAACTTATTCATATACACACTACTCTCCTGTACATTTAAAATAATTAACAAAACACAAATTTATTATATCTCACCACATCAAAATTCAGTCTATCATGATTTACTTCAACACAATGTTACCGACCACAACAAACACTCAAATTACTTGTAAATAGCAATTAATACATATATAAAAAATTTCATCACTGATAATAAGCACACCTATTTTATCAGTTACAGAATTCCTGCCACGGTAATAACACAGGTACTTCCGGCTCATATTGATCGCCGTCGTCTGTCTACTGGTTTTTTATTTTCAGCAAAGCATGACATAACTCATTAAGAAATTGACGGTAATTTAATAAGCCCGCCCTCTGCAAGAACGTTCTGGATAACTATCAGATCACTATTGTAGGATCAAAGAGTGGGGAATAAATCATTATCATCCAACTGAATCATGGACGACATCTTATTAACTGGCAATTTTTTTCCGGTGTAGTGATCTTATCCGCGTAATCTGTCTGTACCCTCCAGGTAAAGTGTCCGGCAATTTAGTCAGCCTATTGTTGATAACCGCCAGAAAATTAATATGTTCAGAAAGATGATCTAATAAAGTTGTGAGTTGTAGGTATCTGAGATCTAGTATAAGGCAATGATATTTCGAACATTCCCGCATCCAAGTTTGTTGCGCGAAAATTTACCTAAAGAAAAAATAATAAGCCTTAATATTTTTACAGTATTTCAACTTATAGCAGAATAAATGTTCGTAGATGGCGTAAAAACCTGATGAGCAGGAATATCGATAGCCAGTAAATCACTCCTGTGGTAATGCAGGACACCTGATGACTGTGAAGATAGCTTCATCTGTAGCTCCGGTGAAGTCCAGCGATTTAAGTGAAAAGTACCCAGCAGGCGCTTCTGCTGGTCCATATTCCTCTATTTTGCCAGGCCATACTGAAGTGCCACACAGGTATCTGCCAGAACGGTCCTAAGCTAATAAATGTAAAAGCAGTTACTGCCTACCTCAAGAAATATGCGCTCATGATCATTTAAAGCTCTTTTCAAGAAACTGATAATAAGCTTGTCAATATAATATTATACAGTCTCTATTAAGCGCCTGGTTTATTTGTTTTGCATAATCATATAGTTGACTTTTCGAGTAAGAATTTTCTTGCAAAGACAAATAAACGTGTTTTATATCTCTAAATAAGCATACATCACCATGGATATGAGCCTCTATATAATTCCCTTCATAGCCTGTACCATAATTAGAGTGAGCTAAAAACTTTTCGCCCTTAGCCATTTTAACCAAACTCTTAAAGCAATTATAACCAAAAAAATCATTTTGACAGGATGCAATCAGGTTCTCCATCTGCCAAAATGTAGATAATTTACTAATATCCAGACCAAATCTGTGGCCGTAGGTATCAAAAGGTGAGAATGTACAATTTGTTTTTACATTATCATTTAATTCAAAAAATGATTTCCCATAGGCGCTGGCACCTCCATTTTCACCGTTCAGAAAGTCCAGTGCAGCATAAATTGGTCTGCTTGTAGGGCTAAAAGTTCTACTGTTGGGAGTATATGCTACGGAAAAACCGCCTGTCTGACCATATGGGGCATAAGGTGAATCTGCAAGCTTCTCCAGTTCAAATGCTTTAGTTTCAACTGAATCACGTCCGACATTATAAGCAGGTAAATCGCCAGGTCTGCAACCTAATGCATAAGAGTTCAGATATTCTTTATTTTTTAAGAGAGAGACAAAGTCAATTTTGGCTGCATTAAAATTTATTGTCAGTCGGGCATTTTGTAAAATATCCACCATCTTATTTAGCAAAAGAGTGGAATCTATTTCGGCACCACACTCACGGCTTATCCGCCTGAGCGCTTTTTCTCTTATTATGTCAGCGTCGCGCTGACACCTGGAATGAATATGTGCAAGTACTTGTTTTCCAAAAAGGCGACCATACACCTTTTTACGCTCTTCATTGCTGAGACCGCAAAACACTTCGTCAAAAGAAAGCCTGTACGCTGCGCTTACAGAACCTACCGCCGCTCTGCTTTCTGGAAATGGCGGAATATCTTCAACAACATTTTTAACTTGCTGAATATCTGAAGACAGAGGAGTACGTCCAACATTTTTTGCCTTATCTGTTTCCAGATATTCCGGAACCTTCACACTTCCACTGTAGAAGATAGGTTTGAGCATATGTCTCCTGAATTTTTATGACTAATATAGCATTCACTTTCGCTGACGTATTCTTTACCAGGCTGATATTTCAACACCTCTTAACAGCGTTGTAGAAGTGCAAATAAAGACACTAATAATTTCATAAAATGCTTAATCTACCCACTATTGCAGGCAATAAATCATCACCTTTTATTGAAATAATACCCTGATAATAACAATAAATCTGGTAAGGCACTTTCAAAAAATAGCCAAACCACACATCATAAAGAAAACCACCACAATCAAAATCGGTAACTATCAGCTTTCAGGGGGTCTCAGGTTATCATGACGATTGGGGTAAAGAATGGGCTACTATTGCAGTCTAAATTGAGGGAGTTTTGATAAATTTTTTTGATAAAATTTTGATAACCGTTCGAATACTAATAATAAAAACGGGAACGTTAAGTCCCCGTTTTTGTTTTTAACAATTATCGTTATTACATATTCGCGATAATCGCGTCGCCAAACTCACTACATTTCAGCAGCTTAGCGCCTTCCATCAGGCGTTCAAAGTCATAGGTCACGGTCTTCGCGGCAATCGCGCCTTCCATACCTTTAACGATCAGATCCGCCGCTTCGAACCACTGCATGTGACGCAGCATCATCTCCGCAGACAGAATAATGGAGCCTGGGTTGACTTTATCCTGGCCCGCATATTTCGGCGCAGTCCCGTGAGTCGCTTCAAACAACGCGCATTCGTCGCCGATATTCGCACCCGGTGCAATACCGATACCGCCAACCTGAGCCGCCAGGGCATCGGAAATATAGTCACCGTTCAGGTTCATACAGGCGATAACGTCGTATTCCGCCGGACGCAACAGGATCTGTTGCAGGAAGGCATCGGCAATAACGTCTTTAACCACGATCTCTTTACCCGTGTTCGGGTTCTTAATTTTCAGCCACGGACCGCCGTCAATAAGCTCACCGCCGAACTCGTCGCGCGCCAACTGGTAGCCCCAGTCTTTAAACGCGCCTTCGGTGAACTTCATGATATTGCCTTTATGTACCAGCGTAACGGAATCGCGATCGTTGGTAATAGCGTATTCAATCGCCGCGCGAACCAGACGTTTAGTGCCTTCTTCAGAACACGGTTTGATACCGATACCGCAGTGCTCCGGGAAGCGAATTTTCTTCACGCCCATCTCTTCGCGCAGGAACTTGATCACTTTCTCAGCGTCTGCAGAGTCAGCTTTCCATTCAATTCCGGCGTAGATATCTTCAGAGTTTTCACGGAAGATGACCATATCGGTCAGCTCCGGATGTTTCACCGGACTTGGCGTGCCCTGATAGTAACGAACGGGACGCAGACAAACGTACAGGTCAAGCTCCTGACGCAGGGCAACGTTCAGAGAGCGAATACCGCCGCCAACCGGCGTGGTCAACGGACCTTTAATCGCTACGCGGTAATCACGAATTAAATCAAGGGTTTCAGCGGGAAGCCAGACATCCTGGCCGTAAACCTGTGTAGATTTTTCTCCGGTGTAAATTTCCATCCAGGAAATTTTACGCTCGCCTTTATAGGCTTTCTCGACGGCGGCATCGACCACTTTAAGCATGGCTGGAGTGACATCAACACCGATACCATCGCCTTCAATAAACGGGATAATCGGATTCTCAGGAACGTTGAGTTTGCCGTTTTGCAGGGTGATCTTCTTACCTTCCACCGGAACAACTACTTTGCTTTCCATTCACCTCTCCTTCGAGCGCTTCTGGTTTGCTCGTCTGTCATCGCGCTGCATGTGCAATGGCGTCCTGCTGCACGACTGCGTTAGAGCAATTTTTTGTTAATGTTTTGTAATGAGCATGTCAATACTACCCTATTGTTTGCCGCCATGAAAGACACTCATTATTGCGCTATAATGCGGCAATTAATAAGTTCTGAAAACACCATGCAAAAAACTTCTTTTAGGAATCACTACGTTAAGCGATTCAGCTCACGACAAGCATCTAAATCACGGAAAGAAAACCAGCCAAAACGCGTGGTTTTGTTCAATAAACCTTACGATGTGTTGCCGCAGTTCACGGATGAAGCAGGTCGCCGCACGTTAAAAGATTTTATTCCTGTGCAAGGCGTTTATGCCGCAGGCCGTCTGGATCGCGACAGCGAAGGGCTTTTGGTGCTGACTAATGACGGCGCGCTGCAGGCGCGCCTCACGCAACCGGGCAAGCGCACCGGCAAGATTTACTATGTGCAGGTTGAAGGCATCCCGGATAATGAAGCGCTACAGGCGCTTCGTACTGGCGTCACGCTCAACGATGGCCCTACCCTGCCCGCCGGTATTGAGATTGTCGCGGAGCCTGACTGGCTGTGGCCGCGCACCCCGCCGATTCGCGAACGGAAGAATATTCCCACCAGTTGGCTAAAAGTCACCTTATATGAAGGCCGCAACCGCCAGGTAAGACGCATGACAGCGCATGTCGGTCATCCCACTCTACGATTAATTCGTTACAGCATGGGCGACTACACGCTCAACGGCCTCGATAATGGACAGTGGCGCGAGATCGCACAGGAGAAAGACAGATGAAACGGCTTCTCATTGCTTTTGCTTTATTAACACCGTTATCCGTTAATGCGGCCAGCTTCGACTGCCAGAAAGCGCAGGCTGCGGATGAAAAGGCTATCTGCGCGCACCTGACGCTGAATGATAAAGACGTGGAAATGCACACCAAATATCAGTTTCTGAAAGGGTTGTTCGCGATGGGCAGTCGCGGCGCGCTGCAGGACGCCCAGCAGAGCTGGCTTAAACAGCGTCAGCAGTGCAAGGCCGACGTCACCTGCCTGACAAAAGCTTATAACGAGCGTCTGAAACAGCTTGACGCGATCTATGACCACATTGATAAACCGCTTTAATAAGGATGCCTATGTTCAAGCCGCACGTGACCGTTGCCTGCATCGTACATGCCGAAGATAAATTTCTGGTGGTGGAAGAGACCATCAACGGTAAATCGTTATGGAATCAACCTGCCGGACACCTGGAGGCAGATGAAACGCTGGCGCAGGCCGCCGCGCGTGAACTGTGGGAAGAGACTGGCATCACGGCGCAACCACAGTATTTTATCCGTATGCATCAGTGGATTGCGCCGGATAAGACCCCGTTCCTGCGCTTTTTATTCGCCATCAAGCTTGATCATATTTGCGCGACCGACCCCCATGACAATGACATCGATTGCTGCCGTTGGGTGAGCGCCGACGAGATTCTGAACGCGCCGAATTTACGTTCTCCGCTGGTGGCTGAAAGCATTCGCAGTTATCAAACGGGACAACGTTACCCCTTATCCATAGTGGGCGAATTTAACTGGCCGTTTACAGAGGGTGTCAAGTAAAGGGCTGCGTGGTAGAATACGCCGCCTTGAAGTTCAATGTCGCGAGTATTCCAATGTCAGAAAGCCCAAAAAAAGTGATCGTCGGCATGTCCGGCGGTGTCGATTCCTCCGTTTCCGCCTGGCTGTTGCAACAACAGGGTTATCAGGTAGAAGGCCTGTTCATGAAGAACTGGGAAGAGGACGATGGTGAGGAATACTGTACCGCGGCAGCCGATCTGGCTGACGCGCAGGCCGTGTGCGACAAGCTTGGCATTGAACTGCATACCGTTAATTTTGCCGCAGAATATTGGGATAACGTCTTTGAACTGTTCCTTGAAGAGTACAAAGCGGGCCGTACGCCGAACCCGGATATTCTGTGCAATAAAGAGATCAAATTTAAAGCCTTCCTTGAATTTGCCGCAGAAGATTTAGGCGCCGACTATATCGCCACCGGTCACTACGTCCGCCGCGCGGATGTCAACGGCAAAAGCCGGTTGTTGCGCGGGCTCGACGGCAACAAAGATCAGAGCTACTTCCTCTACACGCTTGGTCATGAGCAGATTGCGCAAAGTCTGTTCCCGGTTGGCGAGCTGGAAAAACCGCAGGTGCGTAAAATCGCCGAAGATCTGGGGCTGGTAACCGCAAAGAAAAAAGATTCTACCGGTATCTGCTTTATCGGCGAGCGCAAATTCCGCGACTTTTTAGGGCGCTATCTGCCTGCGCAGCCGGGGAAAATCATGACCGTTGACGGCGATGAAATCGGCGAGCATCAGGGTCTGATGTATCATACGCTCGGTCAGCGTAAAGGGCTGGGAATCGGCGGCACCAAAGACGGTAGCGAAGACCCCTGGTATGTGGTGGATAAAGACGTTGAAAACAATGTGTTAATTGTCGCCCAGGGACATGAGCACCCACGCCTGATGTCGGTAGGCCTCATCGCCCAGCAGCTACATTGGGTCGATCGCGAACCGTTCACCGGCACTCTGCGCTGTACGGTAAAAACCCGCTACCGCCAGACCGATATTCCGTGCACGATTAACGCACTGGATGACGATCGTATCGAGGTCATTTTTGATGAGCCAGTTGCCGCCGTTACGCCGGGCCAGTCCGCTGTCTTTTACAGCGGCGAAGTGTGCCTGGGCGGCGGCATTATCGAGCAGCGACTGCCGCTGACGGTCTGATTATTCAATACACAACACCATACAAGTCGCCTCAAAGCGGCTTAAAAGATGAAGTGTATTTTATTTGATACAAGGAAGCAGTGATTGTGGCAAAGAATTATTATGACATCACCCTCGCGCTGTCTGGCATTTGCCAGTCGGCACGCCTGGTGCAACAACTGGCGCACCAGGGGCACTGTGATGCCGACGCGTTGCACGTTTCACTCAACAGTGTCATTGATATGAATCCCAGTTCTACTCTGGGCGTGTTCGGCGGCAGCGAAGCTAACCTGCGTCTTGGTCTGGAAACACTGCTCGGCGTGCTGAATGCCAGCAGCCGACAAGGACTTAACGCCGAACTGACGCGTTACACGCTTAGCCTGATGGTGCTGGAGCGCAAGCTGTCATCCGCCAAAGGCGCGTTGAATACGTTAGGCGATCGCATTAACGGCCTGCAGCGCCAGCTTGACCATTTTGATTTGCAGTCAGACACGCTAATGAGCGCCATGGCGGGTATCTACGTGGATGTGATTAGCCCATTGGGCCCGCGCATTCAGGTGACGGGCTCCCCGGCCGTTCTGCAAAGTCCGCAGGTGCAGGCCAAAGTCCGCGCTTCGCTACTGGCAGGCATCCGTGCAGCCGTGCTCTGGCATCAGGTAGGCGGTGGTCGCCTACAGCTTATGTTTTCTCGTCATCGCCTGACGACTCAGGCAAAACAAATTCTTGCTCATTTAACCCCGGAGTTATGATCTATGGAATTATCCTCACTGACCGCCGTTTCCCCTGTCGATGGACGCTACGGCGATAAAGTCAGCGCGCTGCGCGGAATTTTTAGCGAATACGGTTTGCTGAAATTTCGTGTACAAGTCGAAGTACGTTGGCTGCAGAAATTAGCCGCGCACGCAGCGATCAAGGAAGTTCCTGCTTTTGCTGCCGACGCAAACGGTTACCTGGATACGCTTGTTGCAAACTTCAATGAAGAAGATGCCGCGCGCATTAAAACCATTGAGCGCACCACGAATCACGATGTGAAAGCGGTTGAGTATTTTCTGAAAGAAAAAGTCGCCGCGATCCCGGCGCTACATGACGTTTCCGAGTTTATCCACTTTGCCTGCACCTCTGAGGATATTAACAACCTGTCGCACGCGTTAATGCTCAAAACCGCGCGCGATGAAGTGATCCTGCCTTACTGGCGTCAGGTGATTAACGCGGTTAAAGATCTCGCCACGCAGTATCGCGACATTCCTCTGCTCTCCCGCACCCACGGCCAGCCGGCAACACCTTCCACTCTGGGTAAAGAGATGGCGAACGTGGCGTATCGTATGGAGCGTCAGTTCCGCCAGCTCAACCAAGTGGAGATCCTCGGTAAAATTAACGGCGCCGTAGGCAACTATAACGCGCATATCGCTGCCTATCCGGAAGTTGACTGGCATCAGTTCAGCGAAGAGTTCGTCACCTCGCTGGGCATCCAGTGGAACCCTTATACCACCCAGATTGAACCGCATGATTATATTGCGGAACTGTTTGACTGTATCGCGCGCTTTAACACCATCCTGATCGATTTCGATCGCGATGTCTGGGGCTATATTGCGTTGAACCATTTCAAACAGAAAACCATCGCCGGGGAGATCGGTTCTTCTACCATGCCACATAAAGTTAACCCCATTGACTTTGAAAACTCAGAAGGCAACCTCGGTCTGTCTAATGCAGTGTTGCACCATCTGGCAAACAAACTGCCGGTTTCCCGCTGGCAGCGCGATCTGACCGACTCAACCGTCCTGCGTAACCTGGGTGTCGGCATCGGCTACGCGCTTATCGCTTATCAGTCCACCCTGAAGGGCGTCAGCAAGCTGGAAGTAAACCGCGATCATCTGCTTGACGAACTGGATCACAACTGGGAAGTATTAGCCGAACCGATCCAGACCGTCATGCGCCGCTATGGTATTGAAAAACCATATGAAAAACTGAAAGAGTTGACCCGTGGCAAGCGTGTCGATGCCGAAGGAATGAAACAGTTTATTGATAGTCTGGCCCTGCCGGAAGCAGAAAAAACGCGCCTTAAAGCCATGACGCCGGCAAATTATATCGGTCGCGCTGTGACTCTGGTCGACGAACTTAAATAATGCGTGCCTCACCCTCTTTTCTTCAGAAAGAGGGTGACTATTTGTCTGGTTTATTAACTGTTTATCCCCAAAGCACCATAATCAACGCTAGACTGTTCTTATTGTTAACACAAGGGAGAAGAGATGATGCGCGTACTGGTTGTAGAGGATAATGCATTATTACGCCACCACCTGAAGGTTCAGCTCCAGGATTCAGGTCACCAGGTCGATGCCGCAGAAGATGCCAGGGAAGCTGATTACTACCTTAATGAACACCTTCCGGATATCGCTATTGTCGATTTAGGTCTGCCGGATGAAGACGGCCTTTCCTTAATACGCCGCTGGCGCAGCAGTGATGTTTCACTGCCGGTTCTGGTGTTAACCGCGCGCGAAGGCTGGCAGGATAAAGTCGAGGTTCTCAGCTCCGGGGCCGATGACTACGTGACGAAGCCATTCCACATTGAAGAGGTAATGGCGCGTATGCAGGCGTTAATGCGCCGTAATAGCGGTCTGGCCTCCCAGGTGATCAACATCCCGCCTTTCCAGGTGGATCTCTCACGCCGGGAATTATCCGTCAATGAAGAGGTCATCAAACTCACGGCGTTCGAATACACCATTATGGAAACGCTTATCCGTAACAAGGGTAAAGTGGTCAGCAAAGATTCGCTGATGCTTCAACTGTATCCGGATGCGGAACTGCGGGAAAGTCATACCATTGATGTTCTCATGGGGCGTCTGCGGAAAAAAATACAGGCCCAGTATCCGCACGATGTCATTACCACCGTACGCGGACAAGGATATCTTTTTGAATTGCGCTAATGAATAAATTTACTCGCCATTTTCTGCCGCTGTCGCTGCGGGTTCGTTTTTTGCTGGCGACAGCCGGCGTCGTGCTGGTGCTTTCTCTGGCATATGGCATAGTGGCGCTGGTCGGCTATAGCGTCAGTTTTGATAAAACCACCTTTCGTTTGCTGCGCGGCGAAAGCAACCTGTTTTATACCCTCGCCAAATGGGAAAATAATAAAATCAGCGTTGAGCTGCCTGAAAATCTGGACATGCAAAGCCCGACCATGACGCTGATTTACGATGAAACGGGCAAATTATTATGGACGCAGCGCAACATCCCCTGGCTGATTAAAAGCATTCAACCGGAATGGTTAAAAACGAACGGCTTCCATGAAATTGAAACCAACGTAGACGCCACCAGCACGCTGTTGAGCGAGGACCATTCCGCGCAGGAAAAACTCAAAGAAGTACGTGAAGATGACGATGATGCGGAGATGACCCACTCGGTAGCGGTAAATATTTATCCTGCCACGACGCGGATGCCGCAGTTAACCATCGTGGTGGTCGATACCATTCCGATAGAGCTAAAACGCTCGTATATGGTGTGGAGCTGGTTCGTATACGTGCTGGCCGCTAATTTACTGTTAGTCATTCCTTTACTGTGGATCGCCGCCTGGTGGAGCTTACGCCCTATCGAGGCGCTGGCGCGGGAAGTCCGCGAGCTTGAAGATCATCACCGCGAAATGCTTAATCCGGAGACGACGCGTGAGCTGACCAGCCTCGTGCGCAACCTTAATCAACTGCTAAAAAGCGAGCGCGAACGTTATAACAAATACCGCACGACACTGACCGACCTGACGCACAGTTTAAAAACGCCGCTCGCGGTTTTGCAGAGTACGTTACGCTCTTTACGCAACGAAAAGATGAGCGTCAGCAAAGCTGAACCGGTGATGCTGGAACAGATCAGCCGGATTTCCCAGCAGATCGGCTATTATCTGCATCGCGCCAGTGTGCGCGGTAGCGGCGTGTTGTTAAGCCGCGAACTGCATCCCGTCGCGCCATTGTTAGATAACCTGATCTCCGCGCTCAATAAAGTTTATCAGCGTAAAGGGGTGAATATCAGTATGGATATTTCACCAGAGATCAGTTTTGTCGGCGAGCAAAACGACTTTGTCGAAGTGATGGGCAACGTACTGGACAACGCTTGTAAATATTGCCTGGAGTTTGTCGAGATTTCGGCTCGCCAGACCGACGATCATTTGCATATTTTCGTCGAAGATGACGGCCCAGGCATACCCCACAGCAAACGTTCCTTGGTGTTTGATCGCGGTCAGCGCGCCGATACCCTGCGACCAGGACAAGGCGTGGGGCTGGCTGTCGCGCGCGAGATTACGGAACAATACGCCGGGCAGATCATTGCCAGCGACAGTCTGCTCGGCGGCGCCCGTATGGAGGTCGTTTTTGGCCGACAGCACCCCACACAGAAAGAGGAATAAACATTTCTGTGCGTTCTTCCACGCATCTCGTTAAGCATCCGTTATAATCGGTGTCAGATACCAGCCTGCGGATACTTAACATGGAATACCAATTAACTCTTAACTGGCCCGACTTTCTTGAACGCCACTGGCAAAAACGCCCGGTGGTCTTAAAACGTGGGTTTAGCAACTTTATCGATCCGCTCTCGCCGGATGAGCTGGCGGGGCTGGCGATGGAAAGCGAAATCGACAGCCGACTCGTTAGCCATCAGGATGGCAAATGGCAGGTCAGCCATGGCCCTTTCGAAAGCTACGATCATCTGGGTGAGAGCAACTGGTCGCTGCTGGTACAGGCGGTAAACCACTGGCACGAACCCACCGCCGCCTTGATGCGCCCGTTCCGCGCTCTGCCGGACTGGCGTATCGACGATCTGATGATCTCCTTTTCCGTGCCCGGTGGCGGCGTTGGCCCGCATCTGGATCAGTATGATGTGTTTATTATCCAGGGAACCGGTCGCCGTCGCTGGCGCGTGGGCGAAAAGCTGCAAATGCGTCAGCACTGCCCGCATCCCGACCTGTTACAAGTCGATCCATTCGAGGCCATTATTGATGAAGAGCTGGAGCCGGGCGACATTCTGTATATTCCGCCAGGATTCCCGCATGAAGGCTATGCGCTGGAAAACGCCATGAACTATTCGGTCGGTTTTCGCGCGCCCAATAGCCGTGAGCTGATCAGCGGCTTTGCCGATTACGTCCTGCAACGGGAGCTGGGCAACACATATTACAGCGATCCGGATATGCCGTCCCGCAAGCATCCGGCGGATATCCTGCCGCAGGAGATGGATAAACTGCGTAATATGATGCTCGATTTGATCAATCAACCCGCGCATTTCCAACAGTGGCTTGGCGAGTTTCTCTCTCAGTCACGCCACGAACTGGATATTGCGCCGCCGGAGCCGCCGTATCAGCCTGATGAAATTTACGATGCCTTAAAGCAAGGCGAGGTATTAGTACGTCTCGGCGGGCTTCGCGTATTGCGTATCGGCGATGAGGTCTATGCGAATGGCGAAAAAATAGACTCTCCGCATCGCCCCGCTCTGGAGGCGCTCGCCAGTCATATTGTACTGACCGCTGAAAACTTCGGCGATGCGCTGGAAGACCCGTCCTTCCTCGCGATGCTGGCGGCGCTGGTGAATAGCGGGTACTGGTTCTTCGAAGGATAAGAACATCGCAATGCCCGGCGGCGGCCGGGCTGGCGCAAACTATCCACAACGATCGCCGCCAGGGTTGGCGACATCGTTATATTGCGGATCGCCCGGATAAAGCGAGTGGGCCATTCGATGGCGAAATGATAATTGTCGGTAACGTCGCGCCAGCACGTTCTCCCCAAGACCTTCGGCAATATGAGCCAATTGCTGTAATTGTTCATACTGCATTTTTGCTGGATAAGCTGCAGTATCAAGCGCAAAGGCGCGTTCCGCAAAGTTTTTTGCTTGTTCAAGTTCTTGATTATTCTGATAAAGCAGCGAAATACCATACAACACCATTGAAACGTCAGACTGCCGACGTTTATATTCTTCCAGCAATGGGAGATAGGGGGAGGTACTGTCCAGGTCGATGTTTTCGGGCAAATAAAAGCGTAATCGTGATATTACCGTCGCCATTGGCGTTAAACGACTCTGGTAATACGCGATAAGTTTAAGGTAGAGATCTTTCGCTTCCTTATAATGATGGCCCTGTGCATAAAAGCCAGCAAGATTATTGCTGTCAACCGTCATTTCGCCGATTTCGGCACCATAAAGTGTTTGCTCAATTTTTAGCGCCTGACTTAGCGCATTAATCGCTTCGCTAATATGCCCTGCATTATAAGCAATATCCGCTTTCTGCTGCAAAAAAGAGGCGACGCGCTCACGATTATCCCAGGTTTTATCCCGTAAAATAACGCTCAGCCACTGCCGCTCCGCTGCGTCTATCTTCGCCAAATAATAGGCTTTACGCACACTATCACATTCGACATCCCGCTCTTCCAGCGCATCAGAATAAGCGTCGCGCATCCTGTTTAAGGTATAAACCAATGCCTCCGTCGATGCCTTTTTGTCTTTAAGACGCCACGTTAATGCCTGCTCTTGCCAGGCTATCTGCTGACGGTAATCAACCTTGATCTCGTATCGCCACTGCTCTGTAGGTGAATACTCTATATGGCGATCGTCACTGTAAACATAAAAGGCCGCCAGGTGTTCAAACATATCGGCCCGATCGCCCGGATAAGTGCCCGCCGGAAATGTTTTCATTATTGCCCGCGCCCGCAGCAGCATTTGCGGCGTTAACTCCGGTTTACCCAGCCATTGATAAATATCGCTTTGTAATAGCAGGCTACGAACAAGCTGTATTGAGCGTTTGCCATATTGCCGCGAGGCCAGCCTCACCGCATCATCAATAAACGTTATGCAGGTTTCATCGCCGCTCATAAAACATGCTGCAGATTGTTGCTGGCGCTGGGACCAGGAAGGCGGATATTCGGCGCTCCAGGCAGCAAAATTGATGGCGGAAAATATCCCGCCATAAATAATAAAACGCTTCACCACAATGCGTAACATCCGCTACTGGCCGCGCTTCGCCGTCAGCTCCGCGATACGCACAATCACCTGTACCGCTTTTTCCATCCCCTCCAGCGTCACAAACTCATGTTTACCATGATAGTTATATCCGCCGGTAAAGAGATTAGGACACGGCAGGCCCATAAACGACAGTTGCGCCCCGTCTGTGCCGCCGCGAATCGGTTTCATCTCCGGCGTAATATGACAGTCGCGCATGGCCTGCTGGGCGATATCGAGAATATGCGGATGCTCAACCACTTTTTCGCGCATATTGTAATAACTGTCTTCAATCACCAGTTCGATATAGCAGTCCGGATGCAGCCCCTTACCGACTTTTTTGGCAATCTCCATCATTTTGCGTTTACGCGCTTCAAACTGCTTACGGTCGAAATCGCGAATGATGTAGTGCATTTCGGCCCGGTCAACGGTGCCTTTCATGCTGGCCAGATGATAAAACCCTTCGTAACCTTCGGTGGTTTCAGGCGCTTCATCCGCCGGCACTTCCGCGTGAATCCTCGCCGCCAACGACAGCGCATTGACCATCACGCCTTTCGCCGTACCGGGATGCACGTTATTGCCGACGATTTTGATATTCACCGAAGCAGCATTGAAGTTTTCAAACTCCAGTTCGCCCACGCCGCCGCCGTCGACCGTATAGGCCCACTGCGCGCCAAAGGCCTCAACATCGAAGTGCTTCGCGCCTTTCCCTACCTCTTCGTCAGGCGTAAACGCCACTTTAATGTCGCCGTGGGGAATAGGATTACCTTTCAGCACCGCCAGCGCGGTCATGATCTCCGCAACACCGGCTTTATCGTCCGCGCCCAGCAATGTCTTACCATCGGTAGTAATCAGCGTCTGTCCCAGTAATTGATGCAGTACCGGGAACATTACGGGTGACAACACCTCATCGCCAATCCCTAATGCTATATCGCCGCCGCGATAATTCTCGACAATCTGCGGGTTAACGTTTTTACCGCTGAAATCCGGAGAGGTATCCACATGAGAGATAAAACCAATGGCGGGAATATCCCCCTCAACATTGGCCGGGAGCGTCGCCATCAACGTCCCTTTTTCACTTAATGTAATGTTAACCAGCCCCATCTCTTCGAGCTGCTGTTTGAGCAAACGTAGTAACTTCCACTGCCCCTCAGTGCTGGGAACCTGCCGAACACCCGACTTTGATTGGGTATCCAGCGATACGTAGTGTAAAAAACGCTCAAGTAGTTTATCCATGCAGTCACCCTCACTTTTCGTGACAACATTATTAATAAGCAAGAAAAGACAAATATTGCGTCAGGTCACTTTTATCCCTGCAAACAAGAATATTTCACTTTGACACGCTTTCTGACTATAAAGCTAAGTCAGTAATTCGCAACAAGGATTGGCGATTACAGTGGTTTGCCGTAGAATGGCCGCCCTCATTAAGAGTGATTAAGGTGGTTAACCACAAACCCCGCAGCGGTCAGCCATCCGTTGCGTTTACATGGGACAGAGTAAGAAATTGAATAATCAACCGCGTTCGCTTTCACCGCTGGTGCTTTTGTCGGGAATTAGCAAAAGTTTCGATGGCAAAGAGGTCATTTCGCAACTGGATTTGACCATTAACAATGGCGAATTCCTCACGCTGCTTGGCCCTTCCGGCTGCGGTAAAACAACCGTTCTTCGCCTGATTGCCGGCCTGGAAACCGTTGATGCCGGGCATATCATGTTGGATAACCAGGATATCACCCACGTTCCCGCCGAAAATCGTTATGTGAATACCGTATTTCAAAGCTACGCTTTATTTCCGCATATGACGGTGTTTGAAAATGTCGCGTTTGGCTTACGGATGCAAAAAACGCCAGCCGCCGAGATAGCGCCTCGCGTGACCGATGCGCTGCGTATGGTGCAGCTTGAAGAGTTTGCACAACGTAAACCGCACCAGCTTTCCGGCGGACAGCAGCAGCGTGTGGCTATCGCTCGCGCGGTGGTGAATAAACCTCGCCTGTTATTACTGGATGAATCGCTCTCCGCGCTGGACTATAAATTGCGCAAACAAATGCAGAACGAGCTGAAAGCATTACAGCGTAAACTCGGTATCACGTTTGTTTTTGTCACTCACGATCAGGAAGAAGCGCTCACCATGTCCGATCGTATCGTGGTAATGCGTAATGGCGTGATTGAGCAAGACGGCACGCCGCGTGAAATCTATGAAGAGCCAAAAAACCTGTTTGTCGCCGGTTTTATCGGCGAAATTAACCGCTTTGACGCGACCGTCATTGAACGACTTGATGAACAGCGCGTCCGCGCCAGCGTAGAAGGTCGGGAGTGCAATATATACGTCAATTTCGCTGTCGAACCGGGCCAAAAACTGAACGTCCTGCTGCGACCGGAAGATCTACGCGTCGAAGAGATCAACGATGATAACCACATCGAAGGGCTTATCGGCTACGTGCGCGAGCGCAATTATAAAGGTATGACGCTGGAGTCGGTGGTTGAACTGGAAAATGGCAAAATGGTGATGGTCAGCGAATTCTTCAACGAAGACGATCCTGACTTCGACCATTCACTTGACCAAAAAATGGCCATTAGTTGGGTAGAAAGCTGGGAGGTCGTACTGGCTGATGAAGAACACAAGTAAATTCCAGAATGTAGTGATTGTCACTATCGTCGGTTGGCTTGTGTTGTTTGTTTTTCTGCCCAACCTGATGATCGTTGGCACCAGCTTTCTGACCCGTGACGACGCCAGTTTCGTCAAGATGGTCTTTACGCTGGATAACTACGCACGCCTGCTCGATCCGCTCTATTTTGAAGTGCTCCTGCACTCTCTGAATATGGCGCTGATCGCCACCCTCTCCTGCCTGGTGCTGGGCTATCCTTTTGCCTGGTTTCTGGCGAAGTTACCGGAAAAGATACGTCCGTTATTGCTGTTTTTACTGATCGTTCCTTTCTGGACCAACTCACTGATCCGCATCTATGGGCTGAAAATATTCCTGAGCACTAAAGGTTATCTCAATGAATTCCTGCTGTGGCTGGGCATGATTGATACGCCGATTCGCATCATGTTCACCCCAAGCGCTGTTATTATCGGCCTGGTTTACATTTTGCTGCCGTTTATGGTCATGCCGCTCTACTCCAGCATTGAGAAGCTCGACAAACCGCTACTGGAGGCCGCACGCGATCTCGGCGCCAGTAAAATGCAAACGTTCATCCGCATCATTATTCCATTAACCATGCCGGGCATTGTCGCCGGTTGCCTGCTCGTGATGCTACCGGCAATGGGCCTGTTCTACGTCTCCGATTTAATGGGTGGCGCGAAAAACCTGCTGATTGGTAACGTCATTAAGGTACAGTTCCTGAATATTCGCGACTGGCCGTTTGGCGCGGCTACCAGCATTACGCTGACCATTGTGATGGGACTCATGCTGTTGATTTACTGGCGGGCTTCCCGCTTATTGAATAAGAAGGTGAGTGATATAAGCGATTAATTGCGCAACGCTAACAAATCTACGCGCATTCAGGCATGAAGTTTATTCAAGGGTAAACTTCATGCCTCCGGCATAAAAAACGCATGAAAGCAATTGCCGCCAGTAATGCAAATCTACAACATTATCTGCGGTAGGCCTTCTTTTACTTTTACCTGTACCGACGCTAGCACAGACAGTAATGCGTTTATACGCGAAGCTCTCAGGTTTTATACTGATTGCAAGTCTCTTTTAAAAATTATATTACATCCGATGCGCCCGCAGTTGAGATAAAAAGGGTTGATTTAATCAATTATGTAGTCATTTTTACTCCAGTTTAAGTGAGATTATTATGCCGATTACTATAGGGAATGGTTTTTTAAAAAGTGAAATCCTTATCAACTCCCCAAGGAATACGAAAGAAGCATGTTGCAAAGTTTTATGGGAAAAAATTAAAGACTTCTTTTTTTCTACTGGCAAAGCAAAAGCGGACAAGTGTCTACATGAGATGTTGTTTGCCGAACGCGCCCCCACACGAGAGCGGCTTACAGAGATCTTTTTTGAGTTAAAAGAGTTAGCCTGCGCATCGCAAAGAGATAGATTTCAGGTTCATAATCCTCATGAAAATGATGCCACTATTATTCTTCGCATCATAGATCAAAACGAAGAGAACGACTTGTTACGTATCACTCAAAATACCGATACCTTTAGCTGTGAAGTGATGGGGAATTTTTATTTTTTAATAAAAGATCGCCCGGATATTTTAAAATCGCATCCACAAATGACGGCCATGATTAATAGCAGATATAGCGAAATCGTAGGTTACCCCCTCCCTTCGACATTATGTCTCAATCTTGCTGACGTGCCGACATTATCGGTTCCATTAGACAACATAGAGGGGTTTTTATATTCTGAATGGAGAAAAGGAAATTTAGATGAGTGGAAAACGCAAGAAAAGGCAACCTACCTGGCAGCGAAAATTCAGTCTGGGATTGAAAAGACAACGTGCATTTTACAGCATGCAAATATATCCGAAAGTACTCAGCAAAACGCATTTTTAGAAACAATG
Source organism: Salmonella sp. 741265116_PST (assembly GCF_046567715.1). NCBI lineage: Bacteria > Pseudomonadati > Pseudomonadota > Gammaproteobacteria > Enterobacterales > Enterobacteriaceae > Salmonella > Salmonella sp. 741265116_PST. The sequence continues at coordinate 90,503 of NZ_JBKFPH010000015.1, read as the reverse complement.
GCGATGTGTGGATTAAAACAGCTTGAAATACCACCACCGCATACCCACATACCTATTGAAAAAATGGTAAAAGAGGTTTTACTGGCGGATAAGACGTTTCAGGCGTTCCTCGTAACGGATCCCAGCACCAGCCAAAGTATGTTAGCTGAGATAGTCGAAGCCATCTCTGATCAGGTTTTTCACGCCATTTTTAGAATAGCCCCCCAGGCTATACAAAAAATGGCGGAAGAACAGTTAACCACGCTACACGTTCGCTCAGAACAACAAAGCGGCTGTTTATGTTGTTTTTTATAAAATCAGACGACGCTTTCTCAGACGTCACGTTCAGGGTTTACTCACGTACTTCCTGTTTGCCTACAGAGTAACCTCTTGCCTGGCGCAATAATGCCGCATATGACCGGATCGAATGAGAATAGTCATTTAAATGGCCTTTTTTTCCCGCTTGTCTGGCAATTTGTTGTAAAATTCGCGGCTTCAAGCGGCAGCTTGCTTCTCTCTGGCTGCTGATAACCGCGAGACGTTTTGGAGAGATTTTGGAGAAGAGAAAAAATTGATCATTTTCAATACTCTAAAAGCACCCCATCCTCTGAATAAGAAGGTGGAACTTGAATGATCGGTCGGCTGCTCCGTGGCGGTTTCATGACTGCCATCTATGCGTATCTGTATATTCCCATCATTATTCTGATTGTGAACTCCTTCAACAGTTCTCGGTTCGGCATTAACTGGCAGGGTTTTACCACTAAATGGTACGAACTACTGGTCAATAACGACAGTCTGTTGCAGGCCGCTCAACATTCACTGACGATGGCTATTTTCTCAGCGACCTTCGCCACGTTGATTGGCTCGTTAACCGCGGTGGCGCTTTATCGCTACCGCTTTCGCGGGAAGCCATTCGTCAGCGGGATGCTGTTTGTGGTGATGATGTCGCCGGATATCGTGATGGCGATCTCCCTGCTGGTGCTGTTTATGTTGCTCGGCATTCAACTGGGCTTTTGGTCGTTGCTGTTCTCGCACATCACCTTTAGCCTGCCGTTTGTGGTCGTCACGGTCTATTCGCGCCTGAAAGGCTTTGATGTCAGAATGCTGGAAGCCGCAAAAGACCTGGGGGCCAGTGAGGTAACGATTTTACGCAAAATCATTCTGCCGCTGGCGATGCCGGCGGTGGCGGCGGGCTGGTTGCTGAGCTTTACGTTGTCGATGGACGATGTAGTGGTCTCGTCGTTTGTCACCGGGCCGGGCTATGAAATTTTACCCTTAAAGATTTATTCCATGGTAAAAGTCGGCGTTTCACCAGAAGTGAACGCGCTGGCGACCGTTTTATTGGTGCTGTCTCTGGTAATGGTCATTGCCAGCCAGCTTATTGCTCGTGATAAAACCAAGGGCCAATAAGGCCCGTAATTCAGGGGACGTTAAATGAAAAAATGGTCACGCCACCTGCTCGCGGCGGGCGCCCTGGCGCTGGGTATGAGTGCCGCTCATGCCTCCGACAACGACACGCTCTATTTCTATAACTGGACTGAGTATGTACCGCCGGGCTTGCTGGAACAGTTCACTAAAGAGACAGGCATTAAGGTGATTTATTCGACCTACGAGTCGAACGAAACCATGTATGCCAAACTCAAAACCTATAAAGATGGCGCGTATGACCTGGTTGTTCCTTCTACATACTATGTCGACAAAATGCGCAAAGAAGGCATGATCCAGAAGATCGATAAGTCGAAATTAACCAATTTCCACAACCTCGATCCGGAAATGCTCAACAAACCGTTTGACCCCAACAACGATTATTCTGTTCCGTATATCTGGGGCGCAACGGCGATTGGCGTGAACAGCGATGCTATCGATCCAAAAACCATTACCAGCTGGGCTGACTTGTGGAAACCGGAATATAAAAACAGCCTGCTTTTAACCGACGATGCGCGAGAAGTCTTCCAGATGGCGCTGCGCAAGCTAGGTTATTCCGGTAACACCACCGATCCGAAAGAGATCGAAGCGGCATATGAAGAGTTGAAAAAACTGATGCCGAACGTAGCGGCCTTCAACTCCGATAATCCGGCGAATCCGTATATGGAAGGGGAAGTCAACCTGGGGATGGTGTGGAACGGTTCGGCCTTCGTTGCTCGTCAGGCTGGCACGCCGCTGGAGGTCGTCTGGCCGAAGGAAGGCGGTATTTTCTGGATGGACAGCCTGGCTATTCCGGCGAATGCGAAGAATAAAGAGGGCGCGCTGAAGCTAATCAACTTCCTGCTGCGTCCTGACGTCGCGAAAGAGGTGGCAGAAACCATCGGCTACCCTACCCCCAACCTGGCGGCGCGTAAGCTGTTAAGCCCGGAGGTCGCCAATGATAAATCGCTCTATCCGGATGCGCAAACCATCAGCAAAGGCGAGTGGCAAAACGATGTCGGCGACGCCAGCGCCATTTATGAAGAGTATTATCAGAAGCTAAAAGCAGGACGCTAATTCAGCCAAAGCGCCTGTCGGGCCTACAGATGAACGTAACGTGAAATGTAGGCCGGATAAGGCGTTACCGGGCAAACAGCACTACAGCCCTTTCAGGAATTTATCAACAAATTCCGGCACAACCTGGCTTGCCGGGCCGTAGTGCTTCTCTTCAAACTCGCTGCCGACCTGGCTTGGCTCAAGATTCAGTTCCACCGTATGTGCGCCGTGCAGTTTTGCTTCATGCACAAAACCCGCAGCCGGATAGACATGACCGGATGTGCCAATGGCGATAAAAATATCCGCCATCGACAGCGCCATATAAATTTCATCCATGCCAAGCGGCATCTCGCCAAACCACACCACGTGCGGACGTAGCGGCGCCGGGAACTGGCAGCAGTGACATTTATCTTCCGGCATCACATCGCCGTTCCATTCCAGAATCTGGCCGCTTTGCGAACAGCGCACCTTCAATAGCTCGCCATGCATATGAATGATGTTGCGGTTGCCCGCGCGTTCATGCAAATTGTCGATGTTTTGCGTCACCAGCAAAAAGCGATCGCCAAGCGCTTCTTCAAGCTTCGCTAACGCCAGATGCGCCGCATTGGGTTGTATTTCTGGCTGTTGAAGCTGCTGACGGCGGGCATTATAAAATGTCTGCACCAGCCCCGGATTACGGGCGAATCCTTCCGGCGTCGCCACATCTTCAACCCGATGCTCTTCCCAAAGGCCATCCGCCGCGCGAAACGTACGAATACCAGACTCTGCAGAAATTCCTGCACCTGTAAGGACTAATACTCTTGGGTTTTCCATCATTTCCGGCACCACTCTGTCTCTGAAAAAGATCCGCTGGCGCAGACGTTCACGCAACAGACGTTTATTTTTACGAAAGCGGCTTAATCGATGAAACCGACGCGACTGCATAACAACCTCTTTTTTTGATTAGTCGGTAAGATGTAAAAAAGCAGCACCGCGCATCCCACCTGCATCCCCATGCCGCGCACGCTCAATGCGCGGCGCGCGGGCAACAGGGAGGAGATGGCGCGGCAGTCTTTCCGCCAGTTGCGTTGTTATTGCCGTAAAGTTCGATAGTCCGCCGCCGATCACCAATAAATCGGGATCGACAATCGTCAGTATATTCCCCAGACAAACCGCCAGTAAATCCAGATAGCGCTCAACATGCGCGTGCGCCTGCTCATCGCCCTGCTCCCACAACGCGATAATCTCCGGCGCCTGCAGCGATTGATCATAATAATGCTGGTATAGCCACGCAAACCCGCGCCCGGACAGATAATTCTCAATGCAGCCCATCTGGCCGCATCCACAACGGCGGAGAGGAAAATCAAACCCCATCAACGTTAGCGCGTCAACCGGCAAACGCATATGGCCAAACTCGCCGGTGATATAGCTCTGACCGGTAATCGGCTTCCCGTTTAGCACCAGGCCGCCGCCGACGCCGGTGCCGAGAATAAGCCCCATAACCAAAGGATATTGCGTGAATTCATCATCCCAGGCTTCGGACAAGGCAAAACAGTTAGCGTCATTGTCCAGACGCACATCGCGATCCAGTCGGGCGCTGAGATCGGCGCGCAACGGCTTACCGCTGGCTGCCGGGACATTCGCGGCGTACAGCGTGCCGTCTTCGGTTTCCGGCATACCGGGTATGCCAATCCCTACCGACCCTTTTACGCCAAATCGCTGGTCGGCTTCCTCGACCAGTTCGCACACGGCGTCTAAAAAGGCGCTATAGCTGGTATGGGGCGTGGGAACCCGTTTTTCCCACTGCAGCCGCCGCGTTGAGTCAAATACGCCTAACGCAATCTTTGTTCCGCCAATGTCAAACCCGTAATACATCGCCGCTCCTTGTTTTTATATTCCGCGATTACTGGCCGCTCAATACTCGCGCAGGGTCAATGTTGCTCGCCCGCCGCGCCGGATACCAGCTCGCCAGTAAGCTTAACAACAACGCCGTGACCAGTACGTAAACAACGTCCAGCCAATGTAATTCGGATGGCAGGAAGTCGATAAAATAGATATCGCCGGACAAAAACTGATGCCCGATCGCCTTTTCAATCCCATTAATAATGGCGGTAAGCTGAAGCGAAACGACAACGCCGATCGCCACGCCAATCAAACTGCCCAGCAAGCCCGCGAGTAGCCCGTACCAGACGAAAATGGCACGAATCAAACCATCTTTCGCCCCCAGCGTTCTTAATACCGCAATGTCGCCGCTTTTATCTTTTACCGCCATCACTAAGGTGGAAACGATATTAAAACAGGCCACGCCGATCACCAGAATCATCGCCAGATACATAATGGCGCGAATCATCTGGATATCGCGATACATATAGCCGTAGGTGCCGATCCAGCTCTTAATGTAGACATAGCTGTTAGTCGCTTCACCCGCGTCACGCACCAGTTTGTTCGCATTAAACACGTCGTGGACTTTAAGCGCGATACCGGAAACGCTGGACCCCATATCCAGATACTGCTGCGCATCCTCAAGCGGGATCATGGCGAAGCTGTGATCGAGCTGGCCGCTCAGTTGCAGAATCCCGATGACATGCAAACGCACGCGTTTGGGCTGGAGCAGCTTATGGTCGGCATTCGCATTGGGGATCATGATGGACACCCAGTCGCCCTGTTTCACGTTCAGAGCATCGGCGACGCCTTTGCCGATAATGATCTGCTGTTCGCCCGCTTTGAAATGATCCCAGGCGTGATTTTGCACAAATGACGGTAACGCGCTAAGCTGCTGCTCTTGCTTAGGGTCGACGCCTTTAACCTGAATGGCGCGCAAATTGGCCCCGCTCTCTACCAGGCCGGTAAAATTGATATACGGCGCGGCGGCGGCAATGCCCGGCACCTTCTGCACTTTTGCCAGCGCTTCACGCCAGTTGGTCCACGGCTGATTGACCGCTTCAATCTCCCCGTGCGGAACCACCGCCAGAATACGGTTATTCAACTCGCGTTCGAAACCGTTCATCGCGCTTAAACCGACAATCAATACCGCCACGCCCAGCGCGATACCGATGGTAGAAATGACGGAAATGAGCGAAACCATACCGCCGCGCCGCCGTCCACGGCTGAAACGCAAGCCAATTAACAATGATAAAGGCGACGCCATTACTCAGCCCCCATCAGGCTCAGTTCCGCCGTCAGGCGACCATCGCGCATCTCAAGCTGGCGGCTCATACGTTTCGCCAGTTGCAAATCGTGAGTCACCACCAAAAATGCGGTTCCCTGCAGACGATTTAACTCGCCCAGAAGCTCAAAAATACTGTCGGCATTACGCGCATCCAGATTACCGGTCGGCTCATCCGCCAGTACCAGACGCGGGTTATTCACCAACGCGCGCGCTATCGCGACACGCTGGCGCTCACCGCCTGAAAGTTCCGAAGGTCGATGGGTTGCGCGATGCTCCAGCCCTACGGCGTGCAGCATTTCTCGCGCCCGAGCGTCAATCTCCGCCGGTTTCTTTTTGCCAATTAATAATGGCATCGCCACGTTTTCCAGCGCCGTAAAATCCGGCAGGAGATGATGAAACTGATAGATAAACCCCAGTTTCTGGTTACGTAATTCCGCTTTTGCCGCAGAAGAGAGTTTGCTCATCGGCTGGCCGCTAAAAATCACATCGCCAGAGGTAGGCGTATCCAGCCCGCCTAACAGGTGCAGCAACGTACTTTTACCCGAACCGGAACTGCCGACGATCGCCATCATTTCGCCTTCGCCGATACTGAAGCTGACATCGTGCAACACGTCGGTTTGTACGGTGCCTTCCTGATAGCGTTTGCACAGGTTGTCGCATTGCAACAGGATCTTATTCATAACGTAAAGCCTCAGCGGGTTGAGTGGCGGCAGCGCGCCAGGAAGGATAAAGCGTAGAAAGCAGCGCGATGGCCATTGCCACCAGCGCGATAACGATCACCTGTAACGGCTCTATCGCCACGGGCAACGCAGCGCCATCCAGAAACGCGCCAATGATCGGCATCAGGTTATTCAGTTGGCTGGCAAGCAATGCGCCCAGCGCGGCGCCCAACAGCGCGCCGATAATCCCGGCGCTGGCGCCCTGCACCATAAAGACCATCATAATTTGTCGCGGCGTCAGCCCTTGAGTTTGTAAAATCGCCACTTCGCCCTGCTTCTCCATGACCATCAGGCCCAACGAAGTAATAATGTTAAAAGCCGCGACCGCCACGATGAGGCTCAGCAACAATCCCATCATATTCTTTTCCATGCGCACCGCCTGGAACAACTCGCCTTTGCGTTCGCGCCAGTCCTGCCACTTCGTGCCTTGCGGCAGCGTCTGTTGGCTGAGGGTATCGACTTGCAGCGGTTCATCCAGCCACAAACGCCAGCCGGTAATATTGCCTGCCGGATAGCGCATTAAACGCGACGCGTCCTGAATATTGACCAGCATTTCATAGCCATCGACCTCGCTATTGGCGGCAAATGTGCCAATCACCGTAAACAGACGCTGGCTGGGCAGGCGTCCCATTGGCGTAAACTGGCTGGCAGATGGCACCATTAGCCGAATCTGATCGCCGCGGTTGACCCCTAACTGTCCGGCGAGCTGCTCGCCGAGGATGACATTATACTTACCCGGCTGTAATTCGCTTTGCTTCACATTGACCAGATACGGCGTTAACGGATCTTTTTGCGCCGGATCGATACCCAACATCACGCCAACCGCAACGCTACGTGCGCTTTGCAGTACGACATCGCCCGTCGTCAGCGGCGCAATACGGTTAACGCCTTGCAGATTCACCGCTTTTTCCGGCATCTGATTCGGGTTAAGAGAACCATGTTCAGCAGAGAGGATGGCCTGAGGCATCAAACCAAGAATGTTATTTTGCAGTTCGCGCTCAAAACCGTTCATCACCGACAATACCGTGACCAGCGCCATCACCCCCAGGGTAATGCCGATAGTGGAAAGCCAGGAAACGAAGCGACCGAAGCGATCTGCTGCACGCCCGCGCATGTAACGCAGGCCGATGAATAGAGCGACAGGTTGATACATGTAATCCGTCTGGTTGCTGTTAGCAAAGTCCCGAGTATATAAGCGAAAGCGGAATGCGTAAATGTCTGAACCGTAAGAGTTCGTCAGCGTTATTCTGAAAAAGGCCGACAAATCAAGTCACTTACATGTTCATACTTTACCTGTTCGGCGTGTGATCCGGCGGATTCAATTTGCTAATAAACAACGATCGCGGATAATAAAGAACATTGCTTATCAGTCATATGCCCCTGAATACCTGAGTCCTTCATGCTGTCCTGGCGCGCAGCCAACCATGAAGCAGCCTGAAGGGTGACGCGTAGAGTGCGGCGTAAAACAAAAAGAGATACTGACAACCGTTATGCCTGAAAAACAACGTTACACGCTGCCGACAAAAGCGGGCGATCAGCGCCAGTTGGGCGAACTTACCGGTGCCGCCTGCGCTACGCTGGTGGCGGAGATAGCTGAACGCCATGCCGGTCCGGTGGTACTCATAGCGCCTGACATGCAAAATGCTCTGCGATTGCATGATGAAATCCGCCAGTTTACCGATCAGATGGTCATGAACCTGGCGGACTGGGAAACGCTGCCGTATGACAGCTTCTCCCCGCATCAGGAAATTATCTCTTCGCGCCTGTCCACGCTCTACCAGTTGCCGTCGATGCAGCGCGGCGTCTTAATTGTACCGGTAAACACCCTGATGCAGCGCGTTTGTCCGCATAGCTATCTGCATGGTCATGCGCTGGTGATGAAAAAAGGCCAGCGGCTGTCCCGCGACGCTCTGCGCGCGCAGCTTGACAGCGCCGGTTATCGGCATGTCGATCAGGTGATGGAGCATGGCGAATACGCGACGCGCGGCGCGCTGTTGGATCTCTTTCCGATGGGCAGCGAACAGCCTTATCGCCTCGACTTTTTTGATGATGAAATCGACAGTCTGCGTCTGTTTGACGCGGATACCCAGCGTACGCTGGAGGAGGTTGAGGCCATCAATTTGTTGCCCGCGCACGAATTTCCTACCGACAAAGCCGCTATTGAGCTTTTCCGTAGCCAGTGGCGCGATACCTTTGAGGTAAAACGCGACGCCGAGCACATCTATCAGCAGGTCAGCAAAGGCACTCTGCCCGCCGGGATCGAATACTGGCAACCGCTCTTTTTCAGCGAACCATTACCGCCATTATTTAGCTATTTCCCCGCCAATACTCTGGTGGTGAATACCGGCTCGCTGGAAACCAGCGCCGAACGCTTTCAGGCCGATACGCTGGCGCGTTTTGAAAATCGCGGCGTCGATCCTATGCGCCCGCTTTTGCCGCCGGAAGCCCTCTGGCTACGGGTAGATGAGCTCTTTTCCGAGCTTAAACGCTGGCCTCGCCTCCAGCTTAAAACCGACCATCTGCCGGAAAAAGCCGCCAATACCAATCTTGGTTTCCAGAAATTACCGGATTTGGCTATCCAGGCGCAGCAGAAAGCGCCGCTGGACGCGCTGCGTAAGTTCCTCGAATCTTTCAGCGGTCCGGTGATTTTTTCGGTGGAAAGCGAAGGGCGCCGCGAAGCGCTGGGAGAGCTCCTGGCCCGCATAAAAATCGCGCCGAAGCGAATTTTACGCCTGGACGAGGCGCAGGATGCGGGACGCTATCTGATGATTGGCGCCGCAGAACATGGTTTTATCGACACCCAACGCAATCTGGCGCTGATTTGTGAAAGCGATCTCTTGGGTGAGCGGGTTGCGCGTCGCCGCCTGGATTCCCGCCGCACGATCAACCCGGATACGTTGATTCGTAACCTGGCGGAGCTCCACGTCGGTCAACCGGTAGTGCATCTGGAGCACGGCGTCGGACGCTATGCCGGCATGACCACTCTGGAGGCTGGCGGCATCAAGGGTGAGTATCTGATGCTCACCTACGCCAATGACGCCAAACTGTATGTGCCGGTCTCCTCATTGCATCTGATTAGCCGCTATGCTGGCGGCGCGGAAGAAAGTGCGCCGCTGCATAAACTGGGCGGCGACGCCTGGTCGCGCGCCCGGCAGAAAGCGGCGGAAAAAGTGCGCGATGTCGCAGCGGAACTGTTGGATATTTATGCGCAACGGGCGGCAAAAGAGGGGTTTGCCTTTAAGCATGATCGTGAGCAGTACCAGTTATTCTGCGACAGCTTCCCGTTTGAAACGACGCCCGATCAGGCACAGGCGATTAACGCCGTATTGAGCGATATGTGCCAACCGCTGGCGATGGACAGGCTGGTGTGCGGCGACGTCGGCTTCGGCAAAACCGAAGTGGCGATGCGCGCCGCGTTCCTGGCAGTGGAAAACCATAAACAAGTAGCGGTACTGGTGCCGACCACGCTGCTGGCGCAGCAACACTATGACAACTTCCGCGACCGTTTCGCCAACTGGCCGGTACGCATTGAGATGCTGTCCCGCTTTCGCAGCGCCAAAGAGCAGACGCAAATCCTGGCGGAAGCCGCCGAGGGTAAGATCGATATTCTGATCGGTACGCATAAACTGCTACAAAGCGATGTGAAGCTGCGCGACCTCGGCCTGCTGATTGTCGATGAAGAGCACCGTTTCGGCGTGCGCCACAAAGAGCGAATTAAGGCGATGCGCGCCGATGTCGATATTCTGACGCTCACGGCGACGCCGATCCCGCGGACGCTGAATATGGCGATGAGCGGTATGCGCGATCTCTCCATTATCGCCACTCCCCCTGCCCGTCGTCTGGCGGTAAAAACCTTTGTCCGCGAGTATGATAGCCTGGTAGTAAGGGAAGCGATTCTGCGTGAAATCCTGCGCGGCGGTCAGGTTTACTATTTGTACAATGACGTCGAAAATATTCAGAAAGCCGCAGAGCGGCTGGCGGAACTGGTGCCGGAAGCGCGAATCGCTATAGGCCACGGGCAGATGCGCGAACGTGAGCTGGAACGGGTCATGAACGATTTCCATCATCAACGTTTTAACGTGCTGGCGTGTACTACCATTATCGAAACGGGGATCGACATTCCCACCGCTAACACGATCATCATTGAACGCGCGGATCATTTCGGCCTCGCGCAGTTGCACCAGTTGCGTGGCCGCGTAGGGCGCTCGCACCACCAGGCCTACGCCTGGCTATTGACGCCACATCCTAAGGCCATGACCACCGATGCGCAAAAACGGCTGGAGGCGATTGCGTCGCTGGAGGATTTAGGCGCCGGGTTTGCGCTGGCGACCCACGATCTGGAGATCCGCGGCGCGGGCGAACTGCTTGGCGAAGAGCAAAGCGGCTCAATGGAAACCATCGGCTTCTCACTCTACATGGAACTGTTGGAAAACGCCGTTGATGCGCTGAAAGCAGGCCGCGAACCCTCGCTGGAAGATCTCACCAGTCAGCAAACGGAAGTCGAGCTGCGAATGCCGTCGTTACTGCCGGATGATTTTATTCCGGATGTTAATACCCGACTGTCATTCTATAAATGCATTGCCAGCGCGAAGAACGAAAACGAGCTGGAGGAGATCAAAGTGGAATTGATCGATCGCTTCGGCCTGCTGCCCGATCCGGCGCGTAATCTGCTGGATATCGCCCGCCTGCGCCAACAGGCGCAAAAGCTCGGCATCCGAAAACTGGAGGGTAACGAGAAAGGCGGAACGATTGAGTTCGCCGAGAAAAACCACGTTGACCCCGCCTGGCTTATCGGGTTGCTGCAAAAACAGCCGCAGCATTTCCGTCTGGATGGCCCGACGCGCCTCAAGTTTATTCAGGATTTAAGCGAACGTAAAACGCGTATAGACTGGGTACGCCAGTTTATGCAGCAACTGGAAGAAAACGCTATTGCATAAGCGTCAGGCCGGGCGTCATTACTCTGCGTCCGGCCTAATCTTTACAAACTCTTTGCACTTCCCTGCAGTTCCAGACACAGCCAGCCGCCATAATTCTTATTTCCTCTTTTATAAAAATAACCATATAATAATCATGGGTTTATTATAATGTTCAACAATATGCGACTCTCTCGCTGGTGGGCGTTGCTTGCGCTTACCGCAACCATCATGCTTGCCCTTCCCGCGCAGGCGAATACGTGGCCTCTTCCGCCCCCCGGCAGTCGACTGGTGGGAGAAAATAAATTCCATGTCGTTGAAGACGACGGCGGCTCGCTGGAGGCGATCGCCAAAAAATATAACGTGGGCTTTTTAGCCCTGTTACAGGCCAACCCCGGCATTGATCCTTACGTGCCACGCGCAGGCAGCGTGCTGACGATTCCGCTGCAAACGCTGCTACCGGACGCGCCACGTGAAGGTATCGTCATTAACCTCGCGGAATTACGGCTTTACTATTATCAACCGGGGAAAAATACGGTCACGGTCTACCCTATCGGGATTGGCCAACTGGGCGGCGATACCCTGACGCCAACGATGGTGACGACCATTTCGGATAAACGCGCCAATCCAACCTGGACGCCGACCGCCAATATTCGCGCCCGTTATAAAGCACAAGGTATCGATCTCCCCGCCGTGGTGCCTGCCGGTCCCGATAACCCAATGGGGCATCACGCGATTCGTTTAGCGGCCTACGGCGGCGTCTATCTGTTACATGGCACGAATGCCGATTTTGGCATTGGTATGCGCGTCAGTTCCGGCTGTATCCGTCTGCGCGACGGTGATATAGAGACATTGTTCCGTCAGGTCACGCCGGGAACCAAAGTGAATATAATCAATACGCCGATTAAAGCCTCGGTGGAACCAGGCGGCGTGCGACTGGTGGAAGTTCATCAGCCGCTGTCTAAAAATATAGGCGACGATCCGCAGGTGCTGCCGATTGTGCTGAATGGCCCGATGCAGACCTTTAAGGACGCGCCGCAGACCGACGCCGCGGTGATGGAACATGTTATGGAAGTGCGCTCCGGAATGCCGGTAGATGTAACCCGTCAATCAGAGGCGAAACCGCAGTCGCTGTAAGCGTGAATAGCTGACCGACAAAAAAGCCTCGCTATGCATCGCGAGGCTTTCTCTTTTTATTGTGGCAATCGCAGCGGCATTAATGAGGGTTAATGCTTACTTATAGATTACCGCCGTACCGTGAAGGGTATTCGGGCCGGTAACAGAGGTAATACGGAAAGACTTCGCCCCCATCTCCTGCGCTTTTTGCGCCAGCTGATCTTCCAGCGAGCCCAGATTCGTGCCGCCATTCGCGGAAATGGTGCCGAACTTCTGTTGACCTTCTGGCGTTGCCTGAACTTCAACGGCGGCGAAGCTGGCGAATGAGAGCGAACTCAGTACCACAGCAGCGATGAGGGTTTTTACATTTTTCATAGTGATGACCTTTAGCAGATGAATGGGTGTCGTAAGCATTAACTTAACGATCGATAAATTAATCATAGATGTGATCTATATCACACGTCAACTTCTTTTTATAATGATCGTTATATAATTTATAAAGATGTTATTTTTCATGTGAATAGAATTGATTTATTTTTCTAATGAATACTCTGGAGCCAGAAGTGGTTTGTTTTTATAATAGAGAGACCGCTCTTTAAACAGGTACAACGGCATCATGACAACGGATACCACGAGTTGCGCGAAGAAAAGCCGTGGCCGACCAAAAGTGTTCGACAGGGAAGCCGCGCTTGATAAGGCCATGACTCTCTTCTGGCAGCACGGCTATGAAGCAACTTCGCTTGCCGATCTCGTAGAGGCTACCGGGGCGAAAGCGCCTACTCTCTATGCGGAATTCACTAACAAAGAAGGATTATTTCGCGCTGTCCTGGATCGCTACATCACTCGCTTTGCCTCAAAGCACGAAGCCCAGCTCTTTTGTGAAGAGAAAAGCGTGGAATCGGCGCTGGAAGATTACTTCACACAAATTGCCGCCTGCTTTACCAGTACAGACACGCCGGCTGGCTGCTTTATGATTAATACGTCCGCCACCCTCGCCGCCTCCTCGCGCGATATCGCCCGCACGGTAAAATCACGCCACGCCATGCAGGAACAGACGCTCATCCAGTTTCTGCGCCAACGTCAGGAGCGCGGTGAAATTCCGGCGCACTGTAACCCGCAGGCGCTCGCGGAATATATAAACTGTATTTTACAGGGAATGTCGATCAGCGCCCGTGAGGGAGCCACTTTCGAACAACTGATGCAAATTACGCGTACGACTCTGCGCATCTGGCCTGAACTGCTCAAGCCCTGAACAACGCGGCTTCGGATAAAAAAAAGCCCCTCAGCCTGAGCGAATGAGGGGCTAACTTGCAGAGTACAGCTTTTTTATGCTTTGTTATTCAGAACCAGTTGGCCATTGCCGTCGAGGGGAATTTGCGTTCCGGGGTCTTTATCCATGCGGATTTTGCCCTGCTGATCGCCAATTTTGTAGGTCACGTCGTAGCCAAGCATCTTTTCAGATTTGTCATACACCGTCTTACAGCGTTGCTGCGTGGTAGTGTAGGTATCACTTTCCTGCATTGATCCCTGGATTTGATTGCCAGCATAACCGCCGCCCAGCGCCCCGACGACCGTCGCCACATCTTTACCACGACCGCCGCCAAATTGATGTCCAATCACGCCGCCTGCTACTGCGCCAAGCACCGAGCCGGCAATACGGTTTTCGTCCTGAACCGGTCTGCGATGCGTGACCGTGACATTACGGCACTCCTGACGCGGCGTTTTTACCGTCTCTTTAATCGGTTTAGCCGATATCACCTGCGCATATTGCGGACTACGATTAAATACGTTGAGACTGGCCACTGCCGCCACACCCAGCGCAGCCGCTACGCCAATCCCTATACCCGCCAACATTGATTTATTCACGGGAGCTCCTCCTTCGTTGCTATTGGTAACAATTTTGCAACCAGTATGTGAACAAAGCCAATCGGAATGAGGATGAAAAATGCGGGATGAGGCGGTAAAGCTGAAGGATTCGGACAACTCCGAAGCGAGTGATGGAGAAGCGCTCACCGGCGCGAGCAGCCGGTGAGGCGCAGAAAAATTAATGCAGTTTCAGGCGCGGACGAATGACGCGGTTAATACTGCCCACCAGCATCATCAGGCCGGTTTTAAAATATCCATGCAGCGCTATCTGGTGCATACGGTATAGCGAGATATACACGAAGCGGGCGATACGTCCTTCAATCATCATTGAACCGCGGGTCAGGTTCCCCATCAGACTACCCACGGTAGAGAAGTTGGACAGGGAGACCAGCGAACCATGGTCTTTATACTGGTAAGCTTTCAGCGGTTTGCCATTCATCTGCGCCAGAATGTTATTCATTGCGCAGGTAGCCATCTGATGCGCCGCCTGAGCGCGAGGCGGCACAAAACCTCCCTCCGGACGTGCGCAGGAAGCGCAGTCGCCAATCGCATAAATATCAGGATCGCGCGTGGTTTGCAGCGTCGGTTCCACCACCAGTTGGTTAATGCGGTTCGTTTCCAGACCACCAATCTCTTTCATAAAATCTGGCGCTTTGATACCCGCCGCCCACACCATCAGATCGGCCTGAATATATTCACCTTCTTTCGTATGCAGACCGCCTTCGTCGGCGCTGGTGACCATAGTTTGCGTCAGCACGCGAACGCCCAGTTTGGTCAGTTCATTATGCGCGGCGCTGGAGATACGCGGCGGCAACGCAGGCAGAATACGCTCGCCAGCCTCAACCAACGTCACGTTCAGCGCGTCGTTGGTCAGCCCCTTATAACCATAGCTATGCAACTGTTTTACCGCATTATGCAGTTCAGCCGACAGCTCAACCCCCGTCGCACCGCCGCCAACGATGGCGATATTGACCTTACCGTTCGCGCCCAGATTAGCCGAATACTTGAGGAACAGGTTCAGCATCTCCTGGTGAAAACGGCGCGCCTGATGCGGGTTATCGAGGAAGATACAGTGCTCTTTCACGCCTGGCGTGTTGAAATCATTAGAGGTGCTGCCCAGCGCCATCACCAGCGTGTCATACGCGATTTTGCGCTCCGGCACCAGCAGTTCGCCCTTTTCATCACGCAACTCGGCAATGGTGATGGTTTTCGCTTCGCGATCGATATCCATCACCGATCCCAGTTGGAACTGGAAACCATGATTACGCGCATGAGCCAGATAGCTCAGCGCATCCACGCCTTCGTCCAGAGAGCCAGTCGCCACTTCGTGCAGCAATGGTTTCCACAGATGGCTGTGATTTCGGTCTACCAGCGTGATTTTCGCTTTTTTCTTGCGCCCCAGTTTATGGCCTAACTGCGTCGCCATTTCCAGCCCGCCAGCGCCGCCGCCGACAATCACGATCCTTTTTAATGGTGTAGTCAACGTGACCCCCTTAAATTTATTAACCAATTGTTAATTAAAAGTTATTGCAATAGCCTTTAATTAACAACAAGTTACGTTAATGAGAATAAGCTTCTGATATGAGAATAGCATGAACGGTGCATTGGTCATACCAAAATTGATGTGCATCAAGTTTTCATGCTGAAAAGATAGACAGTTTGCGAGAATTGAGCATAAAAAAACCAGCCGCAAGGCTGGTTATCCGGTCACTAATAACGCCATATTGCCGGATGGCGTTATCCCAGCGTTTTAAACGCTTTGATACGTTGCAAGTGCGGCGAAATATTTTTGAATTTGTGAGTCTGTTCCTCATCCCACACAATTTCATAATACGGGTGAAGCGCTTGCGCTGAGCGTTGGCTGTCCAGCGCTTCGTCATGACGCGAGAGGATCACCAGACAACGATCGCGATTTTTTTCGCGAAAGTTGGTCACGCACTTTGTGGCGATGTCCGCATATTCTTCCGGGCGATCGATTTTCCCCTCCATGTTTTCATAGGGGAACAAGTTCGGGTTAAAAACCACCTGACGGATATCGCACAAAAAGCCAATCCGCTCCGCCCAGTAACCGCCCAGCCCCACGCCACAGATTAAAGGGCGATCGTCCACATTCAACTGCAACATTTTGTCCACTTCTTTCAGCAGATGCTGCATATCGTGCTTAGGATGCCGCGTACTGTAGCTTACCAGCCGGACATCCGGATCGATAAACTGTAATTGCAACACTTTCTCATGGTTGCCCGGACTATTTGAATCAAAACCGTGTAAATAAATAATCATCTGGCACCCTCACGAAAACTCGAGTTAATGACCTGCTTTTTCTTCCTGCCAGCGTTCATGTAACTGATTGAGCTGGGCGCTGGCTGTTTTCCAGCGTGCTGAGTCCATGAGCTCCCGGCGTGAAAATGAACCTTTATGATACAAACGTGTAACACGTTCTGCTTTGATCGGCGACAGATTATCCAGCACGCTGACTGCGCCATTACGATTATTGCAGACCAGAATCATATCACAACCCGCATCCAGCGACGCCTGAGCGCGCTCAGCATAGCTGCCCATAATCGCCGCGCCCTCCATCGACAGATCGTCGGAGAAAATGACGCCGTCAAAGCCTAACTCCTGACGTAGCACCGTTTTCAGCCAGTACGGCGAACCGCTTGCCGGACGCGGATCGATAGCGCGGTAGATCACGTGGGCAGGCATAATCGCATCCAGTTTATTCTCGCTAATCAGCGTGCGGAACACCGACATATCTTTACCACGAATGTCCGTTTCAGGACGTGGATCGCACGGCGTCTCTTTGTGGGAGTCCGCCGTGACCGCGCCGTGGCCGGGGAAATGCTTACCGGTCGTTTTCATCCCGGCGTCATGCATGCCGTCAATAAAGCGTGTTGCCATTGCCAACGCTTTTGCGGGATCGGCATGATAAGAACGCTCGCCAATTGCCGCGCTGATATGCCCGACGTCCAGCACTGGCGCAAAACTGATATCAATATCCATCGCGATCATTTCGCTGGCCATCAGCCACCCTGCCTCCTGCGCCAGTCGTCCCCCCTCTTCCAGCCCATGCAGCGCAAAAAAAGATTGCGCCGCGGGCAGGCGGGTAAACCCTTCACGGAAACGCTGTACGCGCCCGCCTTCCTGATCGACGGCCACCACCAGATGGTTACGCGATGCCGCCCGAATCTGGCGCACTAATTCGCGCAGCTGTTCCGGGTCATGGTAATTACGCGTGAACAGAATAAGCCCGCCAACCAGCGGATGCGCCAGTATCTCGCGCTCCTCCGCATCCAGCTCACATCCTTCGACATTCAACATTACTGGGCCCACACAGCTCTCCTTATCCTTTCATACGTAGCTGGCGCCAGGTTTCATCGGCCAGCCTGATAAATTGTTGCTCGCCGGTTTGTCGCCAGCGGTATTCGAACCACCCTGCTTTTAGCATAATGACCCAGGGGTGCCATAATCGTATCTGTCGCCATAGCTGCCGGGCGTCGATTCGCGCGCGCGCGGCATAAGCGTCTGCCAGTTGTCGGTGCTGGCGTTCATCCTCAACCCATACTGCCGCCAGCTCCAACGCAATATCGCCGTCTCCGGCATACTCCCAGTCAATCAGTTTCAACCCGGCGGACGTTAATACTATATTGTCGCCATGGACATCCATATGCAAAGGCGCGAGCCGCAGCGGGCGAGGTTCACCGTTTTTTTGCAACTGTTTGAGCCGCCGCAACCAAAACGGCGTACGCCTTGCCGGATCGCAACACGACCAGTACTGCGCCAGTAGTGGCGATAGCGCAATACGCCAGCCAAAACGCGGCTGTTGATGCAAATGATACAGTAAGGCCGCCAGTTCGTCGGCATCTGGCAGAGCGGAATTTACCACACCATGCAGATATTCTACCGCCATCCAACCTGGCGTATAAAAAAGCGCTCGCGGCGCAAGACTGGCCGGCAATTGGGATAAGGCGCGGTAATGACGTAAAAAATGGGCTGGTGGAGCGTCAGGGTCGTGATGACGGCGCAGCACGACACGGTGAGTATCGTGGGCAATAATACAGCTCCCGCCGCTTAGTCCCTGTGATGCGGCGACGGCGGGACGATACTGGGGAAAATAGCGCGACAGGATCTCGTCGCGCGTTAAGGGATTATTGTTGTTGGACCGCACCTTTACCTGACCAGATTATCTCGCCAGTTTGCACCAGCATTAACTGCATCTGTAATGCAGGCGCGTTAACGTTACCGGATGCGCTGGAGTAAAGTACATATTGCGCCCCGACATTGCGCGCAATGCCAATAGCTTTACTGCGCGTTCCCAGACTATCCTGCGGAGACAATCCTAACTGCTGTTTTGCCATCGAGAGTTGCTGTACGGAGACCAGCGTAAATTTACCGTTGTTAGCCAGCGCATTACGTAACGTTTCCGTTGCCTCGTTCGCATTTAACGACCCATTCGTCCGGTTATTCACGCTGTCGACAAGCAATACGCTTCCGGCCGTCACGCCATCAGCCTGCAACATTTTGCTGACCAGCGGTTGCATCGCGCCGTTCCAGTCATAGTGGCGCACCTTAGGCGCTGGCTGGCCCGTTTGATCTTCATGTTCGATCGGCCCCGGTTGCTGTGGAATGGTTGGCACAGACGGCACAACAGGAGGCTGTGGCGGCTGCGCGGGTTGTTCTGGCGCTGGTTTTACCTCTTCAACTGGCGCAGGTTGACGTTGCGCCATACACCCGGAGAGAAATATCGCCAGCGCAGCAATGGCAGCGTAGCGATGCATTTTTGTCATCAAAGTTCACTCCTCACAAATAAAGATAAAGCCTGACCTTATGCGCCCCCAGATAATTGGCGCTGCCAAATAGCGTTACCGACGAACGCGCGGGTATGGTTACGCTACGCGGCGCCTCCAGCGGATGCATCTCCAGCCCCCGCGCGTCATACCAGTAAAACCGATAATGAACGGTAATGGGCTCTTGCCTTTCGTTATAGACACGGGAGGAGGCTGATGGCTGGATATCAGACGCCGACAGTTCAGGCGGCTCTGCGGTGACGCCCGCCGCCAGAACCGTGGACTCCATCACCAGCGACTGCGCGTCGCTTACCGGAATTTCAGGGTGTGACCGGCAGCCGGTAAGCAGCAGTAAGCCCAGAGAAACCGCGATGCATCCTTTGATCATACTTACAAGCCTTTATGCGCCAGCATCGGGCCAAGCGGGCGACCGCCCAGTAGGTGCATATGGATATGATAGACCTCCTGGCCCCCATGACGGTTGGTATTCATGATTAAACGATACCCGTCTTCGGCAATGCCTTCCTGTTCGGCGATTTTCGCCGCCACGGTGATCATCCGACCTAACGCCTGTTCATGTTCCGCCGTCACGTCATTGACGGTTGGGATCAGGATATTGGGAATAATCAAGATATGCGTCGGCGCCTGCGGTGAAATATCACGAAAGGCGGTGACCAGCTCGTCCTGATAAACGATATCCGAAGGGATTTCACGACGAATAATTTTGCTGAATATAGTTTCTTCTGCCACGACGTTTTCCTTTTTCATAATAGCCCTTGCAGCGCACATGCTACGCCGAGCCATACTGCGAGTATAGAGTATGAGCGAGTTACCGACGCTCTTTCAACTTTAACCCACGATTTATTAAGCGAAAAATGACTACATGCCGGACTTACCGCCATATCCCCCTGCCATGACGCCTTTGTACGCTTAAAAAATATTTTTAGTTTCCCTGTTTATACCGTTTTACACATTTAATACAAATGCGTATATTTCTCATTTGTATTTTTATGCGCATTTACTAGCGAAAAATGAAAAGGTTCAACGTCATACGTCCTGAACTGACCCCAATAACAAGCAAGGATTTTCAGATGTCTTTCATTCAATACCGCCGGGACAAACACCTTCAGTCCACCGCCGCACCGTCGCTGTTAGCCATGGGTATGGCGATGGCATTTATGCCTGCCGCCTTCGCGGCTGAGGATACCGTTATTGTCGAGGGCGCGACGACCGCTGACACCGTAAACCGTGAAGAACAAGATTACAGCGTGAAAACGACCGCAGCGGGCACCAAAATGCCGATGACTCAGCGCGATATCCCGCAGTCGGTCAGTATTGTCAGCCAGCAGCGTATGGAAGACCAGCAGTTGCAAACCCTGGGCGAGGTGATGACCAATACGCTGGGGATCAGTGGAAGCCAGGCCGACTCCGATCGCATCAGTTATTACTCGCGCGGGTTTGAAATTGACAACTATATGGTTGACGGTATTCCAACGTATTTTGAGTCCCGCTGGAATCTGGGCGATGCGCTAACGGATACCGCGCTGTATGAGCGCGTGGAGGTGGTTCGCGGCGCGAATGGGCTGATGACCGGAACCGGTAATCCTTCTGCCTCAATAAATATGATTCGTAAACACGCCACCAGTCGGGAGTTCAAAGGTAACGTCTCCACAGAATACGGTAGCTGGAATAAGCAGCGTTACGTCATGGATCTGCAAAGTCCGCTCACCGCAGACGGCAATGTCCGTGGGCGCATCGTGGCGGGTTATCAGAATAATGATTCCTGGCTGGACCGCTATAACAGTGAGAAAGCGTTCTTTTCCGGAATTGTCGATGCCGATCTGGGTGCAACCACTGGCCTTTCAGCCGGTTATGAATATCAAAAAATTGATGTCAATAGCCCGACCTGGGGCGGTCTGCCGCGCTGGAACACCGATGGCAGCAAAAATAGCTATGACCGCGCGCGTAGTACCGCCCCGGACTGGGCTTATAACAACAAAGAGATAAATAAATTCTTCGTCACGCTTAAGCAGCGTTTTGCCGAAAGCTGGCAGGCGACCCTGAATGCGACCCATACTGAGGTCAAATTCGACAGTAAAATGATGTATATCGATGCGTTAGTCGATAAAGAGACAGGTACGCTAGTGAGTCCTTATGGCGCAAGCTACCCCGTGGTCGGCGGTACGGGCTGGAACAGCGGCAAGCGCAAAGTAGATGCCATAGATCTCTTTGCCGATGGCGCTTATGAGCTGTTTGGCCGTCAGCACAATATGATGTTTGGCGGCAGTTATAGTAAGCAGAATAACCGCTATTTTAGCGCCTGGGCGAACGTCTTTCCGGACGACATTGGCAACTTCAGCGCCTTTAACGGTAATTTCCCCCAAACCCACTGGGCACCACAAAATCTGGCGCAGGACGATACCACGCATATGAAATCGCTGTATGCCGCTACGCGCATTTCGCTGGCCGACCCGCTGCATCTGATTCTTGGCGCTCGTTATACCAACTGGCGTGTTGATACACTGACCTACAGCATGGAGAAAAACCATACCACGCCGTATGCCGGGCTGATTTATGATATCAACGACAACTGGTCCGCTTATGCCAGTTATACCTCTATCTTTCAGCCGCAAAATAAACGCGACAAAGCGGGTCAATATCTGGCTCCGATTACCGGTAATAACTATGAAGCGGGCCTGAAGTCCGACTGGATGAACAGCCGCCTCACCACCACGTTGTCCGTGTTCCGCATTGAGCAGAATAACGTCGCTCAGGCAACCACTATTCCCATCCCTGGCAGTAATGGGGAGTTTGCCTGGAAGTCTACTGACGGAACGGTGAGCAAAGGCGTCGAATTCGAAGTGAACGGCGCAATTACCGATAACTGGCAGATGACTTTCGGGGCTACCCGATATGTTGCCGAGGACAATGAAGGTAACGCCGTGAACCCTAATCTCCCGCGCACCAGCGTGAAGTTATTCACCCGCTATCGTCTGTCGGCGATGCCGGAGCTGACGGTCGGCGGCGGCGTGAACTGGCAGAATCGGGTTTACAAAGATACCACGACGCCGTACGGCACTTTCCGCGCCGAACAGGGCAGCTATGCGCTGGTCGATCTGTTTACCCGCTATCAGGTGACGAAAAATTTCTCCGTACAGGGAAATATCAACAACCTGTTCGATAAAACCTACGACACCAATATTGATGGTTCCATTGTTTACGGCGCGCCGCGTAACGTCAGCCTCACCGCCAATTATCAGTTCTGACAGACTGTCGGAGAGCGGCATATAAAGCGCCATTAAAAAAGGCAGCCGAATGGCTGCCTTAATTCTCCCCAACATCATTACTGCTTAGCTGTTACGGATGTACTCATCCATTTCCGTTTTCAGGTTATCGGATTTCGTACCGAAAATAGCCTGAACGCCGGAACCCGCGACGACAACGCCTGCCGCGCCCAGTTTCTTCAGGCCAGCCTGATCCACTTTCGCTACATCGGCTACGCTCACGCGCAGACGCGTGATACAGGCATCCAGGTTAGTGATGTTCTCTTTACCGCCAAACGCCGCAACCAAAGCCGGCGCCATTTCGCTGGTCGCGCCCGCTTTTGCGTCATCAGTAGTGTCTTCACGACCCGGCGTTTTCAGATCCAGCGCTTTGATCAGCACGCGGAACACGGTGTAGTACACAATCGCATAACCGGCGCCAACAATCGGGAACAGCCACAATTTGCTGCTGTTACCGGACAGCACGATAAAGTCGATCAGACCGTGGGAGAACGACGTACCGTCACGCATCCCCAGCAGGATACAGATCGGGAATGCCAGACCTGCCAGAATCGCGTGAATAATGTACAGGATCGGCGCCACGAACATGAAGGAGAACTCGATAGGCTCGGTAATACCCGTCAAAAACGAGGTCAGCGCGGCGGAAATCATGATACCGCCCACCTTTGCGCGGTTTTCCGGTTTAGCAGAGTGCCAGATAGCAATAGCCGCAGCCGGCAGACCGTACATTTTGAACAGGAAGCCGCCAGACAACATACCCGCCGTCGGGTCGCCCGCCATATAGCGCGGAATGTCGCCGTGGAATACCTGGCCCGCAGCGTTGGTGTATTCGCCGATCTGCATCTGGAAAGGAACGTTCCAGATATGATGCAGACCAAACGGCACCAGGCAACGCTCGATAAAACCGTAAATGCCAAACGCGACAACCGGGTTCTGATAAGCCGCCCACTGCGAAAACGCCTGGATAGCCGTACCGACTGGCGGCCATACGAAAGACAGCACCACACCGGTAAAAATAGCGGCCAGACCCGAAATGATCGGCACGAAGCGTTTACCCGCAAAGAAGCCCAGATACTCAGGCAGTTTGATACGGTAGAAGCGGTTAAACATATACGCTGCGATCGCACCGGAGATAATCCCCCCCAGAACACCCGTATCAGCAAGGTGTTTAGCGGCGATCTCTTCAGCAGGTAAATGCAGAACCAGCGGCGCAACCACAGCCATGGTTTTCACCATGATGCCATACGCTACTACCGCCGCCAGAGCCGAAACGCCATCGTTGTTGGTGAAGCCCAGCGCCACGCCGATAGCGAAAATCAGCGGCATATTGGCAAAAACAGATCCGCCCGCTTCCGCCATAACGTGCGATACAACGGCTGGCAGCCAGCTGAAGTTAGCGGAACCGACACCCAGCAGGATACCTGCGATAGGGAGTACGGATACCGGCAGCATCAGCGATTTACCGACCTTTTGCAGGTTAGCAAATGCATTCTTAAACATAATTGAGAGTGCTCCTGAGTATTTGTGCTTTTCTACGTTCTCACGCATTGGCGAGGGGGGAGAACCCCGCCGTGGACAGGACATCTAAGTGCCCTTTTATTTATTACACAGAGTAAAATAAATACGCCTGATTTTGTTTGACGGCTATCACGTTTCAACGCCAGATAGCCTAAAAAGTATCACATTCTGCCAAAATGAGTTTCTGAATGTTTCTATAAGCTGGTTCACCGCCCATTTTGTGGCGGTGAACTTTACGCGTTTTAATTATTAATTACGAGCTTTAAAAAAACTCGTTTAACGGATTGATGACAGGCGAGACGCGTCAATATGGAACAGGCGAGCAAAGTTATCGGTGGTGGTCTGCGCCAGTTCTTCAACGGCAACCCCTTTCAATACCGCCATATATTCTGCGACGTCGCGTACCATCGCAGGCTGGTTCTCTTTACCGCGATGCGGCACCGGCGCCAGATAAGGAGAATCGGTCTCGACTAATAACCGATCCAGCGGCACATAACGCGCCGCATCACGCAACTGTTCAGCGTTACGGAACGTTACGATGCCGGAAAAAGAGATATAAAACCCCAGATCCAGCAATTTGCCGGCCGTTTCTCTGTCTTCTGTAAAACAGTGTAGTACGCCGCCGCAATCCGTCACTTTTTCTTCGCGCAGGATAGCCAGCGTATCGGCACGCGCGTCGCGAGTATGGACAATTACCGGTTTATGCAATTCGCGGCCAATCTGGATATGATGAATAAAAGACGCCTGCTGGCGGATTTTGGTCTCAGGCGTGTAAAAATAATCAAGCCCGGTCTCGCCCATCGCCACCACATCGTCTTCTGCAGCAAGGAGGCGCAGTTCTTCTACGTCATATGCTTCATCCTGATTTAACGGATGCACGCCGCAGGAAAAGACCACATTCTCGCGCTTGCCCACCAGCTCGCGCATATGGCGATACCCCGGCAGCGTCGTCGCCACCGCTAAACAGAACTTCACATCGCGCGCGGCGGCTTTCGCCAGCACATCGTCCACGTCCTTATGCAAAGATTGATAATCCAGACCATCAAGATGGCAGTGTGAGTCGACTAAAAACATAATGTCTCTCTCAAAGATGAGGAACAGGCAACAAGGTGCCTGGTTGCAGGTAATGCTCGATGCGGAGAATAAGATCGGTTAATACCAGTTCGCGGTTTAATCCGGTCACATGAAGTAATTGATCACGACAGTGGCAAACATCGTTCAGGATTGCCTGAATACGCGCCGGGGATAGCGGCCCCGCCAGCGCGGCAACAACCGCGTCCGCATCAACGTTTGTCAGGTACGACGCGCCGTGCTGACGTTTCAGCGCGTCTACCAGCAGCGTCGCCAGCCAGTGCAGGCGCGCCGGGGCTTGCTCATGATTGAGCGCCGTTAGTACCGCATACCAGTCGCCCGTATGCAAACTGTCCATTAACGCCTGACACAGCGCCTCACGCTGCGCCCAGCGTTCAGACTGCAACAGAGCCAGCGCGGCGCCGGGCGACCCCGCATTCAGGCGTAGCGCCGTGAGCAATGCTTCTTGTGACGCCGTCACTTCTCGCGACAGCCATGACATCGCATACGATTCAGACGGCGGCGCCAGATGATGCAGCCGGCAGCGGCTGCGTAATGTCGCCAACAGACGAGCAGGCTCCGGGCTGGCAAGGAAAAACCAGGTTTGCTCCGGCGGCTCTTCCAGCGTTTTGAGCAACGCATTGGCGGCGGCGTCGGTTAATAGCGCCGCATCCGCAATCCACACCACCTTCGCGCCGCCCAAACGGGAGTGCTCATACAATTTCTCGCTGACCTCGCGTACCGCATCTACGCCGAGGCTGCTTTTGCCTTTATCCGGCGTCAGCGTGTAATAGTCCGGATGCGTGCCAGCCTGCATAAGCTGACAGCCACGGCAATGCCCACAGCTTTTGTGGCCCTCAGGCTGCTGGCATAACAGATAACGGCTCAGCGCATAGCACAGCGCCTCGTCGCCCATGCCAGGTAAGGCCTGAATCAGTAGCGCATGGTGCCCACGTCCCGCCTGGTAACTTTCTACCAGTTTTTCATAGGCGGGCCGTAACCATGGATACCATTTCATGCCGCTTGCTCCTGCACCCACTTCGTCACCGTGGCGCGAATGTCGCGCATGACGGCATCCAGCGGCTGGGTCGCGTCAATGGTGCGGATACGCGAGTCTTGCGCCGCCAGTTCCAGATAGCGCGCGCGAGTCCGGTTAAAGAAATCAAAAGATTCCTGCTCAATGCGATCCAAATCGCCGCGCGCTCTGGCGCGTTTTAGCCCAACTTCCGGCGTGACATCCAGATACAGCGTCAGGTCAGGGCGAAAATCGCCCAGCACGGCATCGCGTAGTGTCGCCAGCATGGTTTGATCAATGCCGCGCCCCCCCCCCTGATACGCCTGGGTCGAGAGATCGTGGCGATCGCCGATCACCCATACGCCTTGCGCCAGCGCGGGTTTGATTACCGTTTCGACGAGCTGTACGCGAGCGGCATAAAACATCAGCACTTCCGCTTTATCGGTAATCACTTCGTCGCCTACCGATCGAATATCCAGCACCAGACTTCTTAGTTTTTCGGCAAGCTGCGTACCGCCCGGCTCACGGGTAAAAATCATGTTACGAATACCCAGTTGCTCAAGGGTCTCCACCACCACGTCGCGCGCAGTGGTTTTTCCGGCGCCTTCCAGGCCCTCGATGACGATATAATTACTGCCCATTTTTTTCCTTAAGCACTTTCAGGTACTCCTGCACTGACCGATTATGGCTGGCAAGATTGGTGTTAAATGTGTGACCGCCTTTACCGTCGGCCACAAAATAGAGATACGGCGTTTTCGCCGGATGCGCCGCCGCCTGCAATGACGCTTCACTGGGCGATGCAATCGGTCCTGGCGGCAGCCCGGTTATGGTATACGTGTTATAAGCCGTCGGCTTTTCCAGATCCGCACGCGACAAGTTACCATTATAACTCGTCCCCATCCCGTAAATCACGGTGGGATCGGTCTGAAGGCGCATACCGATTCTCAGGCGATTAATAAAGACTGAGGCCACCTGATCGCGTTCGCTGGCGACAGCCGTCTCTTTTTCAATAATCGAGGCCATTGTCACCAGTTGGTTCTGATCTTTATAAGGCAGCCCCTCGGCCCGACCTTTCCAGACAGTATCGACAGCTTTCACCATCTTTTGATGCGCTCGCTTGAGAATAGCGACATCGCTGGTGTTGGCGGTATACATCCAGGTATCGGGCCAGAACCACCCTTCTACCCATTCCGGATGCGCAAGCTTTAGTGCCTGAGCGACAGTGACGTAGTCATCATCCGGCAATGTATGGCGAATATACGGCGCCTCTCGTAACTGTTTCAGGTAATCGCTAAGGCGCATCCCTTCCACAAACCGCAACGGGAATTGCGCTTCTTTGCCGCTCTCCAGCAACTCAAGCATCTCCCGTACGGTCATCCCCGGCGTAAAACGGTAAGTTCCCGCTTTAAAGTGCGATAACTCAGGCTCCACGCGCAGCAGCCACTGAAATACCCGGGGGCGATTAATGATTTTTTCATCATAAAGCTGGTCGCCAAGCGCCAGCCGCCCCGTTCCCGCCTTGAGCGTAAAGATAGTCTCGTTTTTAATAAGTAACGTGCTGTTCGCCAGATGGCGAACTTTCCACATCCCCACGCCCGCGGCAATACCCAGCACAACCAACAGCAGAAGGAAAACGCCTGACAATTTTTTCATAACTAATTCGGATGCTCACAAAATGGGGCTAAAAATTGAAACAGTGTTCGCGAAGAATACGACGTCCCGTGATAGGCGCGTATGGGAATAATCGGCATTAGCGCGTTGCAAATGATAATCTCATCCGCCTGCCTGACCGCCTCCTCTCTCGCCTGTACTTCAAGAACCTGGAAAGGAGATTGCGCCAGTTGGCGTAAACAAAATTGTCGCATAATGCCGTTCACCCCAGCCTGATCCAGACGCGGCGTAAAAACAATGTCGCCTGTACGCCAGAACAAATTAGCCGCACAGCATTCCGTAACCCATCCCTCGCTGTCAAGAACCAGCGCCTCATCGGCGTCCGTCTGCTCAAGATGAGAGCGAATCAACACCTGTTCGAGGCGGTTCAGATGTTTTAATCCGGCAAGATAAGGATTGCGCCCAAGCGGTATGGGACTAAGGGTAAGAGTAATCCCCTCGTCTTTCCAGCGGGCGTAGTGGGCAGGATAAGGCGACACGCTAAGAATCCGTGTGGGTGATTGACAACTGGCGGCGCTGTAACCGCGTCCGCCTGCGCCGCGGGTAATTATCACTTTCAGCACGCCTTCCCGATGCGGTTGTGCCAGGTGGCGCATCTCTTTTGCTAATACATCCCAATCGTTAAAGGGGATCGCCAAACGAGAGCACGTTTCTTCCAGGCGAGCCAGATGACGGGAAAACAGGGTAATCTCCCCCGCCGCGATCCGAGCAGTGGTAAAGCAACCGTCTCCGAACTGCACCCCCCGATCATTCACCGCGAGTCGTTCAGTGGATTGGCCGTTAATCAGATACATTCATCCTCCAGATAACCGCCCATCAGAGTGTCAGGGGAATGGCCTGCGCGCAAGGACTTTGCCAGCAAGATAACACGTTATTTCTCAGGTTTTCCTTATTTTAATAAGAAAAGGCATATTTATGTTAATCATAACAATAATATTAATCACAACATCTTAAATGACACAGTTAATTTATTTGGTGAATATATTTAGCAAAACAAAAAGCATTAATTAGATATTATTTATGGTCATAACTTTCACAGGTAGTCAGAATGTAATCGAGTATCGTCTGACGTTACCCTATCATATTTAATATTACAATTAGAAAGTCATGAATTAATATATTTATTACTCAAAGCCATATTTATCGTGCGCTGAGTAATATCTACGTATCGTAGTCAACCATGAAAGGATATTTTTAATGAAAGGAAAATTTGCCGCTACCGTATTATTCACCGCAATGGGGCTTGCTTCGACTGCAATGGCTCAGGATGGCCAGGTTAATTTTACCGGCAAAATCATCGAAGCAGGTTGCGAAATTAACGGCAGTGTCACCAGTTCTCAGGATGTCAAGCTGGGCGAGGTCTCTAAAACAGCGTTTACCAACGCTGGTTCAACGGCAGCAACCACCAAATTTTCACTGGTATTAACCGCCTGCCCTGCAGAGCTGCTGGGAAAACCGGTTTCCGTAAAATATGACGGTATGCCGGACACCCTGAATAACGACTATCTACAAATCACCGGTTACGGTACTACTGGCGTCGCTAAAGGTGTCGCTATCCAGTTGTTGAATAGCGATACCAGCGAACTGCCGCTGGGTACTGCGTCTAAATCCGTTACCATTGCCTCCGATGCGGCAGAAGAAACGAACCTCGACTTTTTCGCCCGTTATATCGCGACAGAAGATAGCGTATCAGGCGGCGAAGCCAACGGCGTCGTTAACTTTACCCTGACCTACAACTAATCGCGCGGAATTTATTCTCTCGTTTTAGTAAACCAATAAAGCCGGATGGACCCGGCTTTGCTTCAGAGATACTCCATGAATAAATATAGTTTACTCACTGCCGCCACGCTTATATTCACTACGGCAACCGTACAGGCTGGTGTTATTATCGGTGGAACCCGTATTATTTATAACGGCGATAAAAAAGAAACGTCGATTAGCGTTAAAAATCCGGACCAATCTTCTTATCTCATTCAGTCATGGAGTGACGCCGGGGAAAAAAGCAGCGATAAATCGCCGTTTATGGTCACGCCGCCGCTCTTTCGTTTAGGCGCAGGGCAGGAAAATAATCTGAGAATTCTCCGTACTGGCAGCAATCTGCCGGAAGATCGTGAGTCCCTCTACTGGATGAATATTAAGTCGATCCCATCGACGACGGAAAAGCAGGATAACGTTAACACTCTGCAAATTGCGGTGAAAACCCGCATTAAATTAATTTACCGTCCGCAGGCGTTGACGGAGCAACCGGAAAACGTCACCGCGAAGCTGACCTGGCAGCACAGCGGTAACCGTCTTACCGTGACCAATCCTACAGCCTACTATATGAACTTCAGCACGGTGAAGATAGGAACCAGCACCGTGAAAGACGCTACCTATGTCGCGCCGATGAGCTCCGCCAGCTTTACCGCGCCCGCCGAGGCCAGCGGCGACGTAACCTGGACACTTATTAACGATTTCGGCTCTATCGGGTCTGAACACCGCACTCGCCTGTGAGACCACATCGAAAGGATATCGGGATGAATGCAGACGCATACAAAAAAATAATGACGCTCAGTCGAATCGCCTGCTTTATCGCCCTGCAGTGCGCACTGCCAGCCAGTAACACTGCGTTTGCCCGCGAATATTTTAACCCAGCGCTGTTGGGGATCGACGGGCCGGGAAAAGAACTTACCGATCTTTCCGCTTTTGAAGAAGGCATCGGCCAAATGCCTGGCACCTATCGCGTTGACGTCATTGTGAATAAAACGTCCGCTGGCGTGCATGACGTTAATTTTGTTATGCAAAAAGATACGACAGGCAACACCACTCTGCAGCCCTGCTTCAGCGTTGACTCACTGCGCGAGTTCGGTATTCGTACCGACGCGTTTCCAAATCTTGCTGATCACGGCGACTGCGCTAACCTGGCGGCGATCCCGCAGGCCAGCGCCGAGTTCGCCTT
This sequence comes from Salmonella sp. 741265116_PST, assembly GCF_046567715.1. Classification (NCBI taxonomy): domain Bacteria; kingdom Pseudomonadati; phylum Pseudomonadota; class Gammaproteobacteria; order Enterobacterales; family Enterobacteriaceae; genus Salmonella; species Salmonella sp. 741265116_PST. The sequence continues at coordinate 60,021 of NZ_JBKFPH010000015.1, read as the reverse complement.
TGAACGCCAGCAGCTACGGCTGTCTATTCCGCAGGCCGCCGTAGACAGCCATGCCCGCGGCTACGTCGCCCCGGAACGGCTCAATGAAGGCATTAACGCCCTGCTGCTCAACTATAGTTTTTCCGGCGCCAACACCGAAGCGCGCCGCGGCGATATGATCGACTCTGACAGCTATTATCTGAGCCTGCGTCCGGGCCTGAATATCGGCCCCTGGCGCATTCGCAACTACAGCACCTGGAATCGCAACGTCAACGGCGATAGCGCCGATGAAAGCTGGGATTCGCTCTACACCTACGCCCAGCGCAATATTATCGCGCTGAAAAGTCAGCTAACGCTCGGCGACAGCACCGCGCCCTCCGAGCTGTTTGATAGCGTGCCGTTCCGCGGCGCGCAGTTGGCCTCCGACGATGATATGTTGCCTGATAGCCTGCGCGGCTACGCGCCGGTGGTGCGCGGTATCGCCCGTACTAACGCGCAGGTAATTATCAAACAGAATGGTTACACCATTTATCAAAGCTATGTTTCGCCGGGCGCATTTGAGATTACCGATATGTACCCGACTGGTAGCAGCGGCGATCTTGACGTCACAATTAAAGAGGCCGACGGTAGCGAACAGCATCAGACGGTGGCCTTCGCCTCTCTGCCTATTCTGCAGCGCGAAGGGCGGCTGAAGTACAGCGTGACCAGCGGCCAGTATCGCCCCTATGAGAGCGATATCGACAAAAAAATGTTTACCCAGGCCACCCTGATTTACGGCCTGCCAGCCGGGTTTACGGTATATGGCGGAGGCCAGCTCTCACAACACTACAAGTCCCTGCTCACCGGGCTTGGAAAAAACCTCGGCGAGTTGGGTGCCGTCTCGGTGGATGGCACTCAGGCATGGTCAACGCAAAAAGATCAGGATAAAGAGAGCGGCCAGTCCTGGCGCATCCGTTACAGTAAAAATATTCTCGAAACCGGCACCAATATCTCTATTTCGGGTTATCGCTACTCTACATCGGGCTACTACACCCTCCAGGAGGTGCTGGATACCTGGCGTGACGACGAGTCGCAAAATAATAACGACCGCCGCCGCAACCGTGCTGAATTTCAGCTTAACCAGAGCATCGGTGAGAGTCTGGGGTCACTGTCGCTCAATGCCATTAGCGAAGATTACTGGAACAGTGACCGGAAGATGCGCTCTCTCGGTGTGGGTTACAGCAATAACTGGAGCGGCGTGACGTACAACATCAACTACAGCTATAACCGCAATACCACCGACAGTAACGACAGCGACAAAATCTACGATGAAGATCAGGTCTTCTCACTGAGCATAAATATCCCGCTCGACCGCTGGTTGAGCCACAGTTACGCCACCTACAACCTGAATACCAGCAAACGGGGCAATACCAACCATACCGTCGGGTTAAACGGGTCAGCGTTGGAAGACAATAACCTGAACTGGAGTCTCCAGCAGAGCGAAACGAATCACGGTGAAGGCAATGGCGGTTACGCCAGCCTCGATTATCAGGGGACCTACGCACGAATGAATGGTGCCTACAGCTATGACAACGACCAGAAACGCGTTAACTACGGCATGGAAGGTGGCATTGTTGCCCACGCACATGGCGTCACACTTAGCCAGTCGTTGGGCGAAACCTCAGCACTGGTAGAAGCCCCTGGGGCGAATGGGGTTACGATAGGCAACCAGACGGGTGTAAAAACTGACTTCCGCGGTTACACCGTGGTGCCTTACGTGACGCCGTACCGTGAAACCGCCGTCTCACTGGATACCGAAACGCTGCCTGATGGTGCTGACGTCGACTTGACCAGCCAGATGATTACCCCCACGCGCGGCGCAATTGTACGCGCACATTTTGATACCCGTATCGGTAAAAGGGTACTCATGAATTTGTCGCGACCCCCTACGGAGATGGTGCCATTTGGAGCGCTGGCAACGATAGAGGGTCAATCTGCGGATAAGAGCTTCATCGTGGGTGACCACGGGCAAGTCTACCTTACCGGTGCGCCCGAACGCGGAACCTTAAAGGTAACGTGGGGCCGTACAGCGAATGACACCTGTCACGTAACATTCAATTTAACAGAAATGAATGCTGCTGATGGTGTGATGGAAACGCAAGAATCATGTCGTTAATAACGATGACCATAATCGTCATAAGGAAAACGCATTCGTGAAAAAAACAGTCGGCCTTGCGTTGTTAATATCTGTGTGCCCGTTGATAACGTCCGTTGATGCTCTTGCAGGTATCATAAATACAAAGAATGCAAATACATCAACTAAACCTTATAAATTCAGCTCATTTACTATGCCGAGTTCGGCCGGGGGGACAACCTGGTTTGATGACTGGGGGGAACACTGGGTATTGCCAATAATAGCTAGCAGCGAAAAAGGTTATATTGATTTTACTGTGAATGGCGAACCGACAGGGGGAACGACTACTAATGACGCAACGGTATATAAAACCAGTAACCCGGGTGTAGGCATTGCCTATCAAATGACTTACACCCCTGCGGGCGTAGTAGATCCGGATAAAGATTATACGGCGCCATTTCGTTTAGACATCAATAGTAATGTCAACTCGTCCGGCGACCTAATTATTCGCTACATGCTGGTGCGTTTAACGGATGAACTACCGGCGGGCCCCATTACTGAAGTGCCAAGCGTTACTGTTTCTTATCATAACCCAGCGGGTAGCGGGTATGGAGATGTGACTTTCGTGGCCCGTTCTGGTGTGGCCAGTCAGCCAAAGTATACGGCTTGTGGAATTAACGCACCAACAGAAATTAAACTCAACCCACTTTATGGGAATAGCCTAAAAACGGGTGCACAAAATAGTATTCAGGCACCGACGATAACGCTCACAAACTGCCCAGGGGCCATCAATGGTATCTCTTATAATTTTTCCGCAGTCTATGGAGCCCACGACGAGGCCAATGGGGTTCTTAATACTGTAACGGGTGATACCTACGCGAAAAATGTTTATGTGCAGATACAGAATACCGATGGTACGCCTCATACAATTAATTCAGCGGTCGCGATTCAGAATTATAACGGCTCCGGGGATTATGCATTGCCTGACTTTAAAGTGTCTTATTTTATAGATGATGCTGAAAGCGTAACTGCGGGTAAGGTCAAAACAGCCATTGAGCTTAAAGTTACTTACAACTAATAGGGACTATATATGATCGTTACAAACAGGAAAAAAATAGTGGTATTCATCATTGCGCTTGGTGGGTTATTTTCCTCATCCAGCCAGGCGGTCAATATTGATATTACCGGTACCGTTATCGCCTCACCTTGTGTGGTTAACGGCGGCGATGAATCTCTCGCTATTAATTTGGGGACCGAGATTCAGGCCAATACTCTGGAAACAAGTGGCAGCACTACCCCATGGGCTGAAAAGACATTGACGCTCACTGATTGTCCGGCCTCCACCACCTCATTTAGCGTAGCCTTTGCTGGTACCGCCGACACGGATACAGACTTCTACAAAAATACCGGCACGGCCACCAACCTGAAGCTTGAGTTGACGGATGACAAAAGCGAGCACGCCTATAAAAATGGTGCTGCTCTGAAGAACATCGCAATCTCATCCGACACGCATGCCTATGACCTGAAACTGCGCTCCCGTGCAGTGGCAACAGGCCTCGTGATGCCAGGCACCATCGAGGGCCAGGTACAGGCAACTTTCACCTACCAGTAACCCAGGACGGGACAATGGCGCAACAGATAAATAAACTGCTCCCCGCGTTGGCCTGTCTATGGGCGGCAAGCAGTATTTATTCCGTGCAGGCAACCGATATTAACCTGAGCGGTACAGTAATTGCTTCTGCCTGCATCGTGGATACGGGCACAAAGGAACAGACGGTCACGTTCCAGCAGGCTCGCGCCGTTGATTACCTTAAGGTGGGCGATACCAGTGAGTGGCAGGATTTTGAACTGACCCTCTCCTCCTGCCCGCCATCAACCACTCAGGTGACTGCCCTGTTCAGCGGTGATGCCGACACTGACAATACCACCAAATTCGCTAACAGCCAGGGCAGCGCTACCGGTATGGCACTGGAAATTATGACCCGCGATCACCGGACGGAAATCTCACCGGCGGATGCGCTGACCGTGAATGTGAACGACAATGACCACCGGGCCGTTTTCCCACTCTCTGCGCGCATGTACACACCGACGGGTCGCGTAACGTCAGGGGAATTCAAGACTGTCGTCCAACTAACCTTTACGTACCAGTAGCCTTCAGATCAAGAATACGTAAAAAAGCGGAGCGCCTGACGCTCCGCTTTTTTATTCATAACAGTACTGACTAGATACGTTTGAAAATCAACGAACCGTTAGTACCGCCAAAGCCAAAGGAGTTACACAGAGCGTACTCCAGTTCGCTTACCTGGCGCGCTTCATGCGGCACGAAGTCCAGATCGCAACATTCATCCGGGTTATCCAGATTAATGGTTGGCGGAATGGCCCGATCGCGCAGCGCCAGAATAGAGAAAATAGACTCTACTGCGCCTGCGGCGCCCAACAGATGGCCGGTCATCGATTTGGTCGAGCTCACCATCACTCGGTTTGCGGCATCGCCAAAGACTGACTTAACCGCCTGCGTCTCAGCTTTGTCGCCAGCAGGCGTCGACGTGCCGTGCGCGTTAACGTAGCCAATCTGAGCAGGCTCAATCGCGGCATCACGCAACGCGTTAACCATCGCCAGCGCAGCGCCTGCGCCATTTTCCGGCGGCGACGTCATATGGTAAGCATCGCTGCTCATACCAAAGCCGACGATTTCAGCATAGATTTTCGCACCACGCGCTTTTGCATGTTCGTACTCTTCAAGCACCAACATACCGGCACCGTCGCCCAGTACAAAACCATCGCGTTCTTTATCCCACGGACGGCTCGCCGCCTGTGGGTTATCGTTGCGGGTCGACAGCGCGCGCGCTGCGCCAAAACCACCTACGCCCAGCGGCGTACTGGCTTTTTCTGCGCCACCTGCCACCATCGCGTCCGCATCACCATAGGCGATGATACGCGCGGCATGGCCGATGTTATGCACGCCTGAAGTACAGGCAGTCGCAATAGAGATGCTTGGCCCACGCAGACCATACATGATAGTCAGATGGCCTGCTACCATGTTAACAATCGTCGACGGGACGAAGAACGGGCTAATCTTACGCGGTCCGCCTTTTACCAGCGAACTGTGGTTTTCTTCGATCAGACCGAGACCACCGATACCGGAGCCGATAGCGGCGCCAATACGGCTTGCGTTCTCTTCCGTCACTTCAAGGCCAGAATCCTGCATGGCCTGTACGCCAGCGACAATTCCATATTGAATGAAGGCATCCATCTTGCGCTGTTCTTTGCGCGAGATAATGTCATCACAGTTAAAATCCTTTACTAAGCCAGCAAATTTCGTTGCATAGGCGCTAGTATCGAAATGGTCGATCAGGCTGATGCCACTCTGACCGGCAAGGAGAGCTTTCCAGGTAGACTCTACGGTATTGCCGACAGGAGACAACATGCCCAGTCCGGTCACAACTACACGACGCTTAGACACGGTTGTCCTCCAGGGAGGGAAAATGATTCTAGTGGGACAAAAAGATAAAACTCAGGCGGTCGAACGACCGCCTGGAGATGTTCACTTACGCCTGGTGGCCGTTGATGTAATCAATGGCAGCCTGAACGGTGGTGATTTTCTCAGCTTCTTCGTCCGGAATCTCAGTATCAAACTCTTCTTCCAGAGCCATTACCAGCTCAACGGTGTCAAGAGAATCTGCGCCCAGGTCTTCAACGAAAGAAGCATTGTTGGTTACTTCTTCCTGCTTAACGCCCAGCTGTTCGCCGATAATTTTCTTAACGCGTTCTTCGATAGTGCTCATACTCTTAAATTTCCTATCAAAACTCGCTTTCGCGATGGTTTTCGTAGTGTATAAAATGTTGAAAAATTTGCAACTAAATCCCGGCAGGTCTTACCACGATTTTACGTTATTTTGCGACCTTTCGCCCTAATAACGCAAATATTTTTCAATCGTGATTAAACCATGTACATTCCGCCGTTGACGTGCAGAGTCTCACCAGTGATGTAACTCGCTTCGTCAGAGGCTAAAAATACAACCGCACTGGCGATTTCCTGAGCGCCGCCGAGGCGACCCGCAGGCACCTGTGCCAGGATACCCGCACGCTGATCGTCAGACAGCGCACGCGTCATGTCCGTTTCAATAAAACCCGGAGCCACAACATTAACAGTAATACCACGGGACGCAACTTCACGCGCCAGTGATTTACTGAAACCGATCAGGCCCGCTTTCGCCGCAGCGTAGTTTGCCTGACCTGCATTTCCCATGGTACCAACCACAGAACCAATAGTGATAATGCGACCACAACGCTTTTTCATCATAGCGCGCATTACCGCTTTTGACAGGCGGAAAACGGATGATAAATTGGTTTCGATAATATCGTTCCACTCATCATCTTTCATTCGCATCAACAGATTATCACGAGTGATACCGGCATTATTAACCAGGATATCCACTTCACCAAATTCTGCACGAATATTTTCCAGAACAGATTCAATAGATGCAGGATCGGTCACATTCAACATCAAACCTTTCCCGTTAGCACCTAAATAGTCGCTAATGTTCTTCGCACCATTTTCACTGGTCGCAGTCCCGATAACTTTCGCGCCGCGGGCAACGAGAGTCTCTGCAATTGCGCGGCCTATGCCACGGCTTGCACCAGTCACCAGCGCAATCTTTCCTTCAAAGCTCATGGTTTTCCTCTTTTATTGCGTAAGTGCCGCAGACAGCGCCGCCGGCTCGTTCAGCGCCGACGCTGTCAGGGTGTCGACAATACGTTTCGTCAGACCAGTGAGGACTTTACCTGGACCCACTTCATAAAGATGTTCAACGCCCTGCGCCGCGATAAATTCCACGCTCTTCGTCCACTGTACCGGATTGTACAATTGACGAACCAGCGCATCGCGGATAGCGGCGGCATCGGTTTCACATTTCACGTCAACGTTGTTCACTACCGGCACCGTTGGCGCGCTAAAGGTAATTTTGGCTAATTCAACCGCCAGCTTATCTGCCGCTGGTTTCATCAGCGCGCAGTGCGACGGTACGCTCACCGGCAGCGGCAGCGCGCGTTTCGCGCCAGCGGCTTTACAGGCTGCGCCCGCGCGTTCTACCGCCTCTTTATGCCCAGCGATGACCACCTGTCCCGGCGAGTTAAAGTTAACCGGAGAAACAACCTGCCCTTCAGCAGATTCTTCACAGGCTTTAGCAATAGAGGCATCATCCAGCCCGATGATCGCAGACATGCCGCCAGTACCTTCCGGAACCGCTTCCTGCATGAATTTACCGCGCATTTCCACCAGACGAACGGCATCAGCAAAGTTGATGACGCCGGCGCAAACCAGCGCGGAATATTCGCCCAGGCTGTGACCTGCCATTAACGCAGGCATTTTACCGCCCTGCTGCTGCCAAACGCGCCAAAGCGCGACGGAAGCGGTTAATAACGCTGGCTGCGTCTGCCAGGTTTTATTCAGCTCTTCCGCTGGACCTTGCTGGGTGAGCGCCCACAGATCATATCCCAGAGCCGCAGAAGCTTCAGCAAACGTTTCTTCTACGATAGGGTAATTTGCCGCCATCTCGGCCAACATCCCAACGCTCTGAGAACCCTGACCGGGGAACACAAATGCAAATTGCGTCATGTTTAAATCCTTATACTAGAAACGAATCAGCGCGGAGCCCCAGGTGAATCCACCCCCGAAGGCTTCAAGCAATACCAGTTGACCGGCTTTAATTCGCCCGTCACGCACGGCTTCATCCAGCGCACACGGCACAGAAGCTGCGGAGGTATTGCCGTGCCTGTCCAGCGTGACGACGACATTGTCCATCGACATGCCGAGTTTTTTCGCTGTCGCGCTAATGATACGCAGGTTAGCCTGATGCGGCACCAGCCAATCGAGTTCTGAGCGATTCAGGTTATTAGCCGCCAGCGTCTCATCGACAATATGCGCCAGTTCAGTGACCGCCACTTTAAAGACTTCATTGCCCGCCATCGTCAGGTAAATCGGGTTATCCGGATTTACGCGATCGGCATTCGGCAGGGTCAGTAATTCACCGTAACGGCCATCGGCATGAAGATGAGTGGAGATAATACCCGGTTCTTCAGAAGCGCTCAGTACCGCCGCGCCTGCGCCATCGCCGAAAATAATGATCGTTCCGCGATCGCCAGGATCGCAAGTGCGGGCTAATACATCGGAACCGACCACCAGCGCGTGTTTAACCGCGCCGGATTTAACGTACTGGTCGGCGATGCTTAACGCGTAGGTGAAACCTGCGCACGCTGCCGCGACATCAAACGCCGGGCAACCTTTAATACCGAGCATACTTTGAATCTGACATGCCGCGCTTGGAAATGCATGCGTTGCTGATGTGGTAGCGACCACAATCAAGCCAATTTGGTCTTTATCGATCCCCGCCATCTCAATCGCGCGATTCGCAGCGGTAAAGCCCATCGTCGCGACAGTTTCATTCGGCGCCGCGATATGGCGTTCACGAATACCTGTACGAGTGACAATCCACTCGTCAGAGGTTTCAACCATTTTTTCCAGATCGGCGTTAGTCCGCACTTGTTCGGGCAGATAGCTGCCAGTACCAATAATCTTCGTATACATGTACGCTCAGTCACTTTTCGGTTATATACCGTTACCTGTAAACGTCTGGCACGCTGGCGGCGCCGGGGAGACAGCGATATTATCTGTGCGCCCGCAGGTTTACGCCTTTGCCATCGTCCAGCGGTTCAAATCCGGCTGGGTATACAGATTCCAGGCGAGCGGCAATTCGCTGAGGAACTTGTCGCTGCACCGCCTGCACTGCCTGTTCAATCGCGACTGCAAATGCTCGCTGATTGGCCGCACCATGACTTTTTATCACCGTGCCGCGCAATCCTAACAGACAGGCGCCATTATACTGGTCGGGGTTGAGGTGACTGAATCGCCTCGTCAGGCTTTTTTGTAACCAACGTTTTAATAACAGCAGCCACCACGACCGTTTTTTCCCCTCGCCCTGTGATTTCAGCAGTGAAAGGAACATCCTGACAACCCCCTCCATCGTTTTAAGTGTGACATTGCCTGTAAAGCCGTCACACACCAGTACATCGGTTTTTCCCGTCAGTAACTCATTCGCCTCAAGGTAGCCGATGTAATTGATGGTTGGGACTGTTTTTAACATTAAAGAGGCTTCGCGAATACTGTCGAGGCCTTTGGTTTCTTCTTCCCCGATATTGAGTAGCGCCACGCGGGGATTTTTGATCCCGACGACCTCTTCCGCCAAAACGGCGCCCATCACGGCAAACTGCACCAGCATGGTACTGTCGCAGTCGACGTTGGCCCCCAAATCAAGCACTACCGTTTTGCCCTTTTGCTGGTGCGGTAATACCGTCACCAACGCCGGACGCTCAATCCCCTCAAGAGGCTTGAGCAATAATTTCGCCAGCCCCATCAGCGCCCCGGTATTACCAGCGCTAACGCAAGCTTCGGCTCGGCCTTCTTTCACAAGCTCCAGGGCCACACGCATGGATGTCCCGCGACTGGCGCGGATCGCCTGCGAAGGCCGGGCATCACTGGCAATAACTGACTGTGCAGGGATAATCTGCAGACGCGAACGTTGTTCAAAGTCAGCTTTGGCAAGTAATGGCGTGATAATATCGGGATTCCCGACTAAAAGAAGAGTGAGCTGCGAATTAGCGTTCAGTGCCTGCAATGCTGCAGGCACCGTCACGGAAGGACCAAAATCGCCCCCCATGACATCTAACGCCAGGGTTAGACGTGTCAAGGTATCGTCGCTGCCTGGTTCGGTGTTCTCCGCTTACGCGGAGAAATCCTCACTAAGCTTTATCACGCTTGTACTCTTCGGCTTTTACACCACAGGCACGCCTGTGATGCAAAAGGCATCGAGTATCGCGCGATTACTTAGCGATGACCTTACGGCCGCGGTAGTAACCGTCGGCAGTGATGTGGTGACGCAGGTGTTTTTCACCAGAAGTTTTGTCTACAGACAGGCTGGTGACTGCGGTCAGAGCGTCATGGGAACGACGCATGCCACGTTTGGAACGGGTTGGTTTATTCTGTTGTACGGCCATGGACCTTACTCCTCAATTACGGTTTATCCCTGCGTCCGCGGGGAAGACCTATTACTTACGCTTTAAGCTGGCTAATACGGCAAATGGGTTTGGCTTTTGCGCTTCATCAGGCAGTTCGCCAAAGACCATGTCCGCCTCGGACACTTCACAGTGTTCAGAATCATGCACCGGAACTACCGGCAAGGCGAGGATGATTTCATCTTCAACCGTCGCCAGCAGATCGATTTCGCCGAATTCGTTTACCTCAATCGGCTCATACGCTTCCGGCAGTGCTTCAGCCTGCTCGTCGGAACGGACAGGGCTAAAACAATACGTTGTGTGAACCTGATGGGTAAACGGTTTCCCGCAACGCTGGCATTCGAGCGACACCGTAACGACCGCATCGCCGGTTAAAACGGCGAGACGCTGGTTATCGATAGCGAACGACATGGAGCATTCCACATCACTGTCCACACTGACTACAGATTCGGCGACGCGCTCAACCTGATCGGGGGTATAGATACCCTGGTAATCAAGGCGTTTTTGAGCGGTACGAACCGGATCAAGAGTCAGGGGTAATTTTACCTTTTGCATAGGGCGCGCATATTAACTTCGTAACGTCATATAGTCAAAGAAAAAGGCAGCCTGCGGTTGCCTTTTGCCAATAATTCGCACACATTGCGGGTTACAGACTTATTTTCGCTCAAGACGAGTCAGTATGACAGGCTTGAAGACCGAAGAGCATAGTTTAAGATGGCTCTCATCATTACGCTATATCTGAGGGAAAAAATATGCCCCGTCTCATTCTTGCGTCTACCTCTCCCTGGCGTCGCGCGCTGCTGGAAAAGCTGACGATTCCTTTCGAATGCGCCGCGCCGGATGTTGATGAAACCCCCATGCCGGGCGAAGCGCCGCGTCAGTTGGTGCTGCGGCTGGCGCAGGCGAAGGCGCAATCGCTCGCCGCGCGTTTCCCGAATCATTTGATTATTGGCTCCGACCAAATTTGTGTTCTGGACGGTGAAATCACCGGCAAACCGCTGACGGAAGAAAAAGCGCGTCAGCAATTAGCCAAAGCCAGCGGAAATATTGTGACGTTTTATACCGGACTGGCATTGTATAACTCCGCCTCCGGGCACTTACAAACCGAAGTGGAGCCTTTTGACGTTCATTTTCGCCATTTAAGCGAAGCGGAAATAGACGACTATGTCCGCAAAGAGCATCCGCTGCACTGCGCGGGAAGTTTTAAAAGCGAAGGTTTAGGCATTGCATTATTTGAGCGCCTGGAGGGTCGTGACCCAAATACCTTGATCGGTTTGCCGCTGATCGCGTTGTGTCAAATGCTGCGGCGGGAAGAGATGAACCCACTGAATGCCTGATTAATCTGCCTGATGGCGACGCGATGCGTCTTATCAGGCCTACGGTGCATCACACGATTGTAGGCCTGATAAGCAACGCGCATCAGGCTTTACTACGCAATACTTCAAGGCAGCGCTTCAATTGCTTATCCATCGGCGCTTCAATACGCATCACTTCACCCGTTCCCGGATGGGTAAATTTCAACGCTGCTGCATGCAGGAAAAGTCGGTTCAACCCCGTATCCGCCAGTTGCTTATCAAACTCACGGTCGCCGTAGCGATCGTCGAACGCAATTGGATGGCCGGCATACTGGGTATGCACACGAATCTGATGCGTACGTCCGGTCACCGGGCTACAGCGCACCAGCGTGGCGAAGGCATAGCGCTCTTCCACCTTGAAGCGCGTTTCTGACGGCTTACCTTCCTGGCTCACGCGAACAATGCGTTCGCCGCTTTGCAGAATGTTCTTTAATAATGGCGCCTGTACGGTTTTAACGTGCGATTGCCACTGGCCGCGCACCAGCGCCAGATAATCTTTCTGCATTCCCTTTTCGCGCAGTTGCTCATGCAGCGAACGCAGCGCGGAGCGTTTTTTCGCCACCAACAGCACGCCGGAGGTATCGCGGTCAAGACGATGCACCAGTTCCAGGAATCGCGCTTCCGGACGCAACGCCCGCAGCCCTTCGATGACGCCAAAACTTAACCCGCTCCCACCGTGTACGGCGGTGCCGGAAGGTTTATTCAGCACCAGAATATGGTCGTCTTCATACAAAATGACGTCCGCCAACGCCGCCACTTTTTGCAAATGCGGCGACACGGCCTCTTCTTCGCGTTCAGCAACGCGAACCGGCGGAATGCGGACTTCATCGCCCGCTTCCAGTTTGTATTCCGGTTTGATGCGTTTTTTATTCACCCGCACCTCGCCTTTACGCAAGATGCGATAAATCATACTTTTTGGTACCCCTTTCAGTTGGGTGCGCAAAAAGTTATCAATGCGTTGCCCCGCTTCGTCAGCGGCGATGGCAACAATTTTTACGGATGGCGTTTCTGTTTTCATGGGGGGCGATTCTAAATAGCCTGTGAGATTCGCGCCACACATTTTTCTATGCTTATAGAGACGTCTATGCCAGTGGATGAACATTTTTCACTGCGGTTTTGCTGGTTATTAAAGCGATCGGCTCATGCTGGTGAAAAAACTGTGAGTAAGCGGGTGATAAATGGTAAAAGTCATCTTGCTATAACAAGGTTAGCAGTGGAATAATGATGCGGTTTCCGCACCGAAACTTGTTAAAACAAAAAGTTTAGCGGAATAACCCATTTTGTCTGACCGATCATCAACGCAGCAATGGCGTAAGACGTATTGATTTTTCAGACAGTTAGCGGGCTGCGGGTTGCAGTCCTTACCGGTAGATAGGATCTTCTCTGGAGAGTAATGCCCAGGCTGCTTCCCTGATAATTGCGCTGTGTTTCCGTATGAAATACAGGCAACCGACACTCTGCGCCTCTTTGAGCTGACGATAACCGTGAGGTTGGCGACGCGAAATAGTCACGAGGCCATCGGTTCATGCCCGGTAAGGCGTCACCATGCCCGCAGCTTAGTCGTCAACGTAAGAATAATGAGTAAGTTACGATGAAAAGAATGTTAATCAACGCAACTCAGCAGGAAGAGTTGCGCGTCGCCCTTGTAGATGGGCAGCGTCTGTACGATCTGGATATAGAAAGCCCCGGACACGAGCAGAAAAAAGCGAACATCTATAAAGGCAAAATTACCCGTATTGAACCGAGCCTGGAAGCGGCTTTTGTTGATTACGGCGCAGAACGCCACGGTTTCCTCCCGTTAAAAGAAATTGCCCGCGAATATTTCCCCGCTAACTACAGCGCTCATGGTCGCCCGAACATTAAAGACGTGTTACGTGAAGGCCAGGAAGTCATTGTTCAAATCGATAAAGAAGAGCGCGGCAACAAAGGCGCGGCGTTAACCACCTTTATCAGTCTGGCGGGCAGCTACCTGGTACTGATGCCGAATAACCCGCGCGCGGGTGGTATTTCCCGTCGCATTGAAGGCGACGATCGTACCGAGTTAAAAGAAGCGTTGGCCAGCCTGGAACTTCCTGAAGGGATGGGGCTTATCGTGCGTACCGCGGGCGTGGGTAAATCCGCCGAAGCGTTGCAGTGGGATTTAAGCTTCCGCCTGAAACACTGGGAAGCCATTCAGAAAGCCGCTGAAAGCCGTCCCGCGCCGTTCCTGATCCATCAGGAAAGCAACGTCATCGTACGCGCGTTTCGCGACTATCTGCGTCAGGATATCGGTGAAATCCTGATCGACAATCCAAAAGTGATGGAAATGGCGCGTCAGCATATCGCCGCGTTGGGCCGTCCGGATTTCAGCAGCAAAATCAAACTGTACACCGGTGAAATTCCGCTGTTCAGCCACTACCAGATTGAATCGCAGATCGAGTCAGCGTTCCAGCGTGAAGTGCGCCTGCCCTCCGGTGGTTCTATCGTTATCGACAGCACCGAAGCGCTGACCGCCATCGACATCAACTCCGCGCGTGCAACCCGCGGCGGCGACATCGAAGAGACCGCGTTCAACACCAACCTTGAAGCGGCCGATGAGATTGCCCGCCAGTTGCGTCTGCGCGACCTGGGCGGCCTGATCGTTATCGACTTTATCGATATGACGCCGGTACGTCACCAGCGCGCGGTAGAAAACCGCCTGCGTGAAGCGGTGCGTCAGGACCGGGCGCGTATTCAGATTAGCCATATTTCCCGCTTCGGCCTGCTCGAAATGTCGCGTCAGCGTCTGAGCCCGTCGCTGGGCGAATCCAGCCATCACGTGTGTCCGCGCTGTAGCGGTACCGGCACCGTGCGCGATAACGAATCTCTGTCGCTGTCCATTCTGCGCCTGATTGAAGAAGAAGCGCTGAAAGAGAATACGCAGGAAGTCCATGCCATTGTTCCGGTGCCGATCGCCTCTTATCTGCTTAACGAAAAACGGACGGCAGTTAACGCTATTGAGACGCGTCAGGATGGCGTCCGCTGTGTCATCGTCCCGAACGATCAGATGGAAACGCCGCACTATTCCGTGCTGCGCGTACGCAAAGGGGAAGAAACGTCGACCCTGAGCTACATGCTGCCGAAGCTGCACGAAGAAGCAATGGCGCTGCCTTCTGAAGAAGAGTACGCCGAGCGTAAACGCCCGGAACAGCCTGCGCTGGCGACATTCGCTATGCCAGATGTGCCTCCGGCGCCGACGCCTGTCGAACCGGCGGTTAGCGTCGCCACGGCGAAAAAGGATAATGTTGCCGCCGCGCAGCCTGCCCAGCCGGGTCTGTTTAGCCGCTTCCTTAACGCGCTGAAACAACTGTTCAGCGGTGATGAAGAAACGAAAACCGTCGAAACAGCCGCGCCGAAAGCGGAAGAAAAAGCGGAACGTCAGCAGGATCGTCGTAAGCCACGGCAGAACAACCGTCGCGATCGTAACGAACGCCGCGACACCCGTGATAACCGTGCCGGACGTGACGGCGGCGAGAGCCGCGACGATAATCGTCGTAACCGTCGCCAGGCGCAGCAGCAAAATGCGGAAGCGCGCGATACCCGCCAGCAGGAAACGGCGGAAAAAGTGAAAACCGGCGATGAGCAGCAACAGACGCCGCGTCGCGAACGCAGCCGCCGCCGCAATGATGACAAACGCCAGGCGCAGCAGGAAGTAAAAGCGCTTAACCGCGAAGAACAGCCTGTCCAGGAGACCGAGCAGGAAGAACGCGTTCAGCAGGTTCAGCCGCGCCGCAAGCAGCGTCAGCTTAATCAGAAAGTCCGCTTTACCAACAGCGCAGTGGTTGAAACGGTTGACACGCCGGTCGTCGTCGACGAACCACGCCCGGTTGAAAACGTTGAACAGCCCGTTCCAGCACCGCGTACCGAGCTGGCGAAAGTTGATTTACCTGTCGTTGCCGATATTACGCCGGAGCAGGATGATAGCGTAGAACCTCGCGATAATACCGGTATGCCGCGTCGCTCCCGCCGTTCTCCGCGCCACCTGCGCGTAAGCGGTCAGCGTCGCCGTCGCTATCGTGACGAGCGCTACCCGACACAATCGCCGATGCCGTTAACCGTCGCCTGCGCGTCGCCAGAAATGGCGTCCGGTAAAGTCTGGATCCGCTACCCGATTGTCCGTCCTCAGGAAACGCAGGTTGTTGAAGAGCAGCGTGAAGCAGATCTGGCGCTGCCACAACCGGTTGTCGCTGAACCGCAGGTTATCGCTGCGACCGTAGCGTTAGAACCACAAGCGTCGGTACAGGCGGTAGAAAACGTTGCCGTTGAGCCGCAGACTGTCGCCGAACCACAGGCGCCGGAAGTCGTCGAGGTCGAGACAACGCATCCGGAAGTGATTGCCGCGCCAGTTGATGAACAGCCGCAACTGATTGCCGAAAGCGATACGCCGGTGGCGCAAGAGGTTATTGCTGACGCCGAACCGGTAGCAGAAACCGCCGACGCGTCCATTACGGTGGCTGAAAACGTAGCTGATGTTGTCGTTGTCGAGCCAGAAGAAGAGACAAAAGCGGAAGCGGCTGTTGTGGAGCACACGGCAGAAGAAACCGTTATCGCACCGGCCCAGGTGGTGGAAAAGCCGCAGGACGTTGTCTGCGTTGACGATCATAACCACGCCAGCGCGCCGATGACGCGTGCGCCAGCGCCAGAATATGTGCCGGAAACCCCGCACCATAGCGACTGGCAGCGCCCTTCCTTCCACTTTGAAGGTAAAGGCGCAGCAGGCGGACACAGCGCCACACGTCACGCCAGCGCCCCGGCGACACGCCCACAGCCGGTAGAATGATGTAAATGCTGATACAAAGCCGACCGCCAGGTCGGCTTTTTTATGCCCCTTACAGGGCGATGCCTCACCCCATGGCGTCTTTTAGTCACTCCAGGCGTTTATGAGATCGGGCGGGATAATGCGTATGGATGGCGTCGCTACGGGCGCGACAATATGACCACTCAATGACGACTAAAAAAATGCCCGCGCCGGGGTGGATGGCGCGGGCAGACAAAACATATCCAGTTTCGTGATATGTTTCAAAAGAGGTGTTACCGGTTCAACTGGAAAAGCGACATTCCCTGCATGTCGGTAAACGTTTTATAGGACGCCTGTAATGCCGCCTGTTGCATGACGTAGGAGGAGATGACCGAGTTCCAGTCCACATCTACCAGGTTGCTCATCTGCAGCTTCTGTCCCAGCGCACGGTCGCTTCCCAGTGAATCCAGCGTACTGAGTTCGCTCAGTTGCGTTCCCAGTTCCGCACGAACGGTCAGGACGTTATTAAGCGAATTTTTTAAGCCGCGATTGGTTTTATCAATGGCGGCAGCGGCCTTTTCTTTTTCCACGTCATTGCCTTCCACCGGGGTATTGAGCGCGGCAATTGCCGTATCGAGCATGACAAACAGATTCTTTTCGGAGTCCGAGCCATCCGGTTCCGGCACCGCATTGCTGGTGATGCTATTAAAAATTTGCGCTCCCGTATGGCCAATTACCATCGTGCGTGCGGAATCCACCTGCTGGGTAACACTTTTCTCGCCACCATGATAACCACCTGTCGCCTGGTCGAATGGCGCCGCTTCCGTTTTATATCCGGCAAAGATATAGCGACCATTGCCGTCAGTGCTGTTTGCCAGGTTCATCAGCTGATCGCGGATCCCCTGTAAATCCGTCGCCAGTGACGCGCGGTCATCGTCGCTTAATGTGCCGTTTCCGGCATAGACGATTTTTTCCTGCGCGGTTTGAATCGCCGTCGTCACCTGACTGAGTACGCTTTCTTCCAGCGACACTTTTTGGGTGGCAAACGTACGCGCCAGGGCGTACTGGCTATTCTGCGCCTGCGCCTGAGAGAGTACTACAGCCTGCGACGCGGCGATCGGATCGTCAGATGGGTTGGTAACGCGCTTACCGGTAGACATCTGCTCGCCCAGCTTCATCCATTCGGCCTGAGAATTAGTGATGCCGCTCATATTTTGTTCGTACATCATCTGGGTACTGATACGCATGTCATCCTTCTCCTTTAGCGAATATTCAGTAACGCATCAAACAGCGCATTCGCGGTCTGCAATACTTGCGCATTCGCCAGATAATACTGCTGATAACGCTGCAAATTGCCGTACTCTTCGTCGAGGTTAACGCCGGAAACCGACTGTTGCTGTTTATAAAGCTGTTTAACCACATTCGCCTGCGTGGTGCTGCTGGTTTTCAGCGTTGACGTTTTGTTACCCACATCGCTGACCAACGTGGCATAAGCATCGTTAAAGGTTTTGTTGCCGCCCACGACATTGCTGTTTTGTAAGTCCAGCAATGCCTGACCATTGCGGTTATCGCTGTCGCCGGTATCCACATCAGGATCGAGTTTTGACTCAGACGCCATCGCAATCTCGGCTTCATTTGTCACTTTAACGTTCATGTCGACGATAGCATTGCTGACCGGCTTGAGAAGAAAACTGTCGTTTTTCTGTGCGCCGGTTCCTACCGTCACTTTAAGACCGTCAATCTCCAGTTTTCCGTCAGCATCTTTTGTCGCCGTGAAGGTGGTGTTATCCGCAGTGCGAGTAACCTGCCAGTCTGTACCGTCAAAAACAATCTTATAATCCGTCGCCTGAACCTTCGTGCTGTCGACCACCTTAGCGGTTAGCGATACCGTTTTATCGGCATTATTACTGTTGCTATATACCACCGGCGAGCCAATGCTAAAGAAGTCTTTCCCTTTATTGCCGTCGGCGTCATAACCTTTGGTATGCTGCGCGTTAAACGCATCGGCAAACGCCAATGCCAACTGGCCCAGCGTATTACGAGTCTGATCCAGATCCTGAGAACGGAACGTCAGTAATCCGCCGAGCGAACCGGTGTTCAGCAACTTTTCCGGAATTTCGATGTTACCGGCGGCCTCATCGACATAAGCGACAGTCGTTCGCGTCGGGTCGGCACTGGAGGGAACCGCCGCCAACTGACGCGCCGTCGACCCCTGCACCAGCGTATAGCCATTAGCCATCGTCAGGTTATAGGTGCCGCCGTCCTGTACACTCACCTCGACGCCAACGATCTTGTTAAGCTCGCTGACCAACTGATCACGCTGATCGAGCAGGTCGTTCGGCGATGCGCCCGCGCCTACGCCCGTCATACGGGAGATTTGATCGTTCAGGTTAGCTATCTGCTTCGCGTAATTGTTGATTTGCGCCACGCTGGAGCCAATCGCGATATTGACCTGTTTATCCTGATCGCGCAGATACTGATCGGTGGTTTTGAACTGGTTTACCAGCCCTTCCGCTTTACCAATCAGCGCCTGACGCGCCGCAGGATCTTCCGCATTACTGACTAACGTTTGCAGGCTGGTAAAAAAACTCTGCAACGAACCAGACAGTGAGCTGGATTTATCGGCCAGCAGGTTATCGATTTTCGACATCTGTTCATAGCGCGTGGTCAAGCCGCTGCTCTGGTTTTGCGCGCCGCGTAGCTGATTAGTGATAAACGCATCATATTCGCGCTGTACGCCTGAAACGTAAACGCCATTACCTATCCAGCCGCCAGCCCCTAACGTACTGTTTGCCTGCGCCAGAATAGTTGTCTGCCGGGTATAACCCGCAACGTTATAATTGTTGATGTTATTACTGACCGTATTTAACGCGGCCTGCGCGGCGTTAAGTCCGCTCATGGCGTGATTAATCAAGCTGGACATGATGGTTCCTTTTAATCCTTCAATACTCGTTGTTATCGGCAGCGACTACGTGGACTTGAGCAATTTAAAAGAGATTGTCGAGATTCGCGCTGTAGGTTTTGCTGACCTTTTCACTCATCGCTTTCAACTGCTGAATCATGCTGGTCAATTTACGCGCGTAATTCGGGTCAGTGGCGTATCCGGCGTTTTGCAGGGCCACTGCGCCTTGCTCTGCCGTGGCGGCAGTGGTCACGGCAGCGTAGCGTGGGTTACGCGTTAACAGCGCGACATAATCCGATAACGCCTCCAGATACGAGCTATAGACGCGGAATTTCGCTTTCACTTTTTTCGCTTCGCCATTTTCGTATTCAGTGGTGGTGATTTCCGTCACCGGCCCTTTCCAACTGGCGGTCGCTTTCACGCCAAAAACGTTATAGCTGGGTTCGCCATTCTCCCGCAGGATTTGCCGCTGCCCCCAGCCGGACTCCAGCGCCGCCTGCGCCAGAATCAGATGATGCGGCACCCCGCTTTGTTCGCTGGCCAGTCTCGCCGGGAGCGAAAGCCGGGCCAGAAAGTCTTTACTGTCGCCGGAGAGCGGCGCATCGCTGCTGTCCGGCGTTTTCGGGATGGCTTTGCGCACCAGTTGGGTCAGCGCCTGATTTTGATAGCTGTTTACCGTCTCCAGGGAGAATTTAAGCGGTACTTGCGGCGCGTCATCCGCAGGCATCGTCTGCCCGCCCGTCATCTGTTTAACCATCATATCCGCCAGCCCCAGTCCCTTACCGGCGGTCATCTGCTGGGCGATCTGCTGGTCATACATGCTGGTATACAGACGCGTCTGATCGCTGCTGAATAAACCATCTTTGGGTAAAGCCTCGCGCATACTTTTCAGCATCATCTGCACAAACATCCCTTCCACCTGACGGGCCACAGGACGGATATTCGCCGCCGGGTCCTGGCCCGCTTTCGCTTTCAGTTCGTTCAGAGATTGCGCATCCCAGGCCGCGCTGGCCAGCAATTTACCGTCTCCGATCATCAGATGATTTCCAGTTTGGCGCGTAGACAGCCCGCGCTCTGCATGGACTGCAAAATCGACATCAGGTCCATCGGCGTCGCGCCAAGCGCATTCAGCGCGCGCACTACGCTGTTCAGATTGGCGCTGGAACGCACGCTCTGTAGCGATCCGCCGCTCTGACGCAAATCTATTTGAGTCTGTGGCGTCACCACGGTCTGCCCGCCGCCAAATGGCGTATTCGGCTGGTTGACGTTGAGCTGGCGATTGACTGTCACTGACAAATTGCCCTGCGCCACAGCGCAGCTATCCAGCGTGACTTCCCGATTCATGACCACCGAACCGGTACGCGAGTTGATCACGACTTTTGCATCCTGCGGCGTCACGTTGACTTCCATATTTTGAATGTCCGCCAGAAAACGCACCTGCGAGCTGTTGCCGCTGGGCACGCGTACCTGTACCGTTCGCGCATCAAGCGCAGTGGCGCTGCCGTAACCGCGGGCGCGGTTGATGGCGTCGGTAATTTGCTGCGCCATCGTAAAATCTTCGTCGTTCAATTGCAGATTAATGGTGTTGCCAGCGCCGAACTGAGTCGGCAACTCGCGTTCGATAATCGCGCCATTAGTGATGCGCCCGCCATTAAGCTGGTTAACCTGCACGCTACTGCCGCCTGCGGAAGCGCCCGCGCCGCCGACCAGAATATTGCCCTGCGCCAGAGCATACACCTGGCTGTCCACCCCTTTTAACGGCGTCATTAATAACGTCCCGCCACGCAGACTTTTAGCGTTCCCCATTGAGGAAACGACGACATCGATCGTTTGTCCCTGTCGCGCAAAAGGCGGATACGACGCCGTCACCATCACCGCCGCCACGTTTTTCAACTGCATGTTGGTGCCGGTGGGGACCGTAATCCCCAGTTGTGACAGCATGTTATTCAGCGTCTGGGTGGTAAATGGCGTCTGGGTCGTCTGGTCGCCCGTACCGTCCAGCCCGACCACCAGCCCGTAGCCGATCAGCGAGTTTTCCCGTACTCCCTGGACACTGGTCAGATCCCGGATACGCTCGGCGTGCGCCAAAGTGGCAACCAGTGCCAGAACGATTCCTGCAAGAGCTTTAAACACATACACCTCGCTTACATCGGCGACAAATTAAGGAAGAAACGTTGCAGCCAGCCCATATTTTGCGCTTCGTTAATATAGCCGTTCCCGACATATTCAATCCGCGCATCCGCCACCTGTGTCGAGGGAACGGAGTTGCTGCCGCTGATGGTGCGTGGATTTACCACGCCGGAGAAGCGGATGAATTCCGTTCCCTGATTAATCGCGATCTGTTTTTCCCCCACGACGTGTAAATTGCCATTGGCCAGAACCTGATCGACGGTCACGGTCAGCGTGCCGCTAAAGGTATTGCTGGCATTCGCGCCGCCTTTACCGTTAAAAGAGTTGCCGCCGGAGGCCTCCATATCCGCGCGGGAATTACCGAATAATCCCTGCAGATAACGCGGTACCGTATCAAAACCAAAGCTGGTTTTGCCGTCGCGACTGGCATTTGCCGACGAGCTTTTACTGGCGCTGACGTTTTCCTGTAACACAATCGTGAGCGTATCGCCGATATTACGCGGTCGACGATCTTCAAAAAGCGGCTGATAGCCATAATTAATCGGCTGCGCAGACTGAAATATGGAGCCATTCGCCACCGGTACCGGGCCAGGTATCGGCTGCGCCGTGGTCGCCCCCTGCACGAGCGGTTTAGCGGGTATCCAGGCGCATCCTGTCAGCGTCGCGACCATCAGGGCCATAACTGGGTAAGCGTGAAGCGCGTATTTTTGCATTACCTTCATCTTCAAAATCAGGGAGCCGGTGGCGTATCCCCCACCGGCGGCCCCTTAGAGTTGCGTCAGTTTCTGCAGCATCTGATCGGTCGTCGATACTGCTTTACTGTTAATTTCATAGGCGCGTTGAACCTGAATCATGTTCACCAGCTCTTCCGCCACGTTAACGTTCGACGTTTCGACATACCCTTGATACAACAACCCCGCGCCGTTGAGCCCCGGCGTGCTTTCGTTCGGCGCGCCGGACGATTGCGTTTCGATATAGAGGTTCTCGCCGATGCTTTCCAGCCCGGTGTCGTTCATAAAGGTGGTCAGGTTAAGCTGCCCGACCTGAACCGGCGCGGCCTGCCCCTGCTGGGTAACGCTGACCACGCCGTCGCGGCCAATCGTGATGCTTAACGCGTTGGCCGGAATGGTGATTGCCGGCTGCACCTGAAAACCGCCCGCCGTCACCAGTTGACCATTCTGATCCACCTGGAAAGAGCCGTCGCGGGTATAGGCAGACGTACCGTCCGGCAGCATGACCTGGAAAAAGCCCTGCCCTTTAATCGCCACATCTTTACTGTTGTTGGTCTGCGACAGGTTCCCCTGACTGTGCAGACGCTCCGTGGCGACCGGACGCACGCCGGTACCGATTTGCAGCCCTGAAGGCAGCGTCGTCTGCTCGGACGACTGCGCGCCCGGCTGGCGGATGGTCTGATACAACAGATCTTCAAATACCGCGCGCTGACGCTTAAAACCATTGGTGCTGACGTTTGCCAGGTTATTGGCAATCACATCCATATTGGTTTGCTGCGCGTCCAGACCGGTTTTGGCGATCCATAATGAACTGATCATAAAATGTCCTGTATTAACTCATCGACAGCAGTTGGTTAGCTCGCCCTTCGTTCTCATCTACGCTGGTGATAACCTTCATCTGCATTTCAAAACGACGTGCGTTGGCGATCATGTCGGTCATGGCCTCAACCGGCTTGACGTTACTGCCCTCCAGCACGCCCGACATAATGCGAATTGACGGGTCGGCGGCCAGTACCGCCCCGCGTTCAGCCTGTGCCTCGGCGGTAAGGCGGAATAAACCGTCATCGCTCCGCTGCACCTCATTGCCTTCCGCTTTGACCAGCTTCAGTCGCCCAACGGGCGCCACCGTGTTTGGCGGGTCGCCGGGATTGAGCGCGGAGATCGTGCCGTCTGCCGCAATGGTGATTTCCGACCCTTCAGGAACGGTAATCGGGCCGCCTTCGCCGATAACCGGATGTCCCTGAATGGTTAACTGCCCGGTCGGCCCCACCTGGATATTCCCGTTACGGGTATATCCTTCAGCGCCATCCGCCGCTTGCACCACCAGCCAGCCGTCCTGCTGCAACGCAACATCCAGCGGGCGGGACGTGTAGTCCAACTGACCCGGGGTCATATCCGCCCCGGGCGTCGACGCCGTAACCAGCGTGCGCGTTGCTAAAGAGAGGCCATCAACGGGCACCGCGCGTAGCGCGTTAAGCTGCGCGCGAAAGCCCGGCGTTGAGGCATTAGCCAGGTTGCTGGCCGTTACCGCCTGCTGGTTAAGCGTCTGGCTGGCCGCCCCCATGGCGGTATAAATTGCGTGATCCATTAAGCTATCCCGTCAGGCGCTTAGCGCAGGTTAACCAGCGTATTGAGGATCTGGTCCTGGGTTTTGATGGTCTGCGCATTTGACTGGTAGTTACGCTGCGCGACGATCATATTCACCAGCTCTTTACTCAAATCCACGTTAGAGGCTTCCAGCGCGCCGTTCGTCAGCTTACCGAAGTTGCCGGAACCGGCAGTCCCCAGCAGCGCAACCCCGGAGGCCTGCGTCGCCGCCCAGACGTTATCGCCCTGGGATGCCAGACCTTCGTTGTTGGCGAAGTTAGCCAGCACAATCTGCCCCAGCACCTGCTCCTGCTCGTTGGAGTAGTTGCCAACCACGGTGCCGTCGTTGTTAATCTGGTAGCTCACCAGGTCGCCTGGCTTATAGCCGTTCTGATTGGTGGCGACGATGTTGTTAGCCCCGGTGTTCTGCTGCATAGAGTTAAGGAAACTGAGGGAGAAGGTGGCCTTAGTCGCGCCATTAATTTCACCAGTTTCGACGTCAACCGTACCACCAGACTCCAGAATCCCGTTTTCATTGAATTTCAGCGTAGTGGACGCCGTCGTTGGCGCTGTGGCTGTAGGATCGCTGCTGTCATGGGTGTACACGGCCCATTCATTATCTTTGGTTTTCACAAAATAGACGTTCATGTCATGGGCATTACCCTGGCTGTCATAAACGGTGACGGTGCCTTTTTTGTTATACGAATCCGCATCACTCACGCTAAAGGGCGTTTTAGACGGTAAAGGATCCGTCGAGTTCAGGTTGATCTGCATTGACGCGGTGGTGGTCGATTTCGCCGCCATCAGCGTGTTCGGAATGGTGATCGGCGCAGGATTCGCCCCCTGCTGAATGGTCGGCGGCGTACCGGTGGCCGGATAGCCGGTCAACTGCATCCCCTGCATATTGACCAGGTTACGGTTCTCGTCCAGTTTGAACTGGCCGTTGCGGCTATAGAACACGGAACCGTTGCTGTCTACCAGGCGGAAAAAACCGTTCTGGCTAATCGCAACATCCAGCCCGCGCCCGGTGTTCGTTGTCGTACCGTCGGTAAAATCCTGGGTAATCCCCGCCACTTTTACGCCCAGCCCCACTTTAGAACCGGCGAACATATCGGCAAATGATGCCGTACCGGACTTAAAGCCATAGGTGGCGGAGTTGGCGATGTTATTACCGATAACATCAAGGTTGGTGGCCGCAGCGTTCAGGCCGCTAACCGCTTGAGAAAAAGACATGACTGACTCCTGATAAGTGTAAGGGCTTAGATTATTTGCCGAACTTCGTCGAGTGTGGTGGTGCCGTAGGTACCCAGATCCAACAGGTTGCCGTTACTGCCCTTCGTCACGCCCTGTACCAGAGCGAATTGCAGCGGCTGCGCCACCAGTTGCGTCCCGCCATTGCTGGCGGTAATCGCAATGTTGTAAGAACCATTCGGTACCGTTGTTCCGTCCGTTTGCTTACCATCCCAGGTAAAGGTGTGTACCCCGGCTCGCAACTCACCGATCTCCAGCGTCCGTACCACCCGGCCATCTTTATCGGTAATGGTTGCCGTCACTTTGTCCGCAGGCTGTTGCAATTCCACGCCAAACGGCGTCGTGGACGTCACGGCCCCTTCTTCCGCACCTTTACCCGCCAGAATTGTGGTGCCAGGCACCATAACGCCATGTCCAATCAGCGTGGTCGCCTGTAGGGACTGACTATTATCGATTTGCCCGGAAATAGCCCCCAGCGTCGTATTCAGTTTTTCAATGCCGCTCACGGTACTGATTTGCGCCAACTGTGTCGTTAACTCATTATTTTGTAATGGGTTAGTCGGGTCCTGGTTCTTCAATTGCGCGACCAGTAAGGTCAGGAAACTGCTTTGCAGATCGGCAGCGTTGCTTCCGGTCATCGACCCGCTGCCGGTCGTCGTTTTGACGCCCGTGTTGGTCGGGTCATTCATATTTACGGCAATAGACATACGCGCCTCCTTTACTGGCCTAATGTCAGCGTTTTAAGCATCATGCTTTTTACGGTATTCAGGACTTCGATATTTGCCTGATAGCTGCGCGAGGCTGACATCGTGTTGACCATTTCGCCGACCACATCGACGTTGGGCATTTTGACGTAACCATTAGCGTCCGCCAGCGGATTGCCTGGCTCATAAACCAGCTTTTCCGGTGCCTGACTTTCAATCACGCTGGCGACCTTTACCCCGCCAGTGGCTTGCCCCGGCGCGGCGTCCACCTGAAAAACCACCTGTTTGGCGCGATAAGGCTGTCCGTCCGGGCCGGTGACGCTATCCGCATTCGCCAGGTTACTGGCCGCAACGTTCAACCGCTTGGACTGTGCGGCAAGCGCCGATCCGACAATATCAAAAATGTTTAACAGCGCCACGAATTAGTTTCCTCCCTGTAGCACATTCATCATGCCTTTGAGTTGGCTACCCAGAACGGTAAGCCCCATCTGATATTTGAGACTGTTATCCGCAAACTGCGTACGTTCCCTGTCCATATCTACGGTGTTACCATCCAAAGAAGGCTGATCGGGTACGCGGTAAAGCAGATCCACTGCGGGAGAAGAGACCGCCTGGGCGGGAATATGGCGAGAGGAAGTCAACGACAACGCGACGCCGCCGGTTTCTTCCCGCCCGCGCACCATCACTTTTTTTAACTCACTGGCAAAATCAATATCGCGCGCCTGATACCCCGGCGTATCGGCATTGGCGATATTCGCCGCTAATATTTCCTGACGTTGCGCGCGCAGATTTAGCGCTTCCTGCTGAAATCGTAAGGCGGCATCGAGCCTGTCGAGCATATCTCCTCCGCAAATGGCAAAATTCAGCCGACAGCTTAAATGCCTTCACGCGCGCGTTATCGCCGGAATAAACGCAAAATGCGTCGCTATTTATTGCGTTGATGCTTGCTTCACACGGGTAGAATCCTGTCATGACATCAACCAGGGGGAAGTACCATGCAAACGTTAAAACGAGGATTCGCCGTGGCGGCTTTGCTGTTCAGCCCCCTGACAATGGCGCAGGACATCAACGCCCAACTGACCACGTGGTTTTCCCAGCGTCTGGCTGGCTTCAGCGATGAGGTGGTTGTCACGCTCCGCTCACCGCCCAATCTGCTGCCGAGCTGCGAGCAGCCAGCCTTCAGCATGACGGGCAGCGCGAAGCTGTGGGGCAACGTCAATGTGGTGGCGCGCTGCGCCAATGAAAAACGTTATTTGCAGGTGAATGTGCAAGCGACCGGCAATTATGTCGCCGTTGCCGCGCCCGTCGCGCGCGGCGGAAAATTGACGCCAGCCAACGTCACGCTAAAACGTGGCAGGCTGGATCAGTTACCGCCGCGGACGGTACTGGATATCCGTCAGATTCAGGATGCCGTCAGTTTGCGCGATCTCGCTCCCGGGCAGCCGGTACAGCTTACGATGATACGTCAGGCCTGGCGCGTCAAAGCGGGGCAACGAGTACAGGTCATCGCCAATGGCGAGGGGTTTAGCGTCAATGCGGAAGGTCAGGCGATGAATAATGCCGCCGTCGCGCAAAATGCGCGCGTGCGCATGACATCGGGTCAAATCGTGAGTGGAACCGTCGATTCTGATGGGAATATTCTTATTAACCTATAATTGTGTAAAGATTTTGTCGCGGCTGCCGATGAGATATTCAACCATGATGGTAGCTGGCCGCTACAACGTAACCCTCGATGAGGATAAATAAATGAGCATTGACCGTACCTCACCTTTGAAACCCGTTAGCACTGTCCAGACGCGCGAAACCAGCGACACGCCGGTACAAAAAACGCGTCAGGAAAAAACGTCCGCCGCGACGAGCGCCAGCGTAACGTTAAGCGACGCGCAAGCGAAGCTCATGCAGCCAGGCGTCAGCGACATTAATATGGAACGCGTCGAAGCATTAAAAACGGCTATCCGTAACGGTGAGTTAAAAATGGATACGGGAAAAATAGCAGACTCGCTCATTCGCGAGGCGCAGAGCTACTTACAGAGTAAATAAGCGTATGACTCGTTTGTCAGAAATACTTGACCAGATGACCACCGTCCTGAATGACCTGAAGACGGTGATGGACGCCGAGCAACAACAGCTTTCCGTAGGCCAGATTAACGGCAGCCAGCTACAGCGTATTACAGAAGAAAAAAGCTCGTTGCTGGCGACGCTGGATTATCTGGAACAACAGCGCCGTCTGGAGCAGAATGCGCAGCGTAGCGCAAACGATGACATTGCAGAGCGCTGGCAGGCGATTACCGAAAAAACGCAGCATCTTCGCGACCTCAACCAGCACAACGGCTGGCTGCTGGAAGGGCAAATCGAGCGTAATCAACAGGCGCTGGAGGTGCTGAAACCTCACCAGGAGCCGACCTTGTACGGGGCTGACGGTCAGACTTCCGTCTCTCACCGCGGCGGTAAAAAAATTTCTATCTAATCATTGCCGGATGGCGACGTTGCGCCTTTCCGGCCTGAATGCCTTGTAGGCCTGATAGCACAGCGCTATCAGGCACTGAATTTACGCCGTCCGGCGAACAAACTCTTTCACTTTAAAGCCCAACACGGCAAGCGCGGCGAAATAGGCCGCGATACCTGCAATCACTACCGCCATCAAACGTAGCAAACGCCATAACATCGACCCTTGCGACCACTCCGGCATAATATGCAACACGCCGAACAATACGGCAGCCATCACCAGTACGGAAATGATCAGACGCATCAGGAACCACATCCAGCCCGGTTGTGGCGTAAAGATATTCTGTTTGCGCAGTTGCCAGTACAGCAGCGACGCATTGAGACATGCCGCCAGACCAATAGAGAGCGACAGCCCGGCGTGTTTCAGCGGTCCAATAAACGCCAGGTTCATTAACTGCGTCATGATTAACGTCACGATGGCGATTTTCACCGGCGTTTTAATATCCTGGCGAGAATAGAAGCCCGGAGCCAGCACTTTTACGACGATCAAGCCAATCAGCCCCACCGAATAGGCGATTAACGCCCGCTGCGTCATTGCCGCATCAAAGGCGGTGAATTTACCGTACTGAAACAGCGAGACCGTCAGCGGCTTCGCCAGAATGCCTAACGCTACCGCGCTCGGCAACGCCAGTAAAAAGCACAAACGCAGCCCCCAGTCCATCAGGCGGCAGTACTCATCATGATTGCCGCTGGCAAAGCTTTTCGACAATGACGGCAACAGGATGGTCCCCAACGCCACGCCCAGCACGCCGGACGGGAACTCCATCAACCGATCGGCATAGTACATCCATGAAACCGAGCCAGAGGCCAGAAACGAGGCGAAAATGGTATTGATGATAAGGGAGATCTGACTGACGGAAACGCCCAAAATCGCCGGCCCCATCTGTTTGACCACCCGCATCGCCCCGGTGTCGCGAAAGTTAATGCGCGGCAGCACCAGCATACCGATCTTTTTCAAATACGGAAGTTGATACACCAGTTGCAGCACGCCGCCGACAGTGACTGCCCAGGCTAACGCCAGCACCGGCGGATTAAAGTATGGCGCGGCGAATAATGCAAAACCGATCATGCTGATATTAAGAAATGTCGGCGCAAAAGCGGGAATAGAGAAGCGATTCCAGGTGTTGAGAATGGCGCCAACCAGTGAAGCCAGCGAGATCAGCAGAATATAGGGAAACGTAATCCGCAGCAGTTGCGTCGTCAGCGCGAATTTATCCGCAGTATCGGCAAAACCCGGCGCGGTTACCATAATCACCCACGGGGCGGCCAGCATACCGGCCACCGTCACGACGGCCAATGCCAGCGTCAACAGGCCGGAAACGTAAGCGACAAAGATCCGCGTCGCTTCTTCACCCTGCTTGCTCTTATATTCCGCCAGGATAGGCACAAAGGCCTGAGAAAAAGCGCCTTCGGCAAAGATCCGGCGTAGTAAATTAGGGAGTTTAAACGCCACAAAAAAGGCGTCGGTCGCCATCCCTGCGCCAAAAATTCTGGCGACAATCGCATCACGGGCAAAACCCAACACGCGTGAAAACATAGTCATCGAGCTGACGGCAGCCAGCGATTTCAATAAATTCATTTCTTTTGTATTCCAGACCCTGGCGTAAAACTCCTGCATGGCTGATCCATCGACCGGATAACGCAACTTCTGCCGTATCCGGCTGTATCACCGCGCCTGACGACGACGTTAAAACGTCTTATCAGGCCTTACAGACTCCCCACGGTTTGCCATTATTCACTGTGAAAAGAGGTATTATGTAGAGTGGGCATATATACCCGCCATACTTCGAGCTGCATGTGCGTTGGCTTTTCTGCAACTCGAATTATTGAGGGTATAGTACCTGGATTACGATGAATTACTACCGCCAGATGTTACAGAGGATTATTCGCTGATGGCGTCCCGCCACAGCGCCTCCACGACGCGCTGGGCCAAAATCGCCTGCTCCCCCGCCGTTTCCGGAACCGTCTGATTTTGTACGCAGTCAATGAAATGCCGCGCGCATCCGACAAAACCACGCTGTTCAAGCGTCGTTTGCCAACCCGGAATGGGTTTGATGAAAATACCCTGCCCGCGCTCTTCGCGCCATTCACGCATATCCGTCACGTCATACAGCCCGCCGTCGGTGACGGCCTGGACCGATTCACGCTGACTTCCGGCGCGCCGGTGCATACTGGTGGTAATTTGTAGTTTGTCGGCGGAAAAATGATGTTCCGCATAGCACATTTCGCCGAACTCGCTGGTGAGCAACGTGCCGCTGGCAAGGCGCGCCTCGCCGCCCGCCAGCCACAGAGCGGTATCCACGACATGCAGATAGTCATCGAGCAAAGTAAAACGTAAGTCGTGCGGCCCGACGCTATCGGTACGATGTTTATCCATACGCAGTGACGCCGCAGTGCCGAGGCGCGTCTTCAGTTCGCGGTACAGCGGCGCGAAACGGCGATTAAAGCCAACCATCAGCGTCAATTTTTTTTGCGCCGCCAGCGCCACCAGCCGTTCGGCATCACGTAGATTTTCCGCCAGCGGTTTATCCACGCAGACATGGACGCCGGCATTGAGAAGTTCGCTGACCACGGCATAATGGCTTGCGGTACTGGAGTGGACGAAGACCGCATCGCAGCCGGACGCTAAATTCGCCAGCGAATCCACATACGGTATGCGCCAGCTTTCGCAGATACGTAAGGCTTTATCCCGCGAAGGAGACCAGGCGCCCTGTAGCGTCCATCCGGCGGTGTTGGTTAATACCGGCAGCCAGGCCTTCTGCGCAATACCGCCTAATCCGACAATGCCAATCCGTAATGTTCTCACATTACTCTCCCAGGTGAGCTAACAAAGAATCCAGCCGCTGCTTTAACTCCGCCACTTCGCTTTCCAGCGCTTCGACGCGCGACTGAAGATCGCCCGACGCACTTTCCGGCGCAGACGTCTGGAGAGACAGGTCATCGACGTCGCCGCAAAAAAGGTGCATATAGCGGCTTTCGCGCTTACCCGGTTCACGCGCCAGACGGACGACATACGGGCCATCCTCACGGCTGGCAAGCCGTTCCAGCGTGGATTCAACTTCCGCCATATCGCTGAATTCATGCATCCGCGACGCCCGGCTACGCAACTCGCCGGGCGTTTGCGCGCCGCGCAGCAGCAGCGTAGTGACGAGCGCCACTTCCGCCGCGCTAAGTTTCAGATCGCCAAATTCGGAATTACAGAAGCGCTGTTCATATTTGGTGACGCGGTTGCCAAACCCGCTGACCGTGCGTAAGAAATGGCGTTTCACCAGGTTATCGAGCTGTTCTTGTACCTCTTGTTCCGTCAGATTCATCACCGGTTCACGGTTGGTTTTCTGATTACAGGCTGTCACCACCCCGTTGACGGAAAGCGGATACTGTTCCGGCGTTGTCACCTGCTTTTCCAGCAGACAGCCAATCACTCGCGCTTCAGTGGCGGTTAATTCATATTTCATCGTTTTCTCCCTTTGCCTCTCATTCCGTAAGCCGCTCAACGCCCCGGCGTCCATAACGGCGTGGTTAACGCCGTCAGGACATGGTCGCGCCATTGTCCATCGATCAACAGGTAATCTTTCGCATAGCCTTCTTTTTCAAAACCAAGCCGCGCCAGCAACGCGCCGCTACGTTTGTTGTGCGGCATATAATTCGCCATGATACGGTGGATATGCTGAGTGCGCTGCATATAGCGAATCGCAGCGGTTAGGGCTTCAAACATCAGCCCTTGCCCCTGCCACTTTTGCGCAATGGAATAGCCCAGATAACAGGCATGAAAAGAACCGCGCACCACATTGGAAAAATTCGCCACGCCGATAATTTCTTTTTCTTCCGGATCAAGCAGCGCGAAATAGAAGGCGGAGCCCTGTTTGTGAAATTCACCGATCATTCCCAGACGCGCCTGCCATCCTGAAGGATAACAATGACTTTCATCACGGACCGGTTCCCAGGGTTTTAAAAAATGACGATTTTCCGCGTAATAATCGGCCAGACGCCAGGCATCACGCTCATGCACTAAACGTACCACCAGACGATCGGTGGTTAAGCGCACTTTTGGCACGTTACTACGATAGCCAAACATTCTATACCTACTCCTTCCTGTAACGTCTTCAGCACGCCAGTAACATTACTATACCTGCGCAACCAGGCTCTGTGAAAAGCGCAAATCGTCATTTTTTGAATTGCTGCCACATTTTGATGAAAACTCTCGATTAAAAAGGACTTTTGATAAAAAAATATTGTCCCGCTAACGGTAGGAAAAAACGAAACGCCGCCGCAGAATAGAAGACGCTCATCTTTTATTTCCCGGGAGGGGAAATGTCGCGCGTCTCGCAGGCGAGGAACCTGGGTAAATATTTTCTTCTCATCGATAACATGTTAGTGGTGCTGGGTTTTTTCGTCGTCTTCCCGCTCATCTCTATTCGCTTTGTCGATCAAATGGGGTGGGCTGCCGTAATGGTAGGGATCGCGCTCGGCCTGCGTCAGTTTATTCAACAAGGTCTGGGCATTTTTGGCGGCGCCATCGCCGATCGCTTTGGCGCGAAACCGATGATTGTCACCGGTATGCTGATGCGCGCCGCAGGCTTTGCCACCATGGGTATCGCGCATGAGCCCTGGCTCTTGTGGTTTTCCTGCTTTCTTTCCGGTCTCGGCGGTACGCTTTTTGACCCGCCGCGCTCAGCGCTGGTGGTCAAATTAATTCGTCCGGAGCAACGGGGCCGCTTCTTCTCTCTGTTGATGATGCAGGACAGCGCGGGCGCGGTGATTGGCGCGCTGCTGGGAAGCTGGTTGCTACAATACGATTTTCGCCTGGTCTGCGCGACGGGCGCTATTTTGTTCATATTATGCGCCCTTTTCAACGCATGGCTGCTTCCGGCCTGGAAGCTATCAACGGTCAGAACGCCGGTACGTGAAGGAATGCGCCGCGTCATGAGCGATAAAAGGTTTGTCACCTACGTGCTGACGCTGGCGGGCTACTATATGCTGGCGGTACAGGTCATGTTAATGCTGCCGATTATGGTAAACGATATCGCCGGTTCGCCTGCTGCCGTGAAATGGATGTACGCTATAGAGGCGTGTCTCTCGCTGACGTTGCTCTACCCGATTGCCCGCTGGAGCGAAAAGCGTTTTCGGCTAGAGCATCGGCTGATGGCCGGTTTGCTCGTCATGTCGCTGAGCATGATCCCCATCGGGATGGTGGGCAATTTACAGCAGCTTTTTACGCTTATTTGCGCTTTCTACATCGGCTCGGTTATCGCCGAACCGGCGCGCGAAACGCTCAGCGCGTCGCTCGCGGACGCGAGGGCGCGGGGAAGCTATATGGGCTTTAGCCGTCTGGGATTAGCCATTGGCGGCGCGATTGGTTATATCGGCGGCGGCTGGTTGTTTGATATGGGTAAAGCGCTTGCGCAGCCTGAACTACCGTGGATGATGCTCGGTATTGTCGGCTTTATCACCTTTTTGGCTTTAGGCTGGCAGTTTAGTCATAAACGCACGCCGCGCCGGATGCTGGAACCCGACGCCTGATTTGATACCTGTCGCTATCTCCTCCATACTGGTCAGGAACCGACAGTCAAATGGAGGAGAAACGTGAAGCTTTATATTTACGATCATTGCCCTTTCTGCGTTAAAGCCCGCATGATTTTCGGCCTGAAGAACATCCCCGTTGAACTTAACGTGTTACAAAATGACGACGAGGCGACGCCCACCCGGATGATTGGTCAAAAGATGGTGCCCATCCTGCAAAAAGATGATAGTCGCTACCTTCCTGAAAGTATGGATATTGTACATTATGTCGACAACCTCGACGGCAAACCGCTGTTAACCGGGAAACGCAATCCAGCCATTGAAGAGTGGTTGCGCAAAGTTAACGGTTACGTTAATCAGCTACTGCTGCCGCGATTTGCAAAATCCGCTTTCGATGAATTTTCTACCCCTGCGGCGCGCCAGTATTTTATCCGCAAAAAAGAGGCCTCATCTGGCAGTTTTGACAACCATCTCGCGCACTCAGCCGGACTGATTAAAAAGATCGGCGATGATTTACGTTTGTTGGATAAACTCATCGTACAGCCTAACGCCGTCAACGGCGAATTATCGGAAGATGATATTCATCTGTTTCCGCTTCTGCGTAATCTGACCCTGGTCGCCAGTATCCACTGGCCGACAAAAGTCGCGGACTATCGCGATAATATGGCAAAGCAGACGCAAATTAATTTACTCTCCTCAATGGCTATCTAACGCCCGCCAGGCGGCAACCCTTTCTTGCCGCCTTTTTCAGCTTTTTCTAGTGGCGTTATGTCCGCTGGTGCGACATGCTGCTTTGTGTCAAGATTAGGGCACAGGCAACATGCTAAGGAACGCCATGAAAAAGTTTTTTTTTGCCGCTGCGCTGGTAGTTAGCGGCCTGTTAGTGGGTTGTAATCAACTTACGCAATACACCATTAGCGAACAAGAAATCAATCAAGCGCTTGAAAAACGGAATAATTTCTCAAAAGATATTGGTCTGCCCGGCATTGCCGACGCGCATATCGTATTGACTAACCTTGCCAGCCAGATTGGTCGGGAAGAGCCTAATAAAGTCACCCTTACTGGCGATGCCAGGCTGGATATGAATTCCCTGTTTGGCAGTCAAAAAGCGACGATGAAACTCAAGCTAAAAGCCCTGCCGGTCTTTGATAAAGAAAAAGGCGCCATCTATCTTCAGGAAATGGAAGTAGTAGACGCCACCGTGACGCCGGAGAAAATGCAATCGGTGCTACAAACGCTCCTGCCCTATTTAAATCAGTCTTTACGTAGCTACTTTAACCAGCGGCCCGCTTACGTGTTGCGTGAGGACAGTAGTAAAGGCGAAGCGTTAGCGAAGAAACTCGCGAAAGGCATTGAAGTTAAACCTGGTGAAATCGTTATTCCTTTCACCAATTGATATCGGAGGGCGCGCTCGCGCCCTTTTTTTACGTGCAAACGAAAACGTTTCCGCTTATCCTTTGTTTCCGGCAAAAAGACTATTCCTCAGCCGGAGTTTATTAATGACTGCACCATCCCAGGTTTTAAAGATCCGCCGCCCGGACGACTGGCACGTTCACCTTCGCGATGGCGACATGTTAAAAACGGTCGTACCCTATACCAGCGAAATTTATGGTCGCGCTATCGTGATGCCGAACCTGGCGTCCCCCATCACGACCGTTGATGCAGCGATCGCCTACCGTCAGCGTATTCTCGATGCGGTGCCCGCCGGGCATGATTTCACGCCGTTAATGACCTGCTATTTAACGGATTCGCTCGATGCCGATGAACTGGAGCGTGGTTTCCATGAAGGCGTGTTTACTGCGGCTAAGCTTTACCCGGCCAATGCCACCACTAACTCCAGCCATGGCGTAACGTCAGTCGACGCTATCATGCCAGTACTGGAGCGGATGGAAAAACTCGGAATGCCATTGCTGGTCCACGGTGAGGTGACCCATGCGGAGGTTGATATCTTCGATCGTGAAGCGCGTTTTATCGACACCGTAATGGAACCGCTACGCCAGCGTCTGACCGCGCTTAAAATGGTCTTTGAACACATCACAACCAAAGATGCCGCGCAGTATGTACGTGACGGCAACGACAACCTGGCGGCTACCATTACGCCTCAACATTTAATGTTTAACCGTAATGATATGCTGGTCGGCGGCATTCGACCTCACCTGTACTGTCTGCCGATTCTGAAACGCAATATTCACCAGCAGGCGTTACGCGACCTGGTCGCCAGTGGTTTTACGCGCGCCTTCCTGGGGACGGATTCAGCGCCGCATTCACGTCATCGTAAAGAGACCAGTTGTGGCTGCGCCGGTTGTTTCAACGCCCCCTCCGCCCTTGGCAGTTATGCCGCCGTGTTTGAGGAAATGAACGCGCTGGCGCACTTTGAGGCGTTCTGTTCACTGAATGGCCCGCAATTCTATGGCCTGCCGGTGAATACGGGGTGGGTGGAACTGGTTCGCGATGAACAACAGATACCGGAAAATATCGCGCTGGCTGATGATTCGCTGGTGCCTTTTTTAGCGGGTGAAACAGTACGCTGGTCAGTAAAAAAATAAAAAATGCGCTTACCTGTTGCTATATATTGGATTTAACTGTATATATATCCAGTATATTCAACAGGGGGCCATTATGCGTATTGAAGTCACTATAGCCAAAACGTCACCTCTGCCTGCCGGTGCGATTGATGCGCTGGCGGGCGAACTCTCCCGCCGTATTAGCCATCATTTTCCGGAGAATTTGGGTAACGTCACCGTGCGTTACGCTACCGCCAACAACTTGTCCGTCATGGGCGCATCAAAAGAGGACAAAGAACGCATTAGCGAGATTCTCCAGGAGACCTGGGAGAGCGCTGATGACTGGTTCATCAATGAATAAAAAATGATATGCAGTGATGTATGTTTGCCGGGTCGCCCCGGCTTTTTTATTTGCGCAACTGATGATTATTTCGCCTGACCCTCAAAATAATTGCACAACATCCTAAAAAAATATGAATGAACTGCCGCTTTATTGTTCATATAATTCTTAAAAAGAGAAATTTATCCTCCGGTCTCTTTAAAAACACAGTGAATAGCCTTATTAATTGGTATACTGAAGTTGCTTCAGAAGAAAAACACGCATTGAACCTCGAGAACCGTTGTCTTATAACACGTACCAGGGGGGCATGATGGAAAAGAATAATGAAGTCATTCAGACCCATCCGCTTGTAGGATGGGACATCAGCACCGTCGATAGCTATGATGCGCTGATGCTGCGTTTACATTACCAGACCCCAAATCGTCCGGAACCGGAAGGGACTGAAGTTGGTCAAACGCTCTGGTTAACGACAGATGTAGCCAGGCAATTTATTTCAATATTAGAAGCCGGCATCGCCAAAATAGAATCAGGTGATTACCAGGAAAACGAGTATCGTCGCCATTAGCGTGACGCGCTCCCCCTCTCTCAGGCACCGTAAGGTGCCTCACTTATTTCTGGCTTGTATATCTCAGCGCAGTTATTTACCCTGAAATCATCGCGATAGCAGAGAGAAGCTGATGAAATACGACCTTATTATTATCGGCAGCGGTTCGGTTGGCGCCGCCGCTGGTTATTACGCCACCCGCGCCGGGCTAAAGGTCCTGATGACCGATGCGCATATGCCGCCTCATCAACAGGGCAGCCATCACGGCGATACCCGACTTATCCGCCACGCTTATGGTGAAGGCGAAAAATATGTCCCGCTGGTGCTTCGCGCCCAGGCGCTTTGGGATGAACTCTCCACACACAATGAAGAGCCTATTTTTGTCCGCTCCGGCGTCGTTAACCTCGGCCCGGCCGATTCCGCTTTCTTAGCCAACGTCGCACGAAGCGCGCAACAGTGGCAATTGAACGTCGAGCGCCTGGACGCGACGGCCCTCATGACGCGCTGGCCGGAAATTCGCGTGCCCGATAATTATATCGGGCTGTTTGAAGCTGACTCCGGTTTCCTGCGCAGCGAATTAGCCATTACCACATGGCTTCGTCTGGCCCGAGAGGCAGGCTGCGCACAGCTATTCAACAGCCCGGTAAGCCATATTCACCATGATGATAACGGTGTGACGATAGAGACGAGTGAAGGCAGCTACCACGCCAGCAAGGCGCTGATTAGCGCGGGCACCTGGGTCAAAGCGCTGATACCGGAGCTGCCCGTTCAGCCCGTACGTAAAGTCTTTGCCTGGTTTAAGGCGGATGGACGTTACAGCACTAAAAACCGCTTTCCGGCCTTTACCGGCGAAATGCCCAACGGCGATCAATATTACGGCTTCCCGGCGGAGAACGACGAGTTAAAAATCGGCAAACACAATGGCGGACAGCGAATACAGACTCAGGAAGAGCGCAAGCCCTTTGCCGCCGTTGCCAGCGATGGCGCGGAAGCATTTCCTTTCCTGCGTAACGTACTGCCGGGTATCGGCGGTTGTTTACATGGGGCGGCATGTACCTATGATAATTCGCCGGACGAGGATTTTATTATCGATACGCTGCCTGGCCATGAGAATACGCTTGTCATCACTGGACTCAGCGGACATGGTTTTAAATTCGCCCCGGTGTTAGGAGAAATCGCTGCGGATTTTGCGTTGGAAAAAACGCCCTCCTTTGATCTGACGCCGTTCCGGCTTTCCCGTTTTAGCCAATAATTTGTCGGCCCCGTAAAGGGGCTGTTTATTAAGGTAAGCTATGCGTCGTCTCTTTCATTTTCTGATGAATAATATTCGCGAACATTTCATGCTTTACGTTATTCTTTGGTCGCTGCTGGCGGTGATGGATATTGTTTATCTCCTTTTCTTCTGATTGCTTTTCATTGACGTTAACTGACACTTCCTGAAAGTTCCTCACTTTTTATTTCATAACGTTGAAGCACGGCAATAATGCCAGTTCCTGCCGTTGCGCGGTTAGCAGGGGGAAATATCTCGAAACTTCTGAAGCTGAACCGCAAACAACATCAAAATTATTGAAATAAAAATAAATATCATTCAAATTCTTATTTATAAGTTGCATTCGGCGCTTTTCCACGCCATTTTCATTCTCTCGTGAAATATTCATTGGTGTGTTTATGCAATTTAAAAATACTCCACAGCGTTATGGCGTGGTTTCCGCCGCGCTCCACTGGCTGACCGCCCTGGTGGTCTATGGCATGTTTGCGTTGGGTTTATGGATGGTCACGCTCAGTTATTACGACGGCTGGTATCACCAGGCACCGGAAATACATAAAAGTATTGGCATATTACTGATGATGGCGCTGATCGTGCGTATTATCTGGCGGCTTTATTCGCCACCGCCCGTTGCGCTGGCCAGCTATTCCCGTTTAACGCGCGCTGGCGCCGCCGCGGGCCATCTCCTCCTGTATCTCCTGCTCTTTGCGATAATCATTAGCGGCTACCTGATTTCCACCGCCGATGGTAAACCGATTAGCGTCTTTGGCTGGTTTGAGATTCCGGCCACGCTTACGGACGCGGGTGCGCAGGCTGACATCGCCGGAACGCTGCATCTGTGGTTTGCCTGGTCGCTGGTCATTATCTCGCTCTCGCATGGGGTTATGGCGCTAAAACACCATTTCATCGATAAAGACGACACACTGAAACGTATGACAGGAATGTCGTCATCTGACTATGGAGCTCAAAAATGAAAAAAAACCTGCTGGGATTCACCCTCGCATCCTTGTTATTCACGACCGGTTCCGCCGTGGCGGCGGAGTATAAAATTGATAAAGAAGGCCAACATGCGTTCGTCAATTTCCGCATCCAGCATCTGGGCTACAGCTGGCTGTACGGCACCTTTAAAGATTTCGACGGCACGTTCACTTTTGACGAAAAAAATCCGTCGGCAGACAAAGTGAATGTGACCATCAACACCAATAGCGTCGACACTAACCATGCAGAACGTGACAAACACCTGCGTAGCGCGGAATTTCTTAATGTTGCGAAATTCCCGCAGGCAACCTTCACCTCTACCAGCGTGAAAAAAGAGGGCGATGAACTGGATATTACCGGCAATCTGACGCTCAATGGCGTGACTAAACCGGTGACGCTGGAAGCGAAGCTGATGGGTCAGGGCGACGATCCGTGGGGCGGTAAGCGCGCGGGCTTTGAGGCCGAAGGAAAAATTAAGCTGAAGGATTTCAATATAACTACCGATCTCGGCCCGGCATCACAAGAGGTTGAGCTTATAATCTCAGTAGAAGGCGTTCAGCAGAAGTAACGCCTGGCGAAATGCCGGATAGCGGCCTTTACGCCGCTATCCGGCAAAATATTACTCAGCTGGATCGGGAATGCTCAGTTTGCTATTAAGCCGACCACGCGATTTATTAAAAATTTTGTTGCCGTTTTCGCGACCCGCGCGACGTCGGCGCTGTTCTTCCTCCGGCAAGGCCAACTCTTCACAGCATTGTTCACTACAGCAGCCGTTAAATTTACTGGCGCACTGCGGACACTGGATAAACAGCAGATGGCAACCGTCGTTTTTGCAGTTGGTATGGCTATCGCAGGGCGCGCCGCACTGATGGCAATGCGCGATAACCTCATCCGAGATTCGTTCGCCCATTCGCTCATCAAATACAAAGTTTTTGCCGATAAAGCGAACGGGAAGCCCCTGCTCGCGCGCGCGACGGGCGTACTCAATGATGCCACCCTCAATATGCCAGACTTTATTGAAACCGTTGTGTTTCATCCAGGCGCTGGCTTTCTCACAACGAATACCGCCGGTACAGTACATCACTATCTTTTTATCTGCATGTTCCCGCAGCATTTTAACCGCTTTTGGTAACTGTTCACGAAACGTATCCGCCGGGATTTCCAGAGCATTTTCGAAATGGCCAACTTCATACTCATAGTGGTTGCGCATATCAATAAAGACCGCGTCAGGATCGTCCAGCATCGCATTCACATCTGCCGCCTTCAGATAATCGCCGACATTACTGGCGTCAAAAGTCGGATCATCAATACCGTCAGCAACGATACGGTCGCGAACTTTCATACGCAGCACCCAAAATGACTTTCCGTCATCCTCCAGCGCAATATTTAAACGCAGCCCGTCCAGCGCGGGGTCGAACGTATAAAGCTGTTGACGAAACGTCTCGAGCTTGCTTTGCGGCACGCTGATTTGCGCATTGATGCCTTCATGCGCCAGGTAAACGCGACCAAAAACGTCCAACGCCGTAAACACCTGATACAACGCGTCCCGCGTCTTTTGCGGCGAGGCGATAGTGAAATATTTATAAAAAGAAATTGTCGTACGTGGCTCGCTTTCCGCCAGCATTTTGGCTTTCAGCTCGTCATTAGAGATGCGGTTGTGTAACACTGGCATGGTGTACGTATCCTGCAATCAGCAAAAAATAAAGTGGGCAGGCATGATAAGGCAAGTCTCGCCAATTTACATCCACATATTTTGCGCTACATTTCCTGCTTTACACTAAACAATTAACAACAATTGTCGATTTAATCGCCACTCTCCTGCTACATATTTTTGCTCAACGCAAAAAGATGCGAGAATACGGGGAATTGTTCGTTGAAAGACAGGATAGAAATGACGAAGTTGCCTAAGTTCTCCGTGGCCTTACTGCACCCGCGCTATTGGTTAACCTGGTTGGGTATAGGTGCGCTTT
Organism: Salmonella sp. 741265116_PST; assembly: GCF_046567715.1. Taxonomy (NCBI): domain Bacteria; kingdom Pseudomonadati; phylum Pseudomonadota; class Gammaproteobacteria; order Enterobacterales; family Enterobacteriaceae; genus Salmonella; species Salmonella sp. 741265116_PST. The sequence goes on along the minus strand of NZ_JBKFPH010000015.1, from coordinate 18,815 downwards.
GGTTGGTCGTGCAACTCCCCTACCCGGTCATCTATAAATTGGGTTGCGCATTGGGCCACCTGGCGCGACGCGTAATGAAACGCCGCGCGAAAATCGCCTATCGCAACCTTGAATTATGCTTTCCGGAAATGAGCGCGCAGGAACGCCACACCATGGTGGTCAAAAACTTTGAATCCGTCGGTATGGGCGTGATGGAAACTGGCATGGCCTGGTTCTGGTCCGACCGGCGAGTGAACCGCTGGATGGAAGCGAGCGGTCTGGAGCATATCCGTGAAGTTAAGGCGCAGGGGTTGGGGTTCATTCTGGTAGGAATACATTTCCTTACCCTTGAGTTTGGCGCCCGCATGTTTGGTATGCATAACCCGGGTATCGGAGTTTATCGCCCGAATGATAATCCGTTGCTCGACTGGTTACAGACCTGGGGGCGCTTACGCTCCAATAAATCGATGTTGGATCGCAAAGATCTGAAAGGCATGGTTAAGGCATTGAAAAGCGGCGAATTGATCTGGTATGCGCCGGATCACGATTATGGTCCGCGCGCCAGCGTTTTTGTACCATTATTCGCCGTCGACCAGGCCGCCACGACCTCCGGTACCTGGATGCTCGCGCGCATGTCTAAAGCCTGTATTATCCCCTTCGTGCCTCGCCGTAAACCCGATGGGAAAGGCTACGAACTGATCATTCTTCCTGCGGAATATTCGCCTCCGCTGGAGAGCGCAGAAGCGACTGCCGCGTGGATGAATAAGATTGTTGAGCAGTGCATTATGATGGCGCCAGAGCAGTATATGTGGCTGCATCGCCGCTTTAAAACTCGCCCTGAAGGCGTACCGTCGCGCTATTGACAGGATTGCAGCCGTCAGGCTGCAATTTTTCCCCTCTTTTAGCTTTAAAAGCTCCCCACATTGCGAGGCTGGTAAGGTCGGCGCATAATTATAATTAGTACGCTCATAATTAAATTGATGATAGCGCAAACCGCGCATCATACTGTGGAACGCTATGTCACCCTCTGATGTCCCCATAAACTGGAAACGCAATCTAACCGTTACCTGGCTGGGCTGTTTTTTAACCGGCGCGGCATTCAGTCTGGTCATGCCTTTTCTCCCTCTCTACGTTGAGCAACTCGGCGTAACAGGCCATAGCGCGCTCAACATGTGGTCCGGGCTGGTCTTTAGTATTACGTTCCTCTTTTCAGCTATCGCTTCCCCTTTTTGGGGCGGTCTGGCGGATCGTAAAGGGCGTAAGATCATGCTGTTGCGTTCCGCTCTCGGCATGGCCATTGTGATGCTGTTAATGGGCATGGCGCAAAATATCTGGCAATTTCTGATCCTCCGCGCGTTATTAGGCCTGCTGGGCGGATTTATTCCCAACGCCAATGCGCTCATCGCCACTCAGGTGCCGCGCCACAAAAGCGGCTGGGCGTTAGGGACGCTCTCTACTGGCGGCGTCAGCGGCGCTCTGCTTGGCCCACTTGCGGGCGGTCTGCTCGCCGACCATTACGGCCTTCGCCCGGTCTTTTTTATTACCGCCAGCGTTTTGTTTATCTGTTTTCTGCTCACCTTCTTTTTTATTCGCGAGAATTTCCTGCCGGTGAGCAAAAAAGAGATGCTTCACGTTCGGGAAGTGGTCGCCTCGTTAAAAAATCCCCGCCTGGTGTTAAGCCTGTTTGTCACCACGCTGATTATTCAGGTGGCGACGGGGTCTATTGCGCCCATCCTGACGCTCTATGTGCGCGAACTCGCGGGAAATGTCAGTAATATTGCGTTCATTAGCGGGATGATAGCGTCCGTTCCCGGCGTGGCGGCATTACTTAGCGCCCCCCGGCTCGGCAAGCTTGGCGACAGAATTGGCCCGGAAAAGATCCTTATCGTCGCGCTGATTATTTCCGTACTGCTGCTGATTCCAATGTCTTTTGTGCAAACGCCGTGGCAGCTCGCGCTATTGCGGTTTCTGCTTGGCGCGGCGGATGGCGCGCTGCTGCCAGCCGTTCAAACTCTGCTGGTTTACAACTCTACCAACCAGATAGCCGGGCGCATATTCAGTTACAACCAATCTTTCCGCGATATCGGCAACGTCACCGGCCCTCTCATGGGCGCCGCAATTTCCGCGAGCTATGGCTTCCGCGCCGTATTCTGCGTCACGGCAGGCGTGGTGTTGTTCAATGCTATCTATTCATGGAACAGCTTACGACGGCGCAGACTGGCAATAGAATGATTTTTGCGCTTTCATACTTGCAATATCACAGAATCAGCTATTCTTTCCCTAAATACCTCGTCAAATCAAAGGGAGACACTGATGACCATGTATGCCACGCTGGAAGAAGCTATCGATGCAGCCCGGGAAGAATTTCTGGCTGACCATCCAGGCCTCGAACAAGATGAAGCGAATGTGCAGCAGTTCAACGTTCAGAAATATGTACTGCAGGATGGGGACATCATGTGGCAGGTCGAATTTTTCGCCGATGAAGGTGAAGATGGCGAATGTTTGCCGATGCTGAGTGGTGAAGCCGCGCAGAGCGTGTTTGACGGCGATTATGATGAGATAGAGATCCGCCAGGAGTGGCAGGAAGAGAATACCTTGCATGAATGGGATGAAGGGGAATTCCAGCTTGAACCCCCGCTTGATACCGAGGAAGGCCGTACTGCGGCAGACGAATGGGATGAGCGTTAATTACTCATAAGGCCCGTGGTGAATATCGAGCGGCAGTAGCAGTGTATCGAAGATCAGTGAGAAGGGCAGATCGAGGATAGTGATATAGCGCCATGCGGAATCACGCATATCCCACTGCACGCCAGGGTAATACTGGTTGCCGTGTCCTTGTCCGGGGATCGTTCTGCTGATAATACTGCCGCAGCCGCTCAGGGTAATTACCATTATGCTCACCGCGAATATACGCACCTGATACCTCATTTCACTATAAAAATACCGGCATCACGCCGGTATTTTTCACCTCACTCCAGACCTGAAGACCTTATCCCGCTGACGATGTTCGTCCCTGTAACGCCTGCGGATTCAGGACGAGAGACTGATAATGGTTTACCCAGGAAGAGTATCTCTCTGGCGCATTCCAGACCCGATAGTGTAAACGCGCCATCGTCACCGGATCGCTGAGCAAAACCAGACGCCGATCGCGGTTCAGTTTCTCCGGCGTTTCGTTTAGCGCCTGCTCCACATGACGATCGCGGGCTATTTCCAGCACCTTACTGGCACGGTGACGCGCGGTGGCCATCGCGGTCGCCAGCGCATTCAGCGACGGGTTAAATACCGCATGCATAAAGCCATCGTCCAGAATACGGCGGCGATTCATCTCCAGATATTTATCGGTATCGACCAACACCTGAGGCGGCGAATACTCTTCCGGGATCAGGAACAGCTTCCAGCGTTTGGTGCGTAATCCTACCGTTGAACGACTGGAGATCACCGAAACAAATGGCGACAGAATCAGCGAAAAGACAATCGGCGCCAGCCAGAACAGAAAGCGTAAATCCAGCCACGCCATACCCACCGCCCAGACCAGCCCCAGCAGCAGTTGAGAGCCGTGACGCATAAAGGCTTCTCCCCACGGCGTAGAATCATCGTCGCGTTGCGGTGAGTTCCAGACCACTTCCCAGCCGAGAAACGCGCTGACCACAAACACGGTATGAAACAGCATACGCACCGGCGCCAGCAACACGGAGAACAGCACTTCCAGCAACAGCGACAGCGTAACGCGCCAGAAACCGCCATACTCTTTGGTGCCTTTACACCAGATCAGCATAATACTGAGCAGCTTCGGCAGGAACAGCAGCACCATCGTTGACGCAAACAGCGCGATTGCCAGTTCCGGACGCCACTGCGGCCAGACCGGAAAAAGCTGGCGCGGCTGAAGGAAATATTGCGGCTCCGTTAACGCATGAACGACCTGCAGCGCGGTAGAAAGCGCGAGGAACATAAACCATAACGGCGCGGACAGATATGACATTACCCCCGTCAGAAACACGGCGCGATGTACCGGGTGCATTCCTTTCACCAGGAACAGACGAAAGTTCATCAGGTTGCCGTGACACCAGCGGCGGTCGCGTTTAAGCTCATCCAGCAGGTTTGGCGGCAGCTCTTCATAGGAGCCGGGGAGATCGTAGGCAATCCAGACGCCCCACCCTGCCCGACGCATCAGCGCCGCCTCCACAAAGTCGTGGGAAAGAATCGATCCGGCGAACGAACCTTCTCCCGGCAGCGGCGCCAGAGCGCAGTGCTCGATAAACGGCTTCACGCGGATAATGGCATTGTGCCCCCAGTAGTGCGACTCCCCCAACTGCCAGAAGTGCAGCCCGGCGGTAAACAGCGGCCCATAAACACGGGTCGCGAACTGTTGGCAGCGGGCATACAGAGTATCCATCCCCGACGCTTTCGGCGAAGACTGGATAATCCCGGCGTTTGGATTCGCTTCCATCAGGCGCACCAGCCCGCTCAGACACTCGCCGCTCATCACTGAGTCCGCGTCCAGCACCACCATATAGCTGTACTGATTGCCCCAGCGGCGGCAAAAATCGTCAATATTGCCGCTTTTGCGTTTCATACGGCGGCGGCGGCGACGGTAAAAAATTTGGCCTTCGCCCTGCACTTCCGCGATAAGCTCCATCCACGCCTTTTGCTCCGCCACGCAGATATCCGGGTTATAACTGTCGCTAAGGATATAGACGTCGAAATGCGCGGCGTTGCCTGTGGCTTTAACGGACTCCCAGGTCGCGCGCAGACCGGCGAAAACGCGGCTAACGTCTTCATTACAGATAGGCATGATCAGCGCCGTCCGGTGTTCCGGATTGAGGGGCTCATCGCCAACCGTAGACGCGGAGATGCTGTACTTATCGCGCCCGATAAGCAGTTGCAGGAAGCCCATCAGCGCCGTCCAGAATCCGGCTGACACCCAGCAGAACAGCACGGCAAACAAAATCAGGATACCGGTTTGCAGCACGTAGGGCAGGAGCTGCATAAAGGAGACCCAAATATCCTGCCCCACCATATCCATAGGATTGATAAGCGCCCATCCCTGATAAGGCAGAATGGTCTTCATATACCAGGTCGCGACGACGGTTTGCGCCAGAGTCAAAATTAACAAAATATAGCGGCGTATAGTGCCGACGGTACGCCATTTTTGCTCGCTCGCCTGCTCTTCTTTTGTCAGACGAGAAACATAGCGCGGCGTTACATCCCGCCCACGCAGGCGATCCCAGAAACGGCCAACCGGGTTGGTTCGCCAGGGATCGGGAAACATCGAAGAGCGCGTCGCTTTTGGCATAGCCTGCAACTGATCGCGCCCTTCATCATCTTTAATTAACTGCCCCTGCGCCAATGAATCCGGCCAGGCGTGTTCAAGGCGGGCTTTTACGGAACCCTGCGGTGAATCGTCTTCTCGCGAGTAAGTCCGATGCTCGGCATCCAGCGCCTGATGTACGGCGCGGATGTCAGTTTTCGGCAATGCCGCTTTCTCACGTTCAGAAAGCAACAGTGCGTCAATATACTCAGTTGTTTTATTCATTGGCAGGTAACTGGTAGCTCCAGGTTTCACTTAGCGTCTGATCGGCATTTACCAATGCGGCACGCATTTCCGTGGTTTTCTTCGCGTCTTTGACTTTCACGCGCAGCATTAAACGCCAGCCTTTAGTGACTGGGTTATAGCGTACATTACTGTCAACGATTTCACCGTTATCGCCAATGCTGGTTTGCGCAGCGACAGGCGTATCCGGCGGCAGTTTTTTCATGTCGGCACCAACGAAATCCACCACAAAGGCAATAGTGCCGTCGGGCTGACGAATCAGATTCGACTGTTTAACGTCGCCCGTTGAGCGGCGTGTTTGCAGCACCCAGGCATTATCCGGCGCATGAAGTTCATCTTCATCGCGGCTGAAGGTCAGAGTGTACTTGAAGTTCATCTCTTTACCCGGTTCCGGCAGTTGATCCGGAGTCCAGTAAGCGACGATGTTATCGTTGGTTTCATCATTAGTCGGAATTTCAACCAGTTCAACCTTGCCTTTGCCCCAGTCACCTTTCGGGGTAATCCAGGCGCTTGGACGCAGGTCGTAGCGATCGTCTAAATCTTCAAAGCGCGAGAACTCGCGACCACGCTGCAACAGGCCGAATCCCTGAGGGTTTTCCATCGCATAGCTGCTCACAGCGAGGTGTTTTGGATTGTTCAGCGGACGCCAAATCCACTCGCCATTACCCGCATGAATGGATAAGCCGTTCGAGTCATGCAGTTCCGGACGATAGTTGGTCGTCGGCGACGGCTGGTTTGGCCCAAACAGGAACATACTGGTTAATGGCGCAACGCCCAGCTTGCCCACTTTATCGCGCAGATAGACTTTTGACTGCACGTCCACCACGGTATCGCGGCCAGGAATGATCACAAAACGGTAAGCGCCGGTCGCGCGCGGAGAATCCAGTAATGCATAGACAGTCAAACGCTTATCGGTGGGTTTTGGACGCTCAATCCAGAACTCGCGAAAGCGGGGAAACTCTTCACCAGATGGTAAGGCGGTATCAATCGCCAGGCCACGCGCAGATAAGCCATACACCTGGCCTGCGCCGATAACGCGGAAATAGCTGGCGCCAAGCATACTGACGATTTCGTCGTTCTTATCTTTACTGTTGATGGGGTACAGGACTTTGAACCCGGCAAAGCCTAAATCTTTTACCGTGTCTTTATCGTGCTGAACATTGCCAAAATTGAAGTAATCCGGGCTGTATTTGATTCTTTTGACCGTCGTCGCCGTCACTTCGTTAATCTTGACAGGCGTATCGAAGTACATCCCCTGATGGTAAAATTCGAGCTTAAAAGGGGTCTTTAAGTTGTTCCAGTAGGCTTTATCGCTGTTAAACTGGATCTGCTGATAATCCGCATATTTCATGTCGCGGAAAACGGAGGGCAAGTTGCTTTTAGGCGCCTCATAGCCTTTCCCGGCTAAAGATTGAGCTTGTTTTGCCACGTCATCAATACTGAACGCCCAGCTCGATGATGCGTAGAGCGTTAACATAATAGCTGCGCCCAACCAACGCATTTTCATCATTTGTTGTTTATGTTTCATAATAAGTAAGCACTTCCCCCTTTGTGTGCTTATATCGATCCGATCCATTTTAATGGATAATCAGGCATTACGACAACTGAATCCAGGCTTTGTTCAGCGCACTGGCTCATCGATTAAGCATCTCCCACACCTGTTTTCACTTTGCGTGCTTATCCTGGAGACAGGTTGTCGGAGTTGGTGTAGGGTTGCTACCGAATGTAACTATAATTCGCCTTATGGATAAGGTGAAAAATCTGAGAATACGTGACCTTATATGAGCTCTGTACCCGCGCCGCGTGAATATTTTCTTGACTCTATCCGCGCATGGCTGATGTTGTTAGGGATTCCCTTTCATATCTCGTTGATCTATTCCACTCACAGTTGGCATGTCAATAGTGCCGCGCCATCATGGTGGCTAACCCTGTTTAACGATTTTATCCACGCTTTTCGTATGCAGGTGTTTTTTGTTATTTCTGGTTATTTTTCGTACATGTTGTTTTTACGTTATCCGTTAAAACGCTGGTGGAAAGTACGGGTAGAACGTGTGGGTATTCCCATGCTTACCGCAATCCCTTTGCTTACCTTGCCGCAATTTATCCTGTTGCAATATGTCAAAGAGAAAACAGAGAACTGGCCTACACTCTCTGCCTATGAAAAATATAATACGTTAGCGTGGGAACTCATTTCACATCTGTGGTTTTTACTGGTGCTGGTGATATTAACCACCGTCAGCATCGGGATTTTTACCTGGTTCCAAAAAAGGCAGGAAACAAGCAAGCCTCGTCCCGCCGCTATTTCACTGGCCAAACTTTCGCTTATTTTTTTCCTGCTGGGGATGGCTTACGCCGCTATCAGGCGCATTATTTTCATCGTATATCCGGCAATCCTCAGTGACGGCATGTTCAATTTTATTGTGATGCAAACGCTATTTTATGTGCCTTTTTTTATTCTCGGCGCGCTGGCTTTCATTCACCCCGATCTGAAAGCGCGCTTCACCACGCCCTCACGCGGATGCACTTTAGGCGCTGCCGTTGCTTTTATCGCGTATCTGCTGAATCAACGTTATGGGAGCGGTGATGCCTGGATGTACGAAACCGAATCTGTGATTACGATGGTTATGGGGCTGTGGATGGTGAACGTAGTATTTTCACTGGGGCATCGCTTGTTAAACTTCCAGTCCGCGCGTGTCACCTATTTCGTGAATGCTTCGCTGTTTATCTATCTGGTGCATCATCCCTTAACGCTTTTCTTTGGCGCGTATATTACGCCGCATATCTCCTCCAACCTGATCGGGTTCTTGTGCGGGCTGATATTTGTCATGGGTATTGCGTTAATTCTGTATGAAATTCATTTACGCATCCCGCTCCTGAAATTTCTCTTTTCAGGTAAACCGCCGGTAAAACAAGAAAGCCGCGCCGCGATCGGGTAGTTTTCCGCGCGCGGGTTCACAGCAACCATTCCACAGGCAAAATTGCCGCCAACCGTACCAGAACTCGCTGCCAGAAACGCGTAGCGGGTTCTTTCTTTAACACCTTTTCCTCTTCTTGCTGACGATCGATCCAGTTAATTCGTCCCCAGCGATCCAGCCGCAGTTGCCAGGCCGCATCGCGTTGGCTCTGCGTAAAACGCTTATGAATAAGCGTCGCCAGCGTTTCACTTTCAATGACAAAGCCCATTTCAGTATTTAAAAGCGTTGAACGGGGATCAAAATTAAGCGACCCGATAAACACCTTACTACCATCAATACTGAACGTTTTAGCATGTAAGCTGGAACCTGAGTTCCCGGTGAGTCCGCGATCATGTACGGCGGTTTCATGTTCGCGGGTCGGTTTCAGTTCGTAGAGCTCCACGCCATAGCGCAGTAATTTCTTTCGCCAGCGCGCGTACCCTGCGTGAACGACCGCCACATCGTTGGCCGCCAGAGAGTTAGTTAAGATGGCGATCTTCACGCCTTTCCTGACCAGATGAAGCAACTGCGCCACGCCTGCGCGCGTAGGGACAAAGTAAGCGGAAATAATGTCGATACGCTCCGTCGGCGACCCCATCACGTCAAATAATCGCTGCGGAAGAAGCGAATGGCGCTGCGCCTTCCCCTCGCCTTTAGAAGGGTCATCGCTAAGCAAGCGTGTTTTTGCCCAAATCAGCGGCAACGTTCCGCGATCGAGATCCGCCATAAACTGGCTGGTTTCCAGCTTATGCAGATAACGGCGGGTGATCTCATCGTTATACCAGGATTCGGGAAGTTCGATACGCTGCGTCAGTTCCTGCTCAGAAAGGGATAATACTTGCTGCAATGTCGACACTGAACTACAGCGCCAGTAACGTTCAAAATCATTGGCGACATCATTGACCACCGGGCCAATGGCCATCACGTCCAGATCGGAAAATAGCGGCTCCTCGCCAGCACCGAAATAGGCATCGCCGATGTTGCGCCCACCGACCAGCGTCACTACGCCGTCGGCAGTGTAACTTTTATTGTGCATCCGCCGATTCAGCCGCGCAAAATCCGTCAAATACCCCAGCGCGCGTAGCGTACGAAAAGAGAAAGGATTAAACAGACGAACTTCGATATTAGGATGACTATCCAGCAAGTGCAACGTATCATCCAGACCGGGCGTATTGTTATCATCCAGCAACAGACGAACATGAACGCCGCGCTTCGCCGCCGACAGCAGTACCGAAAAGAGCAGCCGCCCGGACATATCGTCTTCCCAAATATAATACTGCACATCCAGCGTCCTCGCCGCCATTTCGGCCAGGCGGTAGCGGGCGGCAAAAGCGTCCAGACTGTTATCCAGCGCCAGAATGCCGCACTCTCCGGGATGGCGCGCGCATAGCGGTTCAACGGCACGCTCAAGGCGTGTTTTATCAGGCAGGGTCGTCGCCTTGCTGAGTAAGTAATCTTGCGTAAAGCCGGGCAGTTTCTTCATCATAACAGACAAAGTATACCTGTTCAGGCAGAGCGTAACGGGTAATAAAATCTGAAACCGCCCTGACGGCGACTTCAGCAGCCTGGGCGCGTGGATAACCATAAACGCCGGTACTGATTGCCGGAAAAGCGATGGAACGAAAGTGATTCGCCTCGGCAAGCAGCAAACAATTCCGGTATGCCTCTTCGAGTAGCTCAGCTTCCTGGTGTTCGCCGCCTCGCCAGACGGGCCCCACTGTGTGAATAACCGCCTTTGCCGAAAGCTTGCCAGCAGGCGTGATAACCGCATGTCCCGTCTGACATTCGCCCTGTTGCTGGCGGATGAGTTTACAGGCGTCCAGCAATGCCGGCCCCGCCGCGCGATGAATCGCGCCGTCTACGCCGCCGCCGCCCATTAATGATGCGTTAGCGGCATTCACTATCGCATCGACGCTAAGTTGAGTGATATCACCCTGTATGACCTGAAGACGTGATGTCATAACCCCCCCCTTTGTCTCACCTTATCTGCAAAGTGTACAGCAGGGCTTTCAACAGAGTCGCTCTTTTTATATCTATGACACCGCCGTTAACGGTACTCAATATTCATCACCGCCAGGCTTTTTTGCGCATCGAGATAATGCAGCCGAACCGTCGCAATGGACTGAATATCCTGCGGTAATCCAGATGCCTGCCGAAGGTCAATCCGGTGCATTTGCTTTTTACCTTCGTGCAGGCAGGTTAAATCAATATTTTCGGCGTGAGTAGAAATATCGCACAGTGGCTCAACAATCGCGCCGCGAAAATGGATAACGCCGCCCTGTACCGTTTGTTGCCCTACCGCAGAATGGATAAAAAAAGCGCAGATACACAGGCCTATGGCAGGGATATTTTTCTTGATTACGGACATGTTAACTCCTCAATGATTAGTCATCCTCGAGGGTTCGGCGTTACCTTTTAGCGACATGCCGAGACGATGAGACGCTTTTATCGCCTCTTTAATACCCAGGTCAGCCAATCCATTTCCGCCACCATCAAAAACTACTGTGCAGAAGGCGGCCATTGTTGTGATAAATGCAGTGATTGTCCGTCCGAAACAGTAACAATAATTTTAACCGAGTCCTCTGAAGATATATTTACACTAAGACGAGACAACTCAATCGGTTGATTAGCAGGTAAAGATAGCGTTTGTTTTTGCTGTGTATGGCTTTGTCCCCCGACACCGTCGCGCACAGAGAGAATTTGCACCTGACAGACGCAGGGTTCGTTTAATGTTACCTGAGGGATCACCGTGTAAATATCGCCTTGCTGAGTTGTGGTAAACGTAATCTGATTTGAAAGTGCGGCAAGGAGCAATAAAGTATGCATAATTTCCTCCCGAAAAAAAACAGGGCTTACGCCCTGTTTTTTTATTAGCGCAGACGCTAAATTAATACTGGTTAGCCGTGGCGTTGTTGCCAAAACCAACCTGACGCACCATTACACTGGAATCAGATGCGGTCTGATTAACCAGCGCGGCGTTATTACCGCCGTATTGACCGACAGTAATATCGGAGTTTTTAGCGTTCCACTGGTCGATGGTGGCATTGTTTCTGAAACCATTCTGAGTCAGTTCAATAGTACTATTATCCGCACCCTGGCCTACATCGGCGCCGTTACCATAACCGCTCTGGGTAATAGTCGTTTCAGATTTACGGGCATCGCTTTGCAGAGCAAGCGCAGCGTTAGCGGAACCGTACTGATAAATGCTCAACGTGGAATCCGGGCCGGAACTATTGCCGCCGCCGTTATGATTACCGCCGCCGCCCCATTGTGGAACGACGCCAGCCAGAGCACTGCCAGAAACTACGATTGCTGCGAATGCTGCCACTTTTAAAAGTTTCATGGTAAAACCCCCATCGGATTGATTTAAAAGTCGTAACGGTATTAGCGTTGGGTGACGCGAATAGCCATATGCGACTGTTTCTGCACTACAACTGCTGTTTTCTGCGTACCGTACTGGGTAATATTGGCCTTATTTCCAGAACCTTTCTGGATAATAGCCGCACTATTACCGTAAGCGCTTTGCGATATACTGGCATCGTTGGCATTGCCCGTTTGCTCAATATACGCAAAGTTATAATTCCCTGCCTGGTCGACTTTCGCCCGATTATTTCCTCCTTCTTGTGAAATAACGGACAATAGTTTTGATCCTTCCTGGCGTACTCTGGCACTATTATCCGTGCCGACTTGACCAATAATGGCCGCCTGATTAAATGAAGACTTGCTTAATTCATTTACCGCAAAATTATACTCTGAACGAGCCAGATCATAATTTGTCGCGGTTGCAATCCCAGGCGCACCCAGTATTGTCAACATCATAAATAACAATTTGTTTTTCATGCTGTCACCCTGGACCTGGTCGTACATAGCGAAAACTATCTATTACCTTGTTAGCGACATGCGTTTTTTGTTAACGCGTCGTTACGATGAAGAGTATGTCCGTGGAAACATTTTTAATAACTCACCCACGCGTGGTATTTTGTTATTTAAGCTCATACCAAAGTGCTAATAAAACGATAGCCATGTGATTTTTTATATACCCTTCATACTTCAAGTTGCTTATGTGTTGGCTACGCTCGTTCACCCCAGTCACATAGTTATCTATGCTCCTGGGGACTCACTCCCTTGCCGCCTTTAAGCAACTCGAATTATTTTGGGTATAATTGATTTTTGGCCACAGAAGATAGTATATCGCGAACCCAAAAAATGAAGGGTTGGTGTGTGTTATGCCGCCATCGGGATGTTCTTATGCTTCCCATGGGGGGGCAATACGCACAAGACGTGACACACTTCGTTTTTTTTGTCTTTGTGCTGTCCAGGTTAATACCGCGTCTCGAATTTTAAGAAAAAATAAAATCAAAACATGACATATAATAATTAAAATAATTAAAAATCAATGAATTGTTATAATTTGTATGATTTTTTAAATCTATGCAATAACAGCGAAATGTACAACTTTACTATCAAATCTAAACTTCAAAAAAACCCAAAAACAACATTTTAATATATATTTTTACATTTTGTTACAAGTTTAACACTTGCTTTAAGATTTGTAATGGCTAGATTGAAAACAGTTAAAAGTATTTTCGTAAATATTTTTCTCTTTCTGGATAATGGGCTATTTCAACCCACAGCAGTGCAACATCTGTCAGTACTTCTGGTGCCTTTATTTTATGGGGGCAGCTGTCAGATGTGCGATTAAAAAAAGTGGAGTTTCATCATGTTTAATGAAGTCCATAGTAGTCATGGTCACACACTATTGTTGATCACAAAGCCATCTCTGCAAGCTACGGCATTATTGCAACATTTAAAGCAATCGCTGGCCATAACCGGAAAACTGCATAATATTCAACGTTCTCTGGAAGATATCTCAGCCGGTTGCATTGTTTTAATGGATATGATGGAAGCGGATAAGAAGCTTATCCACTATTGGCAGGATAATTTAAGCCGCAAAAACAATAATATAAAAACATTATTGTTAAATACCCCTGACGATTATCCCTACCGTGAAATTGAAAACTGGCCTCATATTAACGGCGTGTTTTACGCCACTGAAGACCAGGAACACGTGGTCAGCGGATTACAGGGTATTCTGCGCGGCGAATGCTATTTTTCACAAAAATTAGCCAGTTACCTGATTACACACTCAGGAAATTACCGCTACAACAGCACCGAGTCCGCATTACTCACTCATCGCGAAAAAGAGATCCTCAATAAGTTACGTATTGGTGCCTCTAATAATGAAATCGCCAGGTCGCTATTTATCAGCGAGAATACGGTTAAGACACATCTTTATAATCTTTTCAAAAAGATAGCTGTCAAAAATCGCACCCAGGCAGTTTCATGGGCAAACGATAATCTCAGGCGGTAAGGCCATGAAACGCTATCTGACCTGGATTGTAGCAGCAGAGTTACTGTTCGCTACCGGAAACCTGCATGCCAATGAAGTTGAAGTCGAGGTTCCCGGATTGTTAACCGACCATACCGTCTCTTCGATAGGACATGAATTCTATCGTGCATTCAGCGACAAATGGGAAAGCGAATACACCGGCAATCTGACCATTAATGAAAGACCCAGTGCGCGTTGGGGAAGCTGGATCACCATAACGGTAAATCAGGACGTTATTTTCCAGACCTTTTTATTTCCAATGAAAAGAGACTTCGAGAAAACCGTCGTCTTCGCATTAGCGCAAACAGAGGAAGCATTAAATCGCCGACAAATAGATCAAACGCTATTAAGTACGAGTGATTTAGCGCGTGATGAATTCTAAAACATGATTTTTATCCGGAGGCTGTCATGCGTGTTAAACATGCAGTAGTGCTGCTCATGCTTTTTTCGCCATTAACCTGGGCTGGAAATATGACGTTCCAGTTCCGTAATCCTAACTTTGGTGGAAACCCCAATAACGGTTCCTTTTTATTGAATAGCGCCCAGGCGCAAAATTCATATAAAGACCCCGCTTATGATAACGATTTTGGTATCGAAACCCCCTCAGCGTTGGATAACTTTACGCAGGCTATTCAATCGCAAATTCTGGGCGGCTTGTTGACCAATATTAATACCGGGAAACCAGGACGTATGGTGACCAACGATTTTATTATCGATATCGCTAATCGCGACGGACAGCTCCAGCTCAACGTCACGGACAGAAAAACGGGAAGAACCTCGACCATCGAAGTGTCAGGTTTACAAACTCAGTCAACCGATTTTTAAGCTACAGTCACTAAAGGATATAAATCATGCCGCGCTTACTTATTTTGGTTGCCGTTTTATTGTTGAGCGGATGCTTAACTGCCCCGCCGAAACAAGCTGCGAAACCGACATTAATGCCCCGCGCACAAAGTTACAAAGATTTGACGCACTTACCTGCTCCCACCGGTAAGATCTTTGTTTCGGTATATAACATTCAGGATGAAACGGGCCAATTTAAACCTTACCCGGCAAGTAACTTTTCCACGGCTGTGCCACAGAGCGCCACCGCTATGTTGGTCACCGCGCTGAAAGATTCGCGCTGGTTTATCCCACTGGAACGACAAGGCTTACAGAATCTTTTGAATGAACGGAAAATTATTCGCGCAGCCCAGGAAAACGGCACCGTGGCGATGAATAACCGTATCCCGCTTCAGTCGCTGACGGCGGCAAATATTATGGTGGAAGGTTCTATTATTGGTTATGAAAGTAACGTCAAATCCGGCGGGGTCGGCGCAAGATATTTCGGTATTGGCGCCGATACGCAGTATCAGCTGGATCAGATT
The DNA here is from genome assembly GCF_046567715.1 of Salmonella sp. 741265116_PST. Lineage (NCBI taxonomy): Bacteria > Pseudomonadati > Pseudomonadota > Gammaproteobacteria > Enterobacterales > Enterobacteriaceae > Salmonella > Salmonella sp. 741265116_PST. Next base: position 3,575 of record NZ_JBKFPH010000015.1, on the reverse strand, counting down.
GCTGTCAACCTGCGCGTGGTTAACGTCAGTACGGGCGAGATCCTTTCTTCGGTGAACACCAGTAAAACCATCCTTTCCTATGAAGTACAGGCAGGCGTGTTCCGTTTTATTGATTACCAGCGCTTACTGGAAGGCGAAATCGGCTATACCTCGAACGAACCGGTGATGCTGTGTCTGATGTCAGCCATTGAAACCGGTGTTATCTTCCTCATTAATGATGGTATCGATCGTGGACTGTGGGATTTGCAGAATAAAGCGGACAGGCAAAATGATATTCTGGTGAAATACCGTGAGCTGTCAGTACCGCCAGAATCCTGATCAATACGACAAAGCGTGGGGAAGAACCCCACGCTTTTTTATTTTGTGACCGCCGTATTCGCTGAATGTTGCTCGCGGCGTGATGCCAGCCATAGCCCACTATTTTTCATGGCATAGCCAAAGATTAGCCCCAGCGCCAGCGACGGTAATACCAACCGCCAGTCACCCTGCCCTGCAAATGTCGCACAGGCGCCGATAAATGTTCCCGGGACAAAAGAAAGCAATAGCTGCTTTGCCTGGATACACATCAGGAATGCCACGATCCCCGTCAACACGTAACTGACAATTTCCAGATGCGGCGCCAACGCGCTACCGTGAATAATGACCAGCGCCCACACCATACCGCTTAACAGCGTACAGGCGGAAATCAACAATCCCTTAAAGCCGCCCTGCGGACAAGCGAAATAAGCCGTACAGCCTAAAAAACCGGCCCAGCTTAGTAACCCCAGGGAGACGGCCACCCATCCCCATATTCCAGAAAGGATGCCCGTCGTGATAGCAATAGAAAGAAGTATGTTCATGGCGCGCATCATAACAGAAAAGCGGCACATTAATGAGATCACGCACACATTTTATGCAATGATGTAAAACCCGTTGCAGTTAAGGGTGATTTACATCACATTATTCTTCATCTTCTTCCTGAAGTTCATCCCACATGGCTCCTATCGCATCACGCGTTAGCGGCGCCAGAGTGCGCCAGAATGGCGTAACGGCATGGGCTTCAACTTTACCGAGGAAGGTATTGCACCAGGGAAGCAGATAATCGGCAAATAAGGTTTCCAGCGCTTCACTTTCATCTTCGGTAGACTGATCTTCCAGCCAGGAGGCCGCGAGCAATAAAGTGCCAATGTGATCGGCAGGCGTATCGGCCAGCGGCATCCCTCGCGACGTTAAAAAAGCGCGCACCTCAGACTCTTCCGCGCCTTCGACCCACGCACTGCGGTATGGTGCTACCGCGCACTCTTCCCCAACAAATAACGCATTATAATCAGTGGAAATCTGCGTGATATCGCAGCTTTTCTGTAAACGCGCCAGCATGTCATCCTGCTCCAGCGGCCAGTTTGCCGCCAGTTTACCTTCACGGATTAACGTAAACAGCGGAACCAGTAAAGGATCTTGCGGTTGGCGGTAATACAACGATCCCAGCACTCGGCACAGGATTGAAAACTCATTCATTGATATCTTCCCGTAAATAACGATTAAAGTTCGGCAAATTCCGGTACAGGCGCCATACCGCGTGATTCGAGAAAGGCCAGTAAGCGCTGCGGCGAGACGTTCAGGATTCGATCTTCCGGGAAATTCACCGCATCCAGAATTTTCCGGCATTCGGTGAAATCGCCAAGCGTAAAGGCCGTATGGGAATCAGATCCTAACGCTACCCAGCCTCCTGCATCACGTACGGCGGCAGCGACCGCACGGCAATTATCTTCACTTCCTTTACGCGAATGCAAAAAAGAAGAGTTGTTGATTTCCAGCGCTACATGGTGTTTCGCCGCCGCCTGCGCGATGGCTTTAACCTCCACTGGATACTTTGGATTTCCGGGGTGACTAATTATATGCACCTTGCCGCTGGCGATGGTCGCGATCATCGCCTGGGTATTGGTTTCTTTATCATGCGGCGCAAAAACGGGCTCATGAAAGCCTGCGATAATCAGATCCAGCGAGTCGAACATCTTTCCGGAGCAATCAATTTCACCGTTAATGTTCTTGATATTCGCCTCAATGCCACGCAGTATCCCCACGCCGTCAACCAGACGCGGCCAGATGCGCATGTTAATAAAATGCCAGTGATGCGGCGCATCTTCCATGTCCGGACCATGATCGGTAATCGCAAAAAGTTTAATGCCTTTGCGTTTGGCTTCCGCGATATAATCGCTCAGAGTACTGTAGGCATGAGTGCTGGCGACGGTATGCATATGCAGGTCAACGGGATACATTGCTCTCTCCTGTAGTCATTTCCGACAAGGATAGCAGGTATCGCCAGCGTTTTTTAGCGAAACCCGGCCCGCGCCGGGTTGATGTCAATATCCTCTCGCCCGATCCACCTGCCCCGTCACCGGCTCTCCCTTCTCCAGCTGGGTAATGGTGCGGCTAATATAATCGATGGCTTCCGCCGGACGGGTGACTGCCGCAATGTGCGGCGTCATGGCGACTCGCGGATGGTGCCATAATGGGCTTTCCTGCGGTAACGGTTCCTGGCTAAAGACATCCAACATCGCACCTTTTAGCTTACCGCTATCAAGCGCAGCCAGCAGATCCGCCTCCTGAACATGAACGCCGCGCGCGAGATTCAGCACGTAAGCGCCATCCGGCAATTGATCCAACAATTCGCTATTAATAATTCCTACCGTTTGGGCCGTATTCGGCAGCAGATTAATCAGCACCCGCGTCTGGTTCAGGAAAGCGCGCAGCTCTTCACGCCCCACATAACTTTCCACGCCAGGCCAGGATTTGCGGCTACGACTCCAGCAACGTAACGGGAACCCCCACGCCTGTAGACTTTCTGCCACTTTTGCGCCCAGTACCCCTGCGCCCATGATACCGACGCTAAATTCTTCGCGGGTATATTCCGGCAACGGCTTCCATAGCGCCTGATTTTTCAGCGCCTGATAATCATCGAAACGACGGAACCAGTGTAATACCTGGCTGACGGCATATTCCTGCATTTGCAGGCCCATTCCGGTATCTTCCAGACGGAATAGAGGAATGGAGGCGTCCAGCATTTCCGGATGCGCATTTAATTTACTCAGAATTGCATCCACCCCCGCGCCCAGCGCAAAGACGGCTTTTAAGCGTCTTCCGGCCAGCATTTCAACCGGGGGCTGCCATACAAGCGCATAGTCTGCGGGGTTGTTATCACCGACCTTCCATTCACGAACGCGCGCATGTGGGAGAGCCTTCTCCAGTGCATTTACCCACCAGGCGGCGTTAAATGTCGGGTGATAAAAAATTATCTCCATGTTATCTCCTGAGCAGTATTGTGCGGAATGTGATTGCGCCTGTTATCAGCGTTTTCAACGGGATGTGCAGCATAGCAAATTTCCTGACGCGGGCAAAAAAAGCAGTTTTCGCTTATTAAAGCCACAGATTGGTGGAAGTTTGTATAAACGCGCTTTTTTTTAAAAAAGTTGATTGACGTAGAAAGGATATTTCCCTACATTAGCGCCCGTTCCAGTAATGCTGGAACGACAATTTGGTGAGGTGTCCGAGTGGCTGAAGGAGCACGCCTGGAAAGTGTGTATACGGCAACGTATCGG
>NZ_JBKFPH010000014.1:0-118854 GCF_046567715.1 Salmonella sp. 741265116_PST | reverse complement strand
TTGGCGAGCACTGCCCAGGTCCAAAATGGCAAGTAAAATAGCCCTAATGGGATAGGCTCTTGGAAATGCAGAGAAAAAACGCCGCAAAACGCGGCGTTGACAAGGTATTTTTACAGCATTCGCCTGTTGGCGCAGTGCTTATTCGCCCGCTTTCGCCCAGGTATCACGCAGGCCCACGGTGCGGTTAAAGACCAGCTTATCGGCCGTTGCATAGCGGCTGTCGAGGCAGAAGTAGCCTTCACGTTCAAACTGGAAAGCTTTCCCTGCTACCGCCGCTTTCAGCGACGGCTCGCCATAACCCTGCTTAATCACTAATGATTCGGGGTTGATAACGGACAGGAAGTCCTCCGCGGCGCCCGGGTTCGGCACGCTGAACAGACGGTCGTAGAGACGAATTTCAATCGGCAACGCATGTGCTGAGCTAACCCAGTGGATTACGCCTTTCACTTTACGCCCGTCAGCCGGATCTTTACTCAGCGTATCGGCATCATAGGTACAGAAGATGGTGGTGATATTCCCTTCGGCATCCTTCTCTACGCGCTCCGCTTTAATGACGTAGGCATTACGCAGACGCACTTCTTTGCCCATCACCAGACGCTTGTACTGTTTGTTCGCTTCTTCGCGGAAATCTGCGCGATCGATCCAGATCTCACCGCTAAACGGCACTTCACGGCTGCCCATCTCCGGTTTATTCGGATGGTTAGGCATGGTAACCATTTCGCTCTCGCCCTGCGGGTAGTTTTCGATAACCAGTTTTACCGGATCGATTACCGCCATCGCGCGAGGCGCGTTTTCGTTCAGATCTTCGCGAATGCAGGATTCCAGCGACGCCATCTCAATGGTGTTGTCCTGCTTGGTGACGCCGATGCGTTTGCAGAACTCACGGATAGAAGCCGCGGTATAGCCGCGACGGCGCAGACCGGAAATAGTCGGCATACGCGGATCGTCCCAGCCTTCGACGTGTTTGTCGGTCACCAGCAGATTCAGCTTACGCTTGGACATCACGGTGTATTCCAGATTCAGCCGCGAGAATTCGTACTGGCGCGGGTGAACCGGAATGGTGATGTTGTCCAGCACCCAGTCGTACAGACGACGGTTGTCCTGGAACTCCAGCGTACACAGAGAATGAGTAATGCCTTCCAGCGCATCGCTGATGCAGTGAGTAAAGTCGTACATCGGGTAGATGCACCACTTCGTGCCGGTCTGATGATGCTCGGCGAATTTAATGCGATACAGCACCGGATCGCGCATCACGATAAACGGCGACGCCATGTCGATTTTAGCGCGCAGACAGGCTTTACCCTCTTCAAAACCGCCGGTACGCATTTTTTCAAATAGCGCGAGGTTCTCTTCGACGCTGCGATCGCGGAACGGGCTGTTTTTACCCGGCGCGGTCAGCGTACCGCGGTATTCGCGGATCTGCTCCGGCGTCAGCTCATCAACGTAGGCCAGGCCTTTATTGATTAGCTCGACCGCATAGGCGTGCAGTTGGTCAAAGTAATCGGAGGAGTAGCGAATATCGCCAGACCAGTGAAAGCCTAACCACTCGACGTCGTTTTTGATCGAATCAACGTACTCGATATCTTCTTTTACCGGGTTGGTGTCATCGAAACGCAGGTTGCACTGGCCCTGATAATCTTGCGCAATGCCAAAGTTCAGGCAGATAGATTTCGCGTGGCCGATGTGCAGATAGCCATTCGGCTCCGGCGGAAAACGGGTATGGACAGTGGTATGTTTACCACTCGCCAGATCTTCATCAATAATCTGACGAATAAAGTTAGTCGGGCGGGCTTCAGCCTCACTCATCGTGGATTCCTCAAAGCGTAAACAACGTATAACGGCATATGATCTTATAAGCCGGACAGACTGACAACCTTTAGTTACTTAAAAAGTGGCTTTGCAGAAAATATTGGGGCTAATTGCGGTAAAAAAAAGCGGCGAAGGTTTCCCTCTGCCGCTTATGTTTTTTGTGATATCGCCGGATGACGTCTTACGCCTTATCCGGCCAGGAAGCGATTATTTGCTCTTGATCTCGTACAGCGGCGTTTGACCCGCTACCACGTGACCATCCGCTTTGATGACCAGAGCGCTGAAGTCATCGCTGTTGCTGCAAACAACCGGGCTTATCATGGAGCGCGCATTGGCATTCAGGAAGTCCAGATCCAGTTCCAGCACCGGCTGCCCCGCCGTGACTTCCGCACCCTCTTCTACCAGACGCTTGAAGCCCTGACCGTTCAGCGCGACGGTATCGATACCCATATGGACAACGATCTCCGCGCCTTTCTCGGTTTCCAGACAGAACGCGTGGTTAGTGTTGAAGATTTTCACGATAGTACCCGCCGCCGGAGAAACCACGGTTTTATCGGTGGGTTTCACCGCCACGCCGTCGCCGACCGCTTTGCTGGCGAAAGCTTCATCCGGTACCTGATCCAGCGCCACTACCTCACCGGTAATCGGAGAGACCAGTTCAGCGATAGTCACCGCATTCGGCACCGCCTGGGGTTTGGCCGCCGGAGCAGGTGTCGCAACGTGAGCCGCATCAGCAGACGCTGCCGCGACCGGTCCCCGCGCCACCACTTTCTTCATTTCATCGCCAATCGATTCCGCTTTCGCGCCGACAATAACCTGAATGGTCTGTTTGTTCAGTTTCACCACGCCGGAAGCGCCGAGGCGTTTGCAGGCCGCATCGTTGACGCGAGCAGAGTCATTCACGGTCAGGCGCAGACGGGTAATACACGCATCGATCGCTTTCAGGTTGTCCGTACCGCCAACCGCAGCAATATAGCTGGTCGCCAGTTGCGTTAACCCTTCTTCGGTGTTGCTGTTGGCTTCTTCCGTTACCATCTCATCAACTTTATCTTCGCGGCCCGGCGTTTTCAGGTTAAACATACGAATAACCGCGCTGAACAGCAGGAAGTAGATGATAAAGAATACAACGCCCATCACCAGCAACATCCAGACGTTATTGCTGGCCGCTGGCAGGTTATACATCAGAACATAGTCAATAGCGCCTGCCGAGAAAGAGAAGCCCGCATGGATACCCAGCAACGTCGCGACGAACAGGCTGATACCGGTCAAAATGGCGTGCAGGAGGTACAGCAGCGGTGCCAGGAACATAAACAGGAATTCCAGCGGCTCGGTTACGCCGGTCAGAAACGCGGTGATCGCGACAGACAGCAGCATACCGCCCACCATCGGACGACGTTCTTTCGGCGCGGCGAAATACATCGCCAGAGCGGCGCCCGGCAGACCAAACATCATGATCGGGAAGAAGCCGGACATAAACATCCCCGCCGTGCCGTCGCCAGCATAGAAGCGGTTGATGTCGCCGTGGAATACAGTGCCTGCGGCATTGGTGAATTCGCCAATCTGGAACCAGGCGATGGTGTTCAGTACCTGATGCAGACCGGTTGGGATCAGCAGACGGTTGATGAAGCCAAAGATACCGGAACCCAGCGCGCCTGCGGAAACGATCCATTCACCGCCCGCATGGATGCCATGCTGTACCGGCGGCCAGACGTAACCGAAAATAGCGGCCAGCACCAGACAGAAAAAGCCCGTTGCGATCGGCACAAAACGTTTTCCACCGAAGAAACTGAGAAAATCAGGCAGTTTGATACCAGACCAGCGATTATAAACCGCGCCGCCGACCAGACCGGTAATAATCCCCGCCAGCACGCCCATGTTGATTTCCGGGTTAATCGTCACCATCGCTTTGGTCATGACGAAGTAACCCACGGCTCCCGCCAGCGCTGCCGCGCCGGCGCTATCTTTAGACCAACTGGATGCCACGCCGATAGCGAAAACCAGTGCCAGGTTATCGAAAATAGACCCGCCCGCTTGCGCGATAAACGGCATATTCAGCAAATCTGGTTGGCCGAATCGCAGCAACAACGCTGCCACCGGCAACACGGCGATAGGGAGCTGCAACGCCCTACCCAGCCGCTGGAAAAAACCTAAAATATTCATCTTATTCCCCCTACGAGACGCCGATATGGCTTCTTTGAAGCCGTTTTTTATTGTGCTGCAAACGTTAAAAACGTGATGTTCTGTAATCGAACGGTGAGATCATCTTCTGCAGAGTGTGTGGAAAATTAATTCGCCTCGCAAATTAAACGGGTGTTTTTTGTGATTATAATCACTAAATATCGTAATTACCCCCACCATCCACTGGCTAACACGGAAAACTTATTTTATGATTCAAAAAATCAGGACGGATTGAACACGAACCCTGGATATCCAGGTTACGCTTAATACGATCCGCCAAATTTTGACATTGATTATTGAGGTGAAGAATGAGACTGATCCCCCTGAGTACCGCAGAACAGGTTGGCAAATGGGCCGCTCGCCATATCGTTAACCGTATTAATGCGTTCAAACCGACCGCCGATCGTCCGTTTGTCCTTGGACTGCCTACCGGCGGCACGCCGCTAACGGCGTACAAAGCGCTGGTTGAGATGCACAAAGCGGGCGAGGTCAGCTTTAAGCATGTGGTCACCTTTAATATGGACGAATATGTTGGCCTGCCGAAAGAGCACCCGGAAAGCTACCACAGCTTTATGCATCGTAACTTTTTCGATCACGTTGATATTCCAGCAGAAAACATCAATCTTCTCAACGGTAACGCACCGGATATCGATGCAGAATGCCGTCAATATGAAGAAAAAATTCGTTCTTACGGTAAAATCCATCTGTTTATGGGCGGCGTCGGCAACGACGGTCACATCGCCTTTAACGAACCGGCTTCTTCCCTGGCTTCCCGTACCCGTATCAAAACGTTAACCCATGATACTCGCGTAGCGAACTCCCGCTTCTTTGACGGCGACGTAAACCAGGTGCCGAAATACGCGCTGACGGTAGGCGTAGGCACGCTGCTGGATGCGGAAGAAGTGATGATTCTGGTGCTGGGCCATCAGAAAGCCCAGGCGCTGCAGGCGGCGGTTGAAGGCAACGTCAACCACATGTGGACCATTAGCTGCCTGCAACTCCATCCGAAAGCGGTTGTGGTATGCGATGAGCCGTCCACAATGGAACTTAAAGTTAAAACATTGAAATATTTCAATGAATTAGAAGCAGAAAATATTAAAGGTCTGTAATGTTGTCTCCGCCCCGCCAGTCAATGCGGGGCGGTAAATTTTTGATATCGGGGGTCGGAATGTATGCTTTAACCCAGGGCCGGATCTTTACCGGTCACGAAATTCTTGATGACCATGCGCTTGTTGTCGCTAATGGCCTGATTGACCGCGTTTGTCCGATGGCCGAACTGCCGCCGGGAATAGAACAACGCTCATTGAATGGGGCCATTCTCTCCCCCGGTTTTATTGATGTGCAGCTAAACGGCTGCGGCGGCGTGCAGTTTAACGATACCGCAGAAGCCGTCAGCGTTGAAACGCTGGAAATTATGCAGAAAGCCAATGAAAAATCGGGCTGTACTAACTTTCTGCCAACGCTTATCACTACCAGCGATGAATTGATGAAACAGGGCATTCGCGTCATGCGCGAATACCTGGAAAAACATCCGCACCAGGCGCTGGGTCTCCACCTGGAAGGGCCCTGGCTTAATCTGGTAAAAAAAGGCACCCATAATCCTGATTTCGTACGTAAACCAGACGCTGCGCTGGTCGATTTCTTGTGCGATAATGCCGACGTCATCACCAAAGTTACACTCGCGCCGGAAATGGTGCCTGCTGACGTAATCGCTAAACTGGCGAATGCGGGCATTGTGGTTTCCGCAGGCCACTCCAACGCGACGTTAAAAGAGGCAAAAGCGGGCTTCCGCGCCGGGATTACCTTTGCGACTCACCTGTTTAACGCGATGCCGTACATTACAGGGCGTGAGCCGGGCCTTGCTGGCGCTGTTCTGGACGAAGCGGATATTTATTGCGGCGTTATCGCCGATGGTCTGCATGTCGACTATGCCAACATTCGCAATGCCAAACGCCTTAAAGGCGACAAACTTTGTCTGGTGACAGACGCCACCGCACCGGCGGGGGCCAATATTGAGCAGTTCATTTTCGCAGGTAAAACAATATACTACCGCAATGGACTGTGTGTGGATGAAAACGGTACGTTGAGCGGTTCGTCCTTAACCATGATTGAAGGCGTACGTAACCTGGTCGCGCATTGCGGCATCGCGCTGGATGAAGTGCTGCGTATGGCAACGCTCTATCCGGCACGCGCTATCGGCGTTGATAAGCATCTCGGTAGCATTGCGCCGGGTAAAGTCGCCAACCTGACCGCGTTCACCCACGATTTTAAAATTATCAAGACCATCGTTAATGGTGACGAGGTCGTTGACTTGAGTAAGTGAGAATATGACACCAGGCGGACAAGCTCAGATAGGTAACGTTGATCTCGTAAAACAGCTTAACAGCGCGGCCGTTTACCGCCTGATTGACCAGCATGGTCCTATCTCGCGCATACAAATTGCCGAGCAAAGCCAGCTTGCTCCCGCCAGCGTAACGAAAATTACGCGTCAACTCATTGAACGCGGGCTGATCAAAGAAGTCGATCAGCAGGCCTCTACCGGAGGCCGCCGCGCTATCTCTATCGTCACGGAAACCCGTAACTTCCATGCCATTGGCGTTCGCCTGGGCCGTCATGACACCACTTTAACGCTCTACGATCTGAGCAGTAAAGTGGTCGCTGAGGAGCATTATCCGCTACCGGAGCGCACCCAGGAGACGCTGGAACATGCGCTGCTCAACACTATCGCCGTCTTTATTGATAGCTGTCAGCGTAAAATTCGTGAATTGATCGCTATCTCGGTGATCCTGCCAGGGCTTGTCGATCCGGAAAGCGGCGTGATTCGTTACATGCCGCACATTCAGGTTGAAAACTGGGGACTGGTCGAAGCGCTGGAAAAACGGTTTCACGTTACCTGTTTCGTGGGACACGATATCCGTAGCCTGGCGCTGGCGGAACACTACTTCGGCGCCAGTCAGGATTGCGAGGACTCGATTCTGGTGCGCGTTCATCGTGGTACAGGCGCCGGGATTATCTCCAACGGACGCATCTTCATTGGCCGTAACGGCAACGTCGGCGAAATTGGGCATATTCAGGTGGAGCCGTTGGGTGAGCGCTGCCACTGCGGTAATTTCGGCTGTCTGGAAACCATTGCCGCCAATGCGGCGATTGAACAACGGGTGCTGAATTTGCTTAAACAAGGGTATCAAAGCCGTGTTCCGCTTGACGACTGCACGATTAAAACCATCTGTAAGGCGGCAAACCGGGGCGACAGCCTGGCCTCGGAAGTCATTGAGCATGTTGGTCGCCATTTGGGCAAAACGATCGCCATTGCTATCAACCTGTTTAATCCGCAAAAAATCGTCATTGCCGGCGAGATCATTGAAGCCGATAAAGTCCTGTTGCCCGCTATCGAAAGCTGTATCAATACGCAGGCGTTAAAGGCCTTTCGCAAAAATTTGCCGGTGGTACGCTCCACGCTGGATCACCGTTCTGCTATCGGCGCATTTGCCTTAGTTAAACGCGCCATGCTCAACGGAACATTGCTGCAACGTTTGCTGGAAAGTTGATGCGCTCTTATAGTATCGGATTATTCACAAATTCCCTGGGTAGTTCATGACCATCAAGAATGTAATCTGCGATATCGACGGCGTGCTGATGCACGACAACGTAGCCGTACCCGGTGCGGCGGAATTTCTGACGGGGATTCTGGAAAAAGGTCTGCCGCTGGTGCTGCTGACCAATTACCCGTCGCAAACCGGCCAGGATCTGGCGAACCGTTTTGCTACCGCTGGCGTTAACGTGCCGGACAGCGTGTTTTATACGTCAGCAATGGCGACAGCCGATTTTCTGCGCCGTCAGGAAGGTAAGAAAGCGTATGTCGTGGGCGAAGGCGCGCTCATTCACGAGCTCTATAAAGCGGGTTTTACTATTACCGATGTGAACCCTGATTTTGTCATCGTTGGAGAGACCCGCTCCTACAACTGGGACATGATGCATAAAGCAGCATTTTTCGTCGCCAATGGCGCGCGCTTTATCGCCACCAACCCGGATACCCACGGTCGCGGCTTTTATCCGGCCTGCGGCGCGCTGTGCGCAGGCATTGAAAAAATTTCCGGCCGGAAGCCGTTTTATGTCGGCAAACCCAGCCCGTGGATCATCCGCGCGGCATTAAACAAAATGCAGGCGCACTCGGAAGAGACCGTTATCGTCGGCGACAACCTGCGCACTGACATTCTGGCGGGGTTCCAGGCCGGTCTGGAGACCATTCTGGTGCTTTCAGGCGTATCAACAATCAATGATATTGACAGTATGCCGTTCCGCCCAAGCTGGATTTACCCTTCCGTCGCTGAGATCGACGTTATCTAAACCTGTCCTCTGCCTGATGACGCATAGCTTTCAGGCCTACGGTTCGAACAACATTGTAGGTCTGATAAGCGAAACGCCATCAGGAAAAACATAATTCAATTAATCCACGATAAAACTGAAGATCCATCAATAAATCCGCGCAATATGTAATCATTTTTCACTAATCAACAATGACGATTGCATTTTTCATTTTTCAGACCGTAATCCCCTTGCGCCTTCCACGCCTTTGCGGCATTTTTTAGTCAAGCAAACACAAAAAGTACGACGCAACAGATTAACGGAGAAGGCTATGTGTTCTATTTTCGGCGTATTCGATATCAAAACAGATGCAGCGGAACTGCGTAAAAAAGCCCTTGAACTGTCACGCCTGATGCGCCATCGCGGCCCGGACTGGTCCGGCATCTACGCTTGCGATAACGCGATTCTCGCACATGAACGCTTGTCGATTGTTGATGTTAACGCCGGCGCCCAGCCCCTGTATAACGCCAGAAAAACCCACGTACTGGCGGTGAACGGTGAAATTTATAACCATCAGACGTTACGCGCGGAGTATGGCGATCGTTACGCGTTCCAGACAGGCTCCGACTGCGAAGTTATCCTCGCGCTGTATCAGGAAAAAGGGCCGGATTTCCTTGACGATTTACAGGGGATGTTCGCCTTCGCCCTGTATGACAGCGAAAAAGACGCTTATCTGATTGGTCGTGACCATATCGGTATTATTCCGCTCTATATGGGCTATGACGAATTCGGCAACTTCTACGTAGCGTCAGAAATGAAAGCGCTGACCCCGGTCTGCCGCACCATTAAAGAGTTCCCGGCGGGCAGCTACCTGTGGAGCAAAGACGGCGAAATTCGTCAGTACTATCAGCGCGACTGGTTTGAGTTCGATGCGGTAAAAGACAACGTCACCGACAAAAACGCGCTGCGTCAGGCGCTGGAAGAATCTGTGAAAAGCCACCTGATGTCCGACGTCCCTTACGGCGTGCTGCTCTCCGGCGGTCTGGACTCGTCGGTTATTTCGGCAATCACCAAAAAATTCGCCGCCCGTCGCGTCGAAGATCAAGAGCGCTCCGAAGCCTGGTGGCCACAGTTGCACTCTTTTGCGGTCGGTCTGGAAGGTTCGCCTGACCTGAAGGCGGCCCAGGAAGTGGCTAACCACCTCGGCACCGTGCATCATGAAATTCACTTCACCGTGCAGGAAGGCCTTGATGCCATTCGTGATGTTATCTATCACATTGAAACCTATGACGTGACCACTATCCGTGCCTCAACGCCAATGTATCTGATGTCGCGTAAGATCAAAGCGATGGGCATCAAAATGGTGCTCTCCGGCGAAGGTTCCGATGAGGTGTTTGGCGGCTACCTGTACTTCCATAAAGCGCCGAACGCCAAAGAGTTACATGAAGAGACGGTCCGTAAGCTACAGGCGCTGCATATGTATGACTGCGCCCGCGCCAACAAAGCGATGTCCGCCTGGGGCGTGGAAGCGCGCGTACCGTTCCTGGATAAAAAATTCCTCGACGTGGCGATGCGTATCAACCCACAGGATAAAATGTGCGGTAACGGCAAGATGGAAAAACACGTGCTGCGCGAGTGCTTCGAGTCTTATCTGCCAGCAAGCGTCGCGTGGCGTCAGAAAGAGCAGTTCTCTGACGGCGTAGGCTATAGCTGGATTGATACGCTGAAAGAGGTGGCGGCGAAACAGATTTCCGATCAACAACTGGAAACCGCCCGCTTCCGCTTTCCATACAACACGCCGTCGTCTAAAGAGGCGTATCTGTACCGCGAAATTTTTGAAGAGCTGTTCCCGGTGCCGAGCGCGGCGGAATGCGTACCCGGCGGCCCGTCCGTGGCCTGTTCTTCCGCCAAAGCCATTGAGTGGGATGAAGCATTCAAAACGATGGATGACCCGTCAGGCCGCGCGGTCGGCGTGCATCAGTCGGCGTACCAGTAAATTAACGATGACGAAAGAGCCTTCAGGGGCTCTTTTTTTATAGCAAACTACTTTCGGAAAAACGATTAATAACCAATAATTGCCGAATATTGCGCCACGCTGTTCGCAACCTAACCAAACAGACACTTTCCGACGTTTTTCGATGAAAAAGAGGTTGACGCTTCAAGGCTCAATACGCATAATGCGCCCCGCAACGCCGATAAGGTAACGCGAAAAAAAGATGGCTACGTAGCTCAGTTGGTTAGAGCACATCACTCATAATGATGGGGTCACAGGTTCGAATCCCGTCGTAGCCACCATCTTTTTTGCGGGAGTGGCGAAATTGGTAGACGCACCAGATTTAGGTTCTGGCGCCGCAAGGTGTGCGAGTTCAAGTCTCGCCTCCCGCACCATTCACCGATAAGCGTTGTACGGATGGGGTATCGCCAAGCGGTAAGGCACCGGTTTTTGATACCGGCATTCCCTGGTTCGAATCCAGGTACCCCAGCCATCGAAGAAATCATCTGGCTACGTAGCTCAGTTGGTTAGAGCACATCACTCATAATGATGGGGTCACAGGTTCGAATCCCGTCGTAGCCACCATATTCAGAACGCGTCGAGGTATTCGACCGGTTCGAAAATAATTTGTTGGGGTATCGCCAAGCGGTAAGGCACCGGATTCTGATTCCGGCATTCCGAGGTTCGAATCCTCGTACCCCAGCCACTTTTAAAAAGCTCGTTTCGGCGAGCTTTTTGCTTTTCTGCGTTTATAAATTCCGAAAGAGGTTTCCCCCTTAATGCCCTGCTATCAGTAAAACGTTATGATAAAGCCTTACAGGAATCGTTCGGTAACATCACAATGAATTACCAGTTTTGTTGGTATATCTTTTTGCGGCCATTAACATTTTTTATGGTCGTCTTTCTCTGCGCTTTCACCTTCATTGATATCACGGCCAGCGCCGCCTGGTTGATTATTTTGGGTCTGGTTTACCCCGTGGCAGTGTCAATGAGGCTACATATACTGCGCCAGAAAAAGGCGGTCATGCTACGCCAGAATAGTGCGGAATGGATAGTGTATCTGCCAGGGATCCCTGTGCAAGAAAAACAAAGCGCGCTGATTAATGTCTCGTTTTCCTCGAAAACGGCGCTGCGTGGATTCTATATTCGCGCCCTGTCCAGCAAAGTCATTCTTCACATCATCACTTTTTATATTCTGTGGTTTGATGTCCAACATGCAACACTGACGTGGTATCGGATTCTCGCCGCATTAATCACTCTGGCGATTCTTGTAAAATCAATGAGTTCCACATTACTGATGCTACATAAAGTAGTACGTTGCCAATACAACGTATGCATAATTGAAATGGCATCACCTTGGTATGAAATTGATTTTAAAGGGAGATTAGGTTTATGTGCTTTATTTGCAGTAAAGTAAGATGTCAATACGCTTACCCGACCTGCAATTGAGTGTTTTTACAAACCGGGTAAGGCATTCAACGGGTTACAACCCCAACGCATACTTCAGCGCCTGACGTTTTAGCACGCCTGCGCGCTGCGCCGCCATCAGCCCCATATTGCGTAAAATACGCAGCGGCGGCAGTTCATTGCTGAACCCGGCATAAAACAGATCCATTCCACTTTGCATCATAAAATTATCTGCCATGCGCCGCGTCTGATAGCGTTTCAACACCGAATGGCTGGCCCAGGACTCGCCATAGCTACGAGCACTCGCCAGCACATCAATCAACGCATCAACATCCCGATACCCCAGGTTGACGCCCTGCCCGGCCAGCGGATGAATGGTATGCGCCGCGTCGCCTACCAGCGCCAGTCCCGGTTGTACATACTGCAACGCGTGACGGCGGGTTAGCGGAAACGCGCCCGCCGCGACAGGCATCACCGCCCCCAGACGCGCCGGAAAGTGCTGATTAATTTCCACCTGCAATTGCGTCATCGATAAACTCTGTAGCTGGCGAATACGTGCCGGAGCGTCATACCACACCAGCGACGCCCAATCGTCGAACAGCGGCAAAAAGGCGCGCGGCCCCGTTGGCGTAAACTGCTGCCAGGTGCTGTCGCCTGGCGCATTTTCACACTTGACGGTGATAAGCATACACGACTGCGCATATTGCCAGGCATGAATGCCAATTCCCGCCATTTGCCGAACCTGCGAATTCGCGCCGTCGGCGCCAATCACTAACTTCGGCGTTACCCATTCGCCGTCGGCCAGTTCCAGCGCATAACCATCGCGGCGGCGGTGCAATGCCGCCAGTGAAGCCGGAACGCGCAGCGTCACGCCGGGGTGCGCTTCCAGCGCCTGCCACAGCGCCTGTTGCAGGACGTTGTTCTCTACCATATAGCCTAACAGCGGCAGCTTGAGTTCAGCGGCGTCGAACACCACATGGGCGTTTTCCCACTCCCAGGTCTCCAGTCGCCGATAAGGATGGCTACGCATCCCCTGCACCGCCTCCCAAACGCCCAGCCCCTTGAGCAGCGCCACGGATGCCGCGCTAATGGCCGAAATCCGCACGTCAGGCTGGCTGTCAGCCACAAACGGCGCAGGCGCGGCATGTTCTATTACCATCACCGTAAACCCTTGCTGCGCCAGACCCAGCGCCAGCGCGCCGCCGACCATTCCCCCGCCGACAATGGCAATTTCCGTTGGTTGATTTGTCATGGTCATTCATCCTGTTACGTTTTAGACAAGTTTACAGGATTTTTTACCCATTAGGGCTGACGTCAGTCATACTGGTCACAACCGCGCCAAAGCATTACACTATGCGCCCTGCTTTTCAGCCACTATTTCGCAAGAGCAAGTCGATGACTAAAAAACTCCATATTAAAACCTGGGGCTGTCAGATGAACGAGTACGATTCATCGAAGATGGCCGATCTGCTGGACGCCACCCACGGCTATCAACTGACCGACGTGGCGGAAGAGGCGGATGTGCTGCTGTTGAATACCTGCTCAATCCGCGAGAAGGCTCAGGAAAAAGTCTTCCATCAATTAGGTCGCTGGAGACTGTTAAAAGAGAAAAATCCCGATCTGATTATCGGCGTCGGCGGCTGCGTGGCTTCCCAGGAAGGCGAGCACATTCGTCAACGCGCCCATTACGTCGACATTATTTTTGGCCCGCAAACCTTACACCGCCTGCCGGAGATGATTAACTCCGTGCGTGGCGACCGCAGCCCGGTGGTCGATATCAGCTTCCCGGAAATCGAGAAGTTCGATCGTTTGCCGGAGCCGCGCGCAGAAGGCCCGACCGCTTTCGTTTCTATCATGGAAGGCTGCAATAAATATTGTACTTACTGCGTGGTGCCGTATACCCGCGGTGAAGAAGTTAGCCGTCCCTCAGACGATATCCTGTTCGAAATCGCCCAGTTAGCGGCGCAGGGCGTGCGTGAGGTCAACCTGCTGGGCCAGAACGTTAACGCCTGGCGCGGAGAAAACTACGACGGCACCACCGGCACCTTTGCCGATCTGCTGCGTCTGGTTGCCGCCATCGACGGCATTGACCGTATTCGCTTTACCACCAGCCATCCGATTGAGTTCACCGACGATATTATCGAGGTGTACCGCGATACGCCGGAACTGGTCAGTTTCCTGCATCTGCCGGTACAGAGCGGTTCCGATCGCGTGTTGAATCTGATGGGGCGTACCCACACTGCGCTGGAATATAAAGCAATCATCCGTAAACTGCGCGCGGCGCGGCCGGACATTCAGATAAGCTCTGACTTTATCGTCGGTTTCCCTGGCGAAACTACCGATGATTTCGAAAAAACCATGAAGCTTATCGCCGACGTCAACTTTGATATGAGCTACAGCTTTATCTTCTCTGCGCGTCCGGGAACGCCGGCTGCCGATATGGTTGATGACGTACCGGAAGAAGAGAAAAAGCAGCGTCTGTATATTCTGCAAGAGCGTATCAATCAGCAGGCGATGGCATGGAGCCGCCGTATGCTCGGCACGACACAGCGCATTCTGGTGGAAGGCACGTCACGTAAAAACATTATGGAACTGTCTGGCCGTACCGAAAACAATCGGGTGGTGAACTTTGAAGGCACGCCGGAGATGATTGGTAAGTTTGTCGATGTGGAAATTACTGACGTCTATCCGAACTCCCTGCGCGGAAAAGTGGTGCGTACCGAAGATGAAATGGGTCTGCGCGTCGCCGAAACGCCGGAGTCCGTCATTGCCCGTACCCGTAAAGAAAATGAGCTGGGCGTAGGATTCTACCAGCCTTAATCCTGCAGGAAAGGCAATAATGCCCGATGGCGCTACGCCTGTCGGGCTTCCTGGTCATGGCCTGTCGCCCGACGGGCCTTGCAATTTTCTCTCTTCATCCCCATCTTCATTGCAATGCTTGCGCCTTTTCCCTATGGCGTGAATAATTTCCTTAGATGCCGGTAAATGTTCAGCGTCCGGCGATACAGACACAAGAGGAACAGTTTGAATATAGACACTCGCGAAATTACCCTTGAGCCCGCAGACAACGCCCGTCTGTTGAGCCTTTGCGGGCCGTTTGATGACAATATTAAACAGCTCGAACGTCGTCTCGGTATTGAAATCAACCGCCGTGACAATCACTTTAAACTGACCGGTCGTCCGATTTGCGTGACCGCGGCGACAGATATTTTGCGAAGTCTGTATGTCGATACCGCACCGATGCGCGGCCAGACTCAGGATATCGAACCGGAACAAATTCATCTGGCGATCAAAGAAGCGCGGGTGCTGGAACAGAGCGCGGAAAGCGTGCCTGACTATGGCAAAGCGATTAATATCAAAACTAAGCGCGGCGTGATTAAACCGCGTACCCCGAACCAGGCGCAGTACATCGCCAATATTCTCGATCACGATATTACCTTTGGCGTCGGCCCGGCGGGTACCGGTAAAACTTATCTTGCGGTCGCCGCTGCGGTAGACGCCCTGGAGCGCCAGGAGATTCGCCGTATTCTGCTGACCCGTCCGGCGGTGGAAGCGGGCGAAAAACTGGGCTTCCTGCCAGGCGATTTAAGTCAGAAAGTGGACCCGTACCTGCGTCCGCTGTATGACGCGCTGTTCGAAATGCTCGGCTTTGAAAAAGTCGAGAAGCTGATTGAGCGCAATGTGATTGAAGTCGCGCCGCTGGCCTATATGCGCGGACGCACATTAAACGACGCCTTTATCATTCTGGATGAAAGCCAGAACACCACTATCGAACAGATGAAGATGTTCCTGACGCGTATCGGCTTTAACTCGAAAGCGGTGATCACCGGTGACGTGACGCAGATTGACCTGCCACGCAACACCAAATCCGGCTTGCGTCATGCCATTGAAGTGCTGGCGGAAGTCGATGAAATCAGCTTTAACTTCTTCCACAGCGAAGACGTGGTGCGCCATCCGGTCGTTGCCCGCATTGTTAACGCCTATGAAGCCTGGGAAGAGGCCGAACAAAAACGCAAAGCGGCGTTGGCGGCGGAGCGTAAGCGTGAAGCCCAGGAGCAGGAACAGAAATGAGCCAGGTGATCCTCGATTTACAGTTGGCCTGTGAAAACCACGCGGGCCTGCCGGATGAAGCTCAGTTTCAACGCTGGCTGGACGGCGTTATTCCGCAGTTTCAGGAAGAGGCGGAAGTCACAATCCGTCTGGTGGATGAGGCCGAAAGCCACGACCTTAATTTAACGTACCGCGGGAAAGATAAACCCACTAATGTTCTCTCCTTCCCGTTTGAAGCGCCCCCCGGCATTGAAATGCCGCTACTGGGCGATCTGATTATTTGCCGTCAGGTCGTGGAGCAGGAAGCGCAGGAACAGAGCAAGCCGCTGGAGGCGCACTGGGCGCACATGGTCGTGCACGGTAGCCTGCATTTGCTGGGTTACGATCATATCGACGATGACGAAGCGGAAGAGATGGAGTCTCTCGAAACGGAGATTATGCTTGCTATGGGCTATGAGGATCCGTACATTGCCGAGAAGATTGCAGAATAGTAGCTTGCCGGATGGCGGCGCTTGCGCCTTATCCGGCCTACATTCATGCCTTTTGTAGCCCTGATAAGCGTAGCGCCATCAGGCAAAACATGCCGTCACAGCTGAGTATGCGCATGACGAGCTTTGTATTAACTAACATGAGAACCCATACGACGCCATGAGCGACGACAATTCACACAGTAGTGACACAGTAAACAGTAAAAAGGGATTTTTTTCCCTGCTACTCAGCCAGCTTTTCCACGGTGAACCTAAAAACCGTGATGAGTTGCTGGCGCTGATCCGTGATTCCGGGCAGAACGAGCTTATCGATGAAGATACGCGCGATATGCTCGAAGGCGTAATGGACATCGCCGACCAGCGCGTTCGCGATATTATGATCCCGCGCTCCCAGATGATTACCCTGAAACGCAACCAGACGCTGGACGAATGTCTCGATGTTATCATCGAGTCCGCCCACTCGCGTTTTCCGGTGATCAGCGAAGATAAAGATCACATTGAAGGGATTCTGATGGCCAAAGATTTGCTGCCGTTTATGCGCAGCGATGCCGAAGCCTTCAGCATGGACAAAGTGTTACGCCCCGCGGTTGTCGTACCGGAAAGCAAACGGGTTGACCGTATGCTCAAGGAATTCCGCTCCCAGCGCTACCATATGGCGATCGTGATTGATGAGTTTGGCGGCGTTTCCGGCCTTGTGACTATCGAAGACATCCTCGAACTGATTGTCGGTGAAATTGAAGATGAGTATGACGAAGAAGACGATATCGACTTCCGTCAGCTTAGCCGCCATACCTGGACGATTCGCGCGCTGGCGTCGATTGAAGACTTCAATGACGCTTTCGGCACCCACTTCAGCGATGAAGAGGTCGATACCATCGGCGGGCTGGTGATGCAGGCGTTCGGCCATTTACCGGCCCGCGGCGAAACCATTGACATTGATGGTTACCAGTTCAAAGTGGCGATGGCCGATAGTCGTCGTATTATTCAGGTGCATGTCAGGATCCCGGATGACTCGCCCCAGCCAAAACTGGACGAATAACAGCAATAGTGGACTAAAAATGGCATTTGCCTCGTTAATTGAACGCCAGCGTATTCGCCTGCTGCTGGCGTTATTATTCGGCGCCTGCGGAACACTGGCTTTCTCTCCGTATGACGTCTGGCCCGCAGCGATAGTGTCGCTTATCGGGCTGCAGGCCTTAACGTTTAATCGCCGCCCGCTCCAGTCTGCCGCCATCGGCTATTGCTGGGGACTCGGACTTTTCGGTAGCGGGATTAACTGGGTTTATGTCAGTATCGCGCAGTTTGGCGGCATGCCGGGCCCGGTTAACGTTTTTCTGGTGGTGCTGCTTGCAGCTTATCTCTCGCTGTATACCGGACTGTTTGCCGGGATTTTGTCGCGCCTGTGGCCAAAAACCAACTGGCTGCGCGTCGCTATTGCCGCGCCTGCAATATGGCAAATCACCGAATTTTTACGCGGCTGGGTGCTGACCGGCTTCCCCTGGCTGCAATTTGGCTATAGTCAGGTCGACGGTCCGCTAAAAGGCCTGGCGCCGGTAATGGGCGTCGAAGCGATCAACTTCCTGCTGATGATGGTCAGCGGCCTGTTAGCGCTGGCACTGGCGACGCGGAACTGGCGTCCGCTGGCTGTCGCCGTGATTCTGTTTGCTTTGCCCTTTCCGCTACGTTATATCCAGTGGTTTACGCTGGAACCGGCCAAAGCGACCCAGGTATCGCTGGTGCAGGGCGATATTCCGCAGTCGCTGAAGTGGGACGAAAACCAGCTACTGAATACGCTAAAAATTTATCTCAACGAAACTCGCCCAGAGTTAGGCAAATCACAGATTATTATCTGGCCTGAGTCGGCGATTCCGGATCTCGAAATCAATCAGCAGCCCTTCCTTCGTTCGCTGGACGAGATGTTACGCGAAAAAAATAGCACGCTGATCACCGGTATTGTCGATGCGCGTCTCAATAAACAGAATCGATACGACACCTACAATACGATTATTACGTTGGGCAAGGATAATCCATACAGTTATGACTCGCCCAATCGCTACAATAAAAATCACCTTGTACCCTTTGGCGAGTTCGTTCCGCTGGAGTCTATCCTGCGTCCACTGGCGCCGTTCTTCGATCTGCCCATGTCCTCCTTTAGCCGCGGCCCTTATATCCAGCCGCAGTTACATGCGCACGACTATAAGCTGACGGCGGCAATCTGTTATGAAATTATTCTTGGCGAACAGGTGCGGGATAACTTCCGCCCGGACACCGACTATCTGCTGACGATTTCTAACGACGCCTGGTTTGGTAAGTCCATTGGCCCGTGGCAACATTTCCAGATGGCGCGGATGCGTTCGCTGGAGCTGGCGCGTCCGTTACTGCGCAGTACTAATAACGGTATTACGGCGGTGATTGGCCCGCAGGGCGAAATTCAGGCGATGATCCCGCAGTTCACACGCCAGGTACTGACTACCAAAGTCACGCCGACCACCGGCCTGACGCCGTACGCACGAACCGGCGACTGGACGGTGTGGTTGATTACCGTACTGTTCGGCTTTGGCGCGCTGGTGATGAGCCTGCGTCAACGCCGCAAATAAAACATTGCACTATCCAATGTAGGCCGGATAAGGCGGTACGCCGCCATCCGGCAGTTGTATCGCACCGTGCCTGATGGCGCTACGCTTATCAGGCCTACAACCTCTCACCGCCACCAAAATCTCATTCTGGCACGCCAATTGCTTAATATAATCAAGAGGCTGCACACTCCCTACCGGCGCAACCAGGTTGCACCACAACACAGCATCGGTAGCACCATTATTGTGCAAACTGCGATTTTTGCCTCTGAACGGTGCGGCGCACTTCGCAAAAATAAACAATATTGCAGCAAAACATTTACAACAAGCCACACTAAATGTTAACAAACACACATAACACTGCACGCGCAAGTTGCAGGCAATAACAACATCACAATAGCTATCAATGCGTCGACGGCGCAGATGATAAAGGAGTTGGATATGCAATTACGTAAGCTAACCACAGCAATGCTGGTCATGGGACTGTCTGCGGGCCTTGCGCACGCAGAAGATGGCGCGCCTGCCGCTGGTAGCACCCTGGACAAGATCGCTAAAAATGGCGTGATCGTCGTCGGGCATCGCGAATCTTCTGTGCCCTTTTCTTATTACGACAACCAGCAGAAAGTGGTCGGCTATTCCCAGGACTACTCCAACGCCATTGTGGAAGCGGTAAAAAAGAAACTTAACAAGCCCGATCTGCAGGTGAAGCTGATTCCGATCACCTCGCAAAACCGTATTCCGCTGTTGCAAAACGGAACCTTCGATTTTGAATGTGGTTCAACGACTAACAATCTTGAGCGCCAGAAACAGGCCGCCTTCTCCGATACGATTTTCGTCGTCGGGACGCGACTGCTGACTAAAAAAGGCGGCGATATTAAAGATTTCCCGGATCTGAAAGGCAAAGCGGTCGTCGTCACCTCCGGGACGACCTCTGAAATTCTGCTGCATAAGCTTAACGAAGAGCAAAAGATGGATATGCGTATTATTAGCGCGAAAGACCACGGTGACTCGTTCCGCACCCTGGAAAGCGGTCGCGCCGTCGCCTTTATGATGGATGACGCGCTGCTGGCCGGCGAGCGCGCCAAAGCAAAAAAACCGGATAACTGGGAGATTGTCGGTAAACCGCAGTCCCAGGAAGCCTACGGCTGTATGCTGCGTAAAAACGACCCTGAGTTTAAAAAGCTGATGGACGATACCATCGCCCAGGCGCAAACCTCCGGCGAAGCGGAAAAGTGGTTTGATAAGTGGTTTAAAAATCCGATCCCACCGAAAAACCTGAACATGAATTTCGAGTTGTCTGACGAGATGAAAGCCCTGTTCAAAGCACCGAATGATAAAGCGCTTAACTAACTAAAACTAAATGGGACGGGACTACTGTCCTCTCGATTGTCGCTCAGCACGGACAGACTATAAGCCTGATGGTCGTTCCCCATCGGGCCTGAAGCCGCAAATCGCCGGGCAACAATCTTCGAGGGTAGCGCTGCTACCCTTTTTTTTCGGAGTAGATGTATGTCAATAGACTGGAACTGGGGTATTTTTTTACAGGAAGCCCCCTTCGGCAATACCACCTATCTCGGCTGGCTATGGAGTGGTTTCCAGGTCACCGTAGCCCTTTCGATTACCGCCTGGATTATTGCTTTCCTGGTAGGATCTATTTTCGGCATTTTACGTACCGTTCCCAACCGTTTCCTCTCCGGACTGGGCACGTTGTACGTAGAACTGTTCCGTAACGTGCCGCTGATCGTGCAATTCTTCACCTGGTACCTGGTGGTGCCTGAACTGTTGCCGGAAGATCTTGGCATGTGGTTTAAGGCGGAACTCGATCCCAATATTCAGTTTTTCCTCTCCTCAATGATCTGTCTGGGACTGTTTACCGCCGCCCGCGTTTGCGAACAGGTGCGCGCCGCGATTCAGTCTCTGCCTCGCGGGCAGAAGAACGCGGCGCTGGCGATGGGGCTAACGCTGCCGCAGGCTTATCGCTATGTCCTGCTGCCGAATGCCTATCGCGTTATCGTGCCGCCAATGACGTCAGAGATGATGAACCTGGTGAAAAACTCGGCTATTGCCTCAACCATCGGTCTGGTGGATATGGCGGCGCAGGCAGGCAAACTGTTGGATTACTCGGCGCACGCCTGGGAATCTTTCACCGCCATTACGCTGGCCTATGTGCTGATTAACGCCGTTATCATGCTGGTCATGAGCCTGGTTGAACGCAAAGTCCGCCTGCCGGGCAACGTGGGGAGCAAATAATGTACGAATTTGACTGGAGTTCGATTATCCCCTCACTGCCTTACCTGCTGGCCGGGTTGGTCATCACGCTGAAGATCACCGTCACCGCCGTTGTCGTGGGGATAGTCTGGGGAACCATTCTGGCCGTCATGCGCCTCTCAAGCTTCGCCCCTATCGCCTGGTTTGCTAAAGCGTATGTTAACGTTTTCCGTTCTATCCCGTTGGTCATGGTCTTGCTGTGGTTCTATCTGATTGTACCCGGCTTTCTGCAAAACGTGCTGGGACTATCGCCGAAAACCGATATCCGCCTGATCTCCGCAATGGTGGCCTTCTCCATGTTTGAAGCGGCCTACTATTCCGAGATTATTCGCGCCGGTATTCAAAGTATTTCCCGCGGCCAGTCCAGCGCCGCGCTGGCGCTGGGGATGACCCACTGGCAGTCGATGAAGCTCATTATTCTGCCGCAGGCGTTTCGGGCGATGGTGCCGCTGTTGCTTACGCAGGGCATCGTGCTATTTCAGGACACCTCTTTAGTTTATGTACTCAGCCTGGCGGACTTCTTCCGCACCGCGTCGACTATCGGCGAGCGTGACGGTACTCAGGTCGAAATGATTCTGTTCGCCGGCGCCGTTTATTTTGTTATCAGCCTGAGCGCGTCGTTGCTGGTCAGCTATTTGAAGAAAAGGACAGTTTAATGATTACCCTGAAAAATGTTTCAAAATGGTATGGTCACTTTCAGGTGCTGACCGATTGTTCAACAGAAGTGAAAAAAGGTGAGGTGGTGGTAGTCTGCGGGCCATCGGGTTCCGGTAAATCCACGCTGATTAAGACCGTCAACGGTCTGGAACCGGTGCAAAAAGGCGAAATTACCGTTAACGGCATTATTGTGAACGACAAAAAAACCGATCTGGCGAAACTGCGCTCCCGCGTGGGCATGGTATTCCAGCACTTCGAGCTGTTTCCCCACCTGTCGATCATCGAAAACCTGACGCTGGCACAGGTGAAAGTGCTGAAACGCGATAAGGCCGCCGCCCGCGATAAAGGCCTGAAGCTGCTGGAGCGCGTTGGTCTGTCTGCACATGCCAACAAGTTCCCGGCGCAGCTTTCCGGCGGCCAGCAGCAGCGCGTGGCGATCGCCCGCGCGCTATGTATGGACCCCATTGCCATGTTATTCGATGAACCGACTTCCGCGCTCGATCCGGAAATGATCAACGAGGTGCTGGACGTGATGGTCGAGCTGGCGAACGAAGGGATGACCATGATGGTGGTGACGCACGAAATGGGCTTTGCCCGTAAAGTGGCTAACCGGGTGATCTTTATGGATGAAGGTAAAATCGTCGAAGATTCGCCAAAAGAGGAGTTCTTCGCTAACCCCAGTTCCGATCGCGCAAAAGACTTCCTTGCGAAAATCCTGCACTAATCTTCCCGGCGCGCACGTCAGAGTGCGCGCTATCTCACGCTTTACCGCTTCGCTTCTCGAAACGTATCCAGCCGGGCGTTAACCTTGTCACAAAGTACCGCTTACAAGGAGCCACAATGGCACTGCCCATTATTATTGATTGCGATCCGGGTCATGATGACGCGATCGCCCTCGTTCTCGCCCTCGCCTCCCCTGAACTGGAAGTGAAAGCGATCACCTCTTCCGCCGGCAACCAGACGCCGGAGAAGACCCTGCGCAACGTACTGCGGATGCTGACACTGCTCAAACGCCCGGATATTCCGGTGGCGGGCGGCGCGGTGAAACCTCTCATGCGCGAATTGATTATCGCCGATAACGTTCACGGCGAAAGTGGTCTTGACGGCCCGGCGCTGCCCGAGCCGTCATTCGCCCCGCAAAGCTGCACTGCCGTTGAGCTGATGGCAAAAACACTGCGTGAGAGCGCACAGCCAGTCACCATCGTCTCCACTGGCCCACAGACCAACGTGGCGCTGCTGCTGAATAGCCATCCGGAACTGCATACGAAAATCGCCCGCATTGTGATCATGGGCGGCGCGATGGCGCTGGGTAACTGGACACCCGCTGCGGAATTTAATATTTACGTCGACCCGGAGGCCGCCGAAATTGTCTTCCAGTCAGGCATTCCGGTGGTGATGGCCGGGCTGGACGTCACTCATAAGGCACAGATTCACGCCGCCGATATCGAGCGTTTCCGCGACATCGGCAATCCAATTTCGACGATCGTGGCTGAACTACTCGACTTCTTCTTTGAATATCACAAAGACGAAAAATGGGGATTTGTCGGCGCGCCGCTGCACGACCCGTGCACCATCGCCTGGCTGCTCAAGCCCGAGATTTTCACCACCGTTGAGCGTTGGGTCGGCGTGGAAACCCAGGGGAAATACACCCAGGGGATGACGGTGGTGGATTATTATTTCCTGACGGGGAATAAGCCGAATGCGACGGTGATGGTCGATGTAGACCGCCAGGGATTTGTCGATTTACTGGCGGAACGGCTGAAGTCTTACGCGTAATATTTGCCGGATGGCAGCTTCGCCATATCCGGCCTACGTGAACGATTTTTGGTAGGCCGGATAAGACGCACCAGCGCTCTTCCACTCACGGCTCAAACGGTCTTCTCTGAAACTGGTCATGACCGCATTTCGGGCAGAGCGGCAACACATCCGGCGTGTAAACCGCCAGATGATAGTGGCATTTCTCGCACACCAGATTCCCCAG
The DNA here is from genome assembly GCF_046567715.1 of Salmonella sp. 741265116_PST. Lineage (NCBI taxonomy): Bacteria > Pseudomonadati > Pseudomonadota > Gammaproteobacteria > Enterobacterales > Enterobacteriaceae > Salmonella > Salmonella sp. 741265116_PST. The sequence goes on along the minus strand of NZ_JBKFPH010000014.1, from coordinate 95,145 downwards.
CCCCACCACTTCGCCACTGTGATACACGCCGTGGTGATTCAAATCCTGGAAGACTTCACGCCATTCCAGCTGGGTTTTGTCGGTAATATCTGCCAGTTCCTGCCAGAGACTCTCTTTAATCACCCGCAAGAAGACGCTATCTTCCTGGCTCTCTTCGTAGCTCATGGCGAACTCTTCCAGATCGCGTCTGACAGCGCGCGTCAGTTCGTCCACCTCGGTTCGCGTTAACTCCCCTGTTTGCATCACGCGCTGGCGCGCCTGCTCCACCAGCGCATCAATGTCGCGCTCGCCATTGCGTAAACGCTCGCTTAATGAGGCCACCAGTTCACGGTAATATTGAGCAACCTTGTTCATCACTTCACCTCTTGGATCGTTAACTGTCTATAATAATAGACGTTATTTGCGTTACGCTTTGCAAGGCTGCCCACAGAGTCTGTAAATTCTTGTCAGGCCGACTCACGTATCCAGCGCGTCAGCGAGGTACGATCGACATTTAATCGTTTCGCCACTAACGATTTATTATCCCTTTCCGCCTCTAATAATTTTCTCAAAATACGCAGGCGAATCGTTTTATAATCGCCAGCCAGCATCTGGCAGTCGTAGCAGGTAGTTGGCTCGCGTCGGCTCCCCTCTTCCAGATCGTCCAGCAAGAGGCGGCCCTCATCCAGCGTTGCCGGGGAGTGATCAATAGAGAGCACCAGCCGTTCGATAATATTGCTTAACTGCCTGACGTTTCCGGGCCAGGCGAAGCGCTGAAGCTCTTGCCACAGCGCCGGGGTTAACGTTAGTGCCGGGCGTTTATAATGCTGGCTGAAACTGGTAAGCAGCGACAGGCCGATGGCTTTGATATCCTCCGGACGTTTGCGTAGCGGGATGGTGGTTACTTTTAATACGTTAAGCCGATAGTAAAGATCTTCGCGAAATGTCCCGTCCGCAATGAGCTTCGTTAACGTCTGATTGGTCGCCGCAATCACGCGAATATCAACAGGTATCATCTGGTCTGAGCCCAGCCGCATAATCTGCCGCTCCTGCAATACCCGTAATAAGCGCGTCTGTAGCGGTTTATCCAGTTCGCTAATCTCATCCAGAAAAATGGTACCGTGGTGCGCTAATTCAAACAGGCCTATTTTGCCTTTCGGCGACGCGCCGGTAAATGCGCCAGCGACATAGCCAAAGAGTTCGCTCTCCAGAATCTGAGGGGCCATCGCGCCGCAGTTAATGGCGACAAACGGGCCGTTGACGCGTTGGCTGGCATTATGAATACTTTGCGCCAGCACCTCTTTTCCCGTCCCGCTTTCGCCATTAATTAAGATAGTCGCGTCCGTACCGGCATAATTTTTAATGATCGCCAGACGACGCAGCATTTCCGGATTTTCGGTAAGCAGATCGTCGAAATGATAGCGGGCGCTCAAGCCGCGGCGAGACAGTTCCTGGCGGCGAACATGATGTTCCACCCCCTGTAAACTGGAGACGGTTTGCATCGTCAACACCACCCGGCTTAACTGTCTGGCCGCAAATACCGGATACAGATTAACCACCATCGCGCCTTGCGGCGTATCGACGACTTTCGCGCTGACGGTTTTTCCCTCACGTAATGTATGCCGCTCCTGGTGCAATACCTGTTTCAGGAAAGATGCGTCATAAATCTCACCGGAGGCGTTAATTTTAAAAAGTTGGCTCGCATATTTATTGTAATGCAGTAACGCGCCGGTATCATCAAGCGTGATAACAGCTTTATCAAACTGATCGAGAATCAGCTGCAGATGATGACGCTCCAGTAATTGGCTGCGAAAAGCCAGATATAATGAGAGGGCTTCTTCCAGAGCTTCGGTTATTGAGGCGGGGCTGGAATCAAGTAAACGGAATTGCGAGCCCAGCGGTGAAAAATAATCCTGACAAACGGTATCGCCAACAATGCAATCTAATGGCGTGGACGCTAATTGCCGCTTCAGGCAAGAAATCGTTTCTTTATCATTTCCCTGTAAGGTAAAAATTTTATAGTTAATATTTAACTGTTCCGCTACGCGCGCGCATCCTTTGATCACACTGGAAAAGCCGACAATACCGACAGTGCCTTTTTGTCCTTTAAAAGGGATAAGCGCATCAAGAATGTCGTAGCCGGACATTTTAATTTCGACTACCGGTAATTTACTGTGCTTTTTTAATATTTCCGCACAGCCGCCACGACTAATCAGTACCTGGTGCCCACGGGACTCTAATAAAGGTAGCTCATCCAGGATACGATTAAGCGTCGTTTGATGAATAGTGACGGCGTAATCCAACTGCGCGACCAGCGCCTCGGCAGCCTTTGCCAGTTGAGGGTAAGGAGAGACAAAACAGAGAGGAGATGCGGCTATATCTTTCGTCTTATTCATCACTCACCATCCTGTTGGTTTATGAACGGGCGAGACCGCCCGTCGTGATTTATTTTCCGCCGAAACGCTAACCGCCTGCGGCGGCTGGGTTCAGTTTACGATCGTAGCGTTTTTTTATCCATACGGTCAGGAAGGGGGCGCACAGAGCGGTAATAATCGTCGAGGCCGCCACCTGCGCCGCCGCCGTCGACGCCAGGTCGGTAAAATGCGGATCGAGCAGCGCGATTGCCGCTGGCGTCGCGACGGCGTTGCCAGAGGTGGTGGATACCGCCGCGCCTGCCACGCCGCTGCCTCCCGTCAGACGATCGGCGAAAATATTAAAAAATCCGCCAATCGCCACCGTCATGAGTCCCAGTAAAATACCTGAAGAGCCTGCCGTGATAAGTCTTGCGAAATCAATACCGTATCCTAACCCAAAGGCAAAAAAGGGAATCGTTACCACGCTGCCCTGTTTAAGAAACTTGCGCATGTCCTCATCCAGATTACCCAAAATCATGCCAATAATAATGGGAATAATAACCGCCACCAGATTCATAAAGGGTATCGACACCATGCCTGCCGACCCTAACGCCAGCATGGTGAAAAAGGGACCATCGTTCAACGATATTACCGCAATCGCGCCGCCGTCGGTTTCATCGCCGTACTCCCCCACCAACGCGGCATATAACCCACTGTTCGAGTTGGTCATCGCCGAAATAATCGCTAAAGCCGACAGACCTAATAACCCATCCGGGCCGCAAAATTTTCCGACCAGAATGCCAATAATCACGCCGCTGGCAAATTTCGCAAAGGTGATCGCAGCGCCTTTTTTCAGCGCTTTCGGCGCGGCTTTAAACTGGATATCCGCGCCCATACAGACTAAAAACATGCCTAAAATCGCCATTGCGCCATGCGAAATAGAGGTGACAAAACCGCCTATTTCCAGCGCCTCCGGCGCAAAAGTTTTAAACAATGCGCCGATGATTAGCGGTACAACCATCATACCACCAGGAAAACGTTCCAGTGTTTTTTTAATTTTCATAGCTTATTCCCAGGAGATAACCGGACAGCTTGTGCTGCCCGATTTGGTATCAGAACGTCGGCGCGATCTTATAAATAGAGAATTCGTTATGACCTAAATCTTCTGATTTAGTCGTTTTCCCATTCGCGACGCGTAAAATTTCCTGATAAATTTCCTCGCCCATTTGCGTAATAGAAGCCTCGCCAGACATAATGGCGGACACATCAATATCAATATTGTCCTGCATCATTTCCCACGTTGCTTTATTACCCGTAATTTTTATTACCGGCGCTATTGGGTTACCGGCAGGCGTTCCGCGACCGGTAGTAAAAATAACGATCTGCGCTCCCCCCGCCACCATGCCGGAAATAGATTCAATATCCTGCCCTGGGGTATCCATAATCCACAGGCCCGGATGCGTTGGACTATCGGCATATTCCAGTACGCCCTGTAGCGGCGCATGACCCGCTTTATGCATACAGCCTAACGATTTTTCTTCAATGGTAGTCAACCCGCCTTTAATATTGCCCGGCGTCGGCTGTCCCCCGCGAATATCCTCGCCCAGCGCTTTTGCTCGCGCCTCGCAGCCGACCACTAAATCAATGAGCTGTTGACCAACCTCCGGCGTCACCGCGCGTTTCGCCATCACATGCTCGGCGCCAATAAATTCCGTCGTTTCAGAAAGAATTGAGCTTCCGCCGCAGCGTATCAGCTTATCCGAGGCGACCCCGCAGGAAGGGTTAGACGCCAGCCCCGATGTCGTATCTGACCCGCCGCACTCCATCGCCAACAGCAGCTCGCTAACCGGTGCTTGCTGCGGTTTTTGCATGGAGAGTTGTTGCGCATAGTCGCGGGCCAGCGAAATCCCCCTGGCCTGACATTTAAGCGTGCCGCCCTCTTCCTGAATGGTGATGCAGGAGGTCGGTTTGCCAAATGCGGTAATCTCCTCTGCGATGCGTAGCGGCTCCGCGCCTTCACAGCCTAAGCCCACAACCACAATAGCGCCGACGTTGGGATTATTCGCCACATTAATCAATGTTTTTTCCGTCAGACGCGCATCGCCTGCCACCTGGCAGCAGCCAAAATCGTTATTCACCCATGTCGCGCCTTTTACCTGCCGGGCAATATCCTGGGCAACTTTATTCGCGCAAACGCTGGTAGGTAAAATCAGTACATAATTACGGATGCCAAAACGGCCGTCAGGGCGGCGGAACCCCAAAAAAGTCTCATTGCTCATAATCATTTTCCCTTGTTTTATATTATTTCCAGTCACCACGTCCGCGTTCGCTTTCCACATTGTGGACGTGCACATAGTCGCCACTTTTTATTTCCTGAGTGGCGCGGCCAATGGATTCACCATATTTATAAACTTCGCCATGAAAAGGCACATCGCAGATGGCGAATTTGTGGCCAAATGGCACATCCTGATGTAACACAACGCTTATCTCGCGTTCGCCAACGAACATTGTGGCGGTTTCGCCGGCTTTGAGCGCCGTAATAGCCGTCGCGACGCAATCCTGAGGGTGAATCACCACTGCATTTTTTTTCACGATTAACTCCTTTGCTTTAGTCCTGTCTTCCCTAATCAAAAGGCGTGCCATTTTTTAACTGCATGGTTTATATGACTTTATTTTTATGGGCCGATCTGGCGGTGACAGGAACTGCGGTAATTTGCCTCAGTCGTGTCGCATTTTGCGTCACCTCCTCATGAACGCCTGGCGCGACAAATGTTCTACCCCCTGTTTTGACGTGCGTGTTTGGGCTATGCTATGCGGATCTAAACACCACCTCTAAAGCTACATTTGTAGCTGTATCGAAAACAGGACTACTGGCTGCCATGCAAGAGCAATACCGCCCGGAAGAGATAGAATCCAAAGTACAGCTTCACTGGGATGAGAAGCGCACATTTGAAGTGACCGAAGACGAGAGCAAAGAGAAGTATTACTGCCTGTCGATGCTTCCCTATCCTTCTGGCCGACTACACATGGGCCACGTACGTAACTACACCATCGGCGACGTGGTTGCCCGCTACCAGCGTATGCTGGGCAAAAACGTGCTGCAGCCAATCGGCTGGGACGCCTTCGGCCTGCCGGCGGAAGGCGCGGCGGTGAAGAACAACACCGCGCCGGCGCCGTGGACGTACGACAACATCGCGTACATGAAAAACCAGCTCAAAACGCTGGGTTTTGGCTATGACTGGAGCCGTGAAATCGCGACCTGCACCCCGGAATACTACCGTTGGGAACAGAAATTCTTCACCGAGCTGTATAAAAAAGGCCTGGTGTACAAGAAGACTTCTGCCGTTAACTGGTGCCCGAACGATCAGACCGTTCTCGCCAACGAACAGGTGATCGACGGCTGCTGCTGGCGCTGCGACACCAAAGTTGAGCGTAAAGAGATCCCACAGTGGTTTATCAAAATCACCGCTTACGCAGACGAGCTGTTGCGCGATCTGGATAAGCTGGACCACTGGCCTGATACCGTAAAAACGATGCAGCGCAACTGGATTGGCCGCTCTGAAGGCGTGGAAATCACCTTCGATGTGAAGGGTTACGATAACACGCTGACCGTCTATACCACCCGTCCGGATACCTTTATGGGCGCCACTTACCTGGCGGTGGCCGCCGGTCATCCGCTGGCGCAAAAAGCGGCGGCGAACAACGCCGAGCTGGCGGCGTTCATCGACGAATGCCGTAACACCAAAGTGGCCGAAGCCGAAATGGCGACCATGGAGAAAAAAGGCGTCGACACCGGCTATAAAGCGATTCATCCGTTAACTGGCGAAGAGATCCCGGTCTGGGCGGCAAACTTTGTCCTGATGGAGTACGGCACTGGCGCGGTGATGGCCGTTCCGGGTCACGATCAGCGCGACTACGAATTTGCCTCCAAATACGGTTTGACCATCAAGCCGGTGATTCTGGCCGCTGACGGTTCCGAGCCGGATCTTTCCGAACAGGCGCTGACCGAAAAAGGCGTGCTGTTTAACTCCGGCGAGTTCGACGGCCTGGCCTTTGAAGCGGCGTTTAACGCCATTGCCGATAAACTGGCGGAAAAAGGCGTCGGCGAACGTAAAGTGAACTACCGTCTGCGTGACTGGGGCGTTTCCCGTCAGCGTTACTGGGGCGCGCCGATCCCAATGGTCACCCTGGAAGACGGCACCGTGCTGCCGACGCCGGAAGATCAACTGCCGGTTATTTTGCCGGAAGACGTCGTCATGGACGGCATCACCAGCCCGATCAAGGCCGATCCTGAGTGGGCGAAAACCACCGTTAACGGTATGCCGGCGCTGCGTGAAACCGACACCTTCGACACCTTTATGGAATCGTCATGGTACTACGCGCGTTACACCTGCCCGCAGTATCAGGAAGGAATGCTGGATTCGAAAGCGGCAAACTACTGGCTGCCGGTCGACATCTACATCGGCGGTATTGAACATGCCATCATGCACCTGCTCTACTTCCGCTTCTTCCATAAGCTGATGCGCGATGCGGGCATGGTCACCTCTGACGAGCCGGCTAAACAGTTGCTGTGTCAGGGCATGGTACTGGCGGATGCGTTCTATTATGTCGGCGAGAACGGCGAGCGTAACTGGGTTTCGCCAGTTGACGCTATCGTCGAGCGCGATGAGAAAGGCCGCATCGTAAAAGCAAAAGACGCAGCGGGTCATGCGCTGGTCTACACTGGCATGAGTAAAATGTCCAAGTCGAAAAATAACGGTATCGACCCGCAGGTAATGGTTGAACGTTATGGCGCGGACACGGTACGCCTGTTTATGATGTTCGCTTCTCCGGCGGATATGACTCTGGAATGGCAGGAGTCCGGCGTAGAAGGCGCAAACCGCTTTATTAAACGCGTCTGGAAGCTGGTTTACGAACACACCGCTAAAGGTTCTGTCGCGGCGCTGAACGTCGATGCACTGAGCGAAGATCAAAAAGCGCTGCGTCGCGATGTGCATAAAACCATTGCCAAAGTGACCGATGATATCGGCCGCCGTCAGACGTTCAACACCGCCATTGCGGCGATCATGGAGTTGATGAACAAACTGGCGAAAGCCCCGCAGGAAGGCGAACAAGACCGCGCACTGCTTCAGGAAGCGCTGCAGGCCGTCGTGCGTATGCTTAACCCGTTCACCCCGCACGTCTGCTTTACCTTGTGGCAGGAACTGGGTGGCGAAGGCGATATCGACAACGCGCCGTGGCCGGTTGCCGACGAGCAGGCAATGGTGGAAAACACCACGCTGGTTGTCGTGCAGGTTAACGGTAAAGTTCGCGGGAAAATCACCGTACCGGTGGATGCTACCGAAGAACAGGTGCGTGAACGTGCAGGCCAGGAACATCTGGTGGCAAAATATCTTGATGGCGTTACCGTGCGTAAAGTGATTTACGTTCCGGGTAAACTCCTCAATCTGGTTGTTGGCTAAGCGCGGGAGGAAGCGTGCGATATCTGGTAACACTGTTGTTATCTCTGGCGGTGCTGGTCACCGCCGGATGCGGCTGGCATCTGCGTAGCACTACGCAGGTTCCGGCTTCAATGAAAACGATGATCCTCGATTCCGGCGATCCGAACGGTCCGCTAAGTCGTGCGGTACGTAATCAGTTACGGCTGAATAACGTAAACCTGCTTGATAAAGACACAACGCGCAAAGACGTTCCGTCTCTGCGGCTTGGAACGGTGACTATTTCGCAGGATACGGCGTCAGTGTTCCAGGACGGCCAGACGGCGGAATATCAGATGGTGATGACCGTCAATGCCTCGGTATTGATTCCGGGCCATGACATCTATCCTATCAGCACGAAAGTGTACCGTTCGTTCTTCGATAACCCGCAGATGGCGTTGGCGAAGGATAACGAGCAGGCCATGATCGTTCAGGAGATGTACGACAAAGCCGCTGAACAGCTGATTCGTAAGCTGACCAGCGTCCGCGCGGCGGATATTCAGGCGACGAAAGAGGAGGCTACCGCCGACAATGAGACGGCGGCGCCCGCCTCTACGCCAGCACGCGTCTCCACTACGCTGAGTAACTAATGATCAGGTTGTATCCTGAACAACTCCGCGCGCAGCTCAACGAAGGGCTGCGTGCGGCATATCTGCTATTGGGCAACGATCCGCTGCTGCTGCAGGAAAGTCAGGACGCTATTCGTCTGGCGGCTGCGTCGCAAGGCTTCGAAGAGCACCACGCTTTTACTCTCGATCCCAGTACCGACTGGGGATCGCTTTTCTCACTCTGCCAGGCGATGAGTCTGTTCGCCAGTCGTCAAACGCTGGTGCTGCAACTGCCGGAAAACGGGCCTAACGCGGCAATGAATGAGCAACTCGCCACGCTGAGCGAGCTGCTGCATGACGACCTGTTATTAATAGTACGCGGAAACAAGCTCACCAAAGCGCAGGAAAACGCCGCCTGGTATACCTCGCTGGCAGACCGTAGCGTTCAGGTCAGTTGTCAGACGCCGGAGCAGGCGCAGCTTCCCCGCTGGGTGGCCGCCAGAGCGAAAGCACAGAATTTGCAACTGGATGACGCCGCGAACCAACTGCTGTGCTATTGCTATGAGGGCAATCTGTTGGCGCTGGCGCAGGCGCTGGAACGGCTGTCGCTGCTTTGGCCTGACGGTAAGTTAACGCTTCCTCGCGTGGAGCAGGCCGTCAATGACGCCGCCCACTTTACCCCTTTCCACTGGGTGGATGCGTTACTGATGGGGAAAAGCAAACGCGCGCTGCATATCCTGCAACAGCTACGCCTTGAAGGCAGCGAACCGGTCATTCTGCTGCGCACCCTCCAGCGAGAGCTGCTGCTACTGGTAAATCTCAAACGTCAGTCCGCGCATACGCCGTTACGCGCGCTGTTTGATAAACACCGGGTCTGGCAAAACCGTCGCCCCATGATCGGCGACGCGTTGCAGCGTCTCCATCCTGCACAGCTTCGCCAGGCCGTGCAGTTACTGACGCGTACAGAAATTACGCTCAAACAGGATTATGGTCAGTCGGTATGGGCAGATCTTGAAGGGCTGTCGCTCCTGCTCTGCCATAAGGCGCTGGCAGACGTATTTATTGATGGGTGATATGAAATCGTTACAGGCTTTATTCGGCGGCACCTTTGATCCGGTGCATTATGGACATCTTAAACCTGTTGAAACGCTGGCGAATCTGATCGGCTTATCGCGGGTGATTATTATGCCTAACAATGTGCCGCCGCATCGCCCCCAGCCGGAAGCCTCCAGCGCGCAGCGTAAATATATGCTGGAGCTGGCTATCGCCGATAAGCCGCTTTTTACGCTGGATGAACGCGAGCTACAGCGAAACGCGCCCTCTTACACTGCGCAAACGCTGAAAGCATGGCGCGAAGAACAGGGCCCCGAAGCGCCGCTGGCGTTTATTATCGGCCAGGACTCGCTGCTTAACTTCCCCTCCTGGCATGATTACGACACCATCCTTGATAACACTCACCTGATCGTTTGCCGTCGTCCCGGCTACCCCCTTGAAATGACGCAGGCGCAACACCAGCAGTGGCTGGAACAGCATCTGACCCATACGCCGGACGATCTGCACCAGTTGCCAGCCGGTAAAATTTACCTGGCGGAAACGCCCTGGCTTAATATCTCCGCAACCCTCATCCGCGAACGGCTGGAAAAAGGCGAATCCTGCGACGATCTGTTGCCGGAAAACGTGCTGAACTACATCAATCAGCAGGGGTTATACCGGTAAGCACATTGCGCAGCACCGACAGCAGACGCTCGTTTTGCGCAGCGCTGCGTATCGCCACACGATAATAGCGGCTGTCCAGCCCCGGGTAGTTAGCGCAGCTACGGATTAAAATCCGCTGCGTCAGCAACCGTCGCTGCAGGTCAATATCCTCTCGCTCACAGCGTAACAACAGATAGTTTGCCCGCCCGGGATAGACCGTCAGCAGGGGGAGCTGACAAAGCGCCTGATAAAACCGGGCGCCCTCCTCCCGTAACCAATGCCAGGTCGCCTGTTGCCAGGCGCTATCCTGTAACGCTACCTCACCGGCAAGCGCCGCCAGCGCGTTAACCGACCACGGCATTTGTTGGCGACGCATCCGCGCCACCGCCGCGTCATCGCTGTTGACCAGATATCCCAACCGCAGGCCGGGAATAGCATAAAATTTGGTCAGCGAACGCAGCACCCAGATATGCGGATTATCTTTAAGAGCAGGAATAAAGCCCGCCTCATGCGGAATAAAATCGATAAACGCCTCATCCAGGATCAGGTTAATGTTCAGCGATTTGCAGCGATCGGCAATGGCCTGTAATAACTGCCGCTCCGGCAGCAGGCCGGTAGGATTATTGGGCGTACACAGAAACAGGCAGTCCAGATCGGGCGTCAACGCCTCAAGAATGGCATCGGTAAGCTGCCAGCCATCCGCTTCGCATAGAGACCAGCGACGAATTTCACAGCCACTTTGCGCCAGCGCCCGGCCATACTCCGCGAAACCTGGCGTGACAATCATTGCACGATGCGGTTTAAGACCGCTCGCCACGGTAAAGATTGACTCCGTCTCGCCATTTCCCGCCAGTATCCACGATGCCGGCACCTGATGATGACGCGCCAGCGCCTGGTGCAAATGAAAATAATCGGCGTCCGGGTAGCGCTCAATGCAGTCCAGATTGTCGATAAGCGCGCGTTTCACGCTGACAGGCATACCCAGCGGATTAATGTTTGCGCTAAAATCCAGTAACTGGTCAGGCGAGATGCCCAACACCGTCGCGGCTTCCCGAATATTACCGCCATGCGCGCTGTTGAATAACGCCATTATGCCTCCGGCCAAAAAACGCTATTTTAGTGAAAAAAACGTTGCGCAATCAGGGGGCATTATCATGTTTTGCGCATTTAACCTCATGAGGAATACCATGCGATTGTGGCTGGTGCGTCATGGCGAAACTGAGGCCAATGTCGCCGGGTTGTATAGCGGACATGCTCCCACGCCGTTAACGGAAAAAGGGATTGGCCAGGCGAAAACGCTACATACTTTATTGCGCCACGCGCCATTTGACAGGGTGTTATGCAGCGAGCTGGAGCGCGCGCGCCATACCGCCCGGCTCGTACTGGAGGGCCGGGATGTGCCGCAACACATCTTACCTGAGCTTAATGAGATGTACTTCGGCGACTGGGAAATGCGCCATCACCGCGACCTGACCCATGAAGATGCCGAAAGCTATGCCGCCTGGTGTACGGACTGGCAGAATGCGGTTCCGACCAATGGCGAGGGTTTTCAGGCTTTTACCCGGCGCGTAGAGCGCTTTATCTCGCGACTCGACGCGTTTAGCGATTGCCAGAACCTGCTGATCGTCAGCCATCAGGGCGTACTCAGCCTGTTGATTGCCCGTCTGCTCGCAATGCCCGCCGCCTCGCTATGGCATTTCCGGGTAGAGCAGGGATGCTGGAGCGCAATCGACATATGCGAAGGGTTCGCCACCCTGAAAGTATTAAATAGTCGTGCCGTCTGGCGGCCTGAGTGATGAATTTTCCGTTTTTTCTCGCCGCAGCGGTTTCGCCCATTGACAGCCCCCGACAGGCTGTTATTCTCCGCAGCCAGGCTTTTTTCACCTTGCAGAGCTTTGCAGAAATTGTTTTACAAAAATGGCGATGCTTTCTGTGACGTGGGATGGGATGATAATCTGGTTTTAAACGCCGATCCGGCGACATAAGTCCCGGTATCGCCGCTGATTCAGGTATACTACACGGCGTCCCGCCGGAAGGTTAGCGTTAACTCGCAACGCCTTACCGGTCCAGCCTGTTGGCCTTTTTCTATCGTTATAACGCAATTATTCACCCAGGGGGAAAACTTGCAGGGTAAAGCACTCCAGGATTTTGTTATCGACAAAATTGATGACCTGAAAGGTCAGGACATCATCGCCTTAGATGTTCAGGGTAAATCCAGTATCACCGACTGTATGATTATTTGTACCGGCACCTCCAGCCGTCACGTTATGTCTATTGCCGACCACGTGGTGCAGTCGTCGCGCGCGGCCGGTATGCTGCCATTGGGCGTCGAAGGCGAAAATGCGGCTGACTGGATTGTCGTCGATCTGGGCGATGTGATTGTGCATGTCATGCAGGAAGAAAGTCGCCGCCTGTATGAACTGGAAAAACTCTGGAGTTAATGCGTGAAGCTGCAACTTGTCGCTGTCGGCACGAAGATGCCCGACTGGGTTCAAACGGGATTTACGGAATATCTGCGTCGTTTTCCGAAAGATATGCCCTTTGAGCTAATCGAAATCCCTGCGGGAAAACGCGGCAAGAACGCGGATATCAAACGCATTCTCGACAAAGAGGGCGAGCAGATGCTGGCCGCCGCCGGTAAGAATCGCATTGTTACCCTGGATATTCCAGGCAAGCCGTGGGATACGCCGCAGTTAGCCAATGAGCTGGAGCGCTGGAAACAGGACGGGCGCGACGTCAGTTTGCTGATTGGCGGCCCGGAAGGATTATCTCCCGCCTGCAAAGCGGCAGCGGAACAGAGCTGGTCGCTCTCGGCGTTAACGCTCCCTCACCCGCTGGTTCGGGTTCTGGTCGCGGAGAGTTTGTACCGGGCGTGGAGCATCACAACCAACCACCCTTATCACCGTGAGTGATCGTGAAGTCTTGAGAAGATTAAGCAGCGGATGAAACGACAAAATTCTTTTCGTGACTATACGGCTGAGTCCGCACTGTTTGTGCGTCGGGCGCTGGTCGCCTTTTTGGGTATTTTGCTGCTGACCGGCGTACTGATCGCCAATTTGTATAATCTGCAAATTCTCCGTTTTACCGATTACCAGACCCGCTCGAACGAAAACCGTATCAAGCTGGTGCCAATTGCGCCAAGCCGCGGGATAATCTACGACCGTAACGGCATTCCCCTTGCGCTGAACCGCACTATCTATCAGATTGAAATGATGCCGGAAAAGGTGGAAAACGTTCAGCAAACGCTGGATGCGCTACGCAGTGTGGTCGATTTAAACGACGACGATATCGCCGCCTTTAAAAAAGAGCGCGCCCGATCCCATCGCTTTACTTCTATTCCGGTGAAAACAAACCTGACGGAAGTTCAGGTCGCGCGCTTTGCTGTCAACCAGTACCGTTTTCCGGGCGTCGAAGTCAAAGGCTATAAACGCCGCTATTATCCATACGGATCGGCGCTGACCCACGTTATCGGCTACGTATCGAAAATCAATGATAAAGACGTCGAGCGTCTCGACAGAGAAAACAAACTGGCGAACTACGCCGCCACCCATGACATCGGCAAGCTGGGCATTGAGCGCTACTATGAAGATATTCTGCATGGGCAAACCGGTTATGAAGAGGTTGAAGTCAACAACCGCGGCCGCGTTATTCGCCAGCTCAAAGAGGTACCGCCGCAGGCCGGACACGATATCTACCTGACGCTGGATCTCAAGCTCCAGCAGTATATTGAAACGCTGCTGGCAGGCAGTCGCGCGGCGGTGATTGTCACCGATCCGCGTACCGGCGGCGTGCTATCGCTGGTCTCCATGCCAAGTTACGACCCTAACCTTTTCGTGGATGGCATCTCCAGCAAAGATTACTCCGGGCTGCTTAACGACCCGAACACGCCATTAGTGAACCGCGCGACTCAGGGTGTCTACCCACCCGCTTCTACCGTTAAGCCTTACGTCGCCGTATCGGCGTTAAGCGCTGGCGTCATCACCCGTAACACCAGTCTTTTCGACCCTGGCTGGTGGCAGTTGCCGGGGTCTGAGAAACGCTACCGCGACTGGAAAAAATGGGGCCACGGGCATCTGAATATCACCAAATCCCTTGAAGAGTCGGCGGATACCTTCTTCTATCAGGTGGCCTATGACATGGGAATCGATCGCCTGTCAGAATGGATGGGTAAGTTCGGCTATGGTCACTATACCGGAATTGATCTCGCAGAAGAGCGCTCTGGTAATATGCCGACCCGCGAGTGGAAACAGAAACGCTTTAAAAAACCGTGGTATCAGGGCGATACGATTCCGGTGGGCATCGGCCAGGGCTACTGGACAGCGACGCCGATTCAGATGAGTAAGGCGCTGATGATCCTTATTAACGACGGTGTAGTTAAAGTCCCGCACCTGTTAATGAGCACCGCGGAAAACGGTAAACAGGTGCCGTGGGTACAGCCGCATGAGCCGCCGGTGGGCGATATTCACTCCGGCTACTGGGAAATTGCGAAAGATGGCATGTATGGCGTCGCCAACCGCCCTAACGGCACGGCGCATAAATATTTTGCCAGCGCGCCCTATAAAATCGCGGCGAAGTCGGGCACCGCGCAGGTCTTTGGCCTGAAGGCCAACGAAACGTACAATGCGCATAAAATCGCCGAGCGCCTGCGCGACCATAAATTAATGACCGCCTTTGCGCCGTATAACAATCCCCAGGTCGCCGTCGCGATCATCCTTGAAAACGGCGGCGCAGGCCCGGCAGTAGGCACGATCATGCGCCAAATCCTTGATCACATCATGCTGGGCGACAACAACACCCATTTGCCTGCGGAAAACCCGGTGGTTGCAGCGGCGGAGGACCAATAATCATGACGGATAATCCGAACAAAAAAACCTTCTGGGATAAAATTCATATCGATCCCACGATGCTACTCATTCTGCTGGCATTACTGGTTTACAGCGCGTTGGTCATCTGGAGCGCCAGCGGCCAGGACATCGGCATGATGGAGCGTAAAATCGGCCAGATTGCGATGGGGCTGGTTGTCATGGTGGTGATGGCGCAGATCCCGCCGCGCGTGTATGAAGGCTGGGCGCCCTATCTCTATATCATTTGTATCATTTTGCTGGTCGCCGTTGATGCCTTCGGCGCAATATCCAAAGGCGCGCAGCGCTGGCTCGATCTGGGAATCGTTCGCTTTCAGCCTTCGGAAATAGCCAAAATCGCCGTGCCGCTGATGGTCGCCCGCTTTATTAACCGTGACGTCTGCCCGCCCTCGCTGAAAAATACCGCCATCGCCCTGGTATTAATCTTTATGCCTACCCTGCTGGTCGCCGCCCAGCCGGACCTGGGGACGTCTATTCTGGTCGCCCTTTCCGGTCTCTTTGTCCTATTTTTGTCTGGTCTGAGCTGGCGCTTAATTGGGGTCGCCATTGTATTGATCGCTGCATTTATTCCTATTTTGTGGTTTTTCCTGATGCACGATTACCAACGCCAGCGCGTCATGATGCTCCTTGATCCGGAGACCGATCCGCTGGGCGCGGGCTATCATATTATTCAGTCTAAAATCGCCATTGGCTCAGGCGGCCTGCGCGGTAAAGGCTGGCTCCACGGCACCCAGTCGCAGCTGGAGTTTTTACCCGAACGCCATACCGACTTTATTTTCGCGGTACTGGCGGAAGAGCTCGGTCTGGTGGGCATCCTGATTCTGCTCGCGCTCTATATTTTGCTAATAATGCGCGGTCTGTGGATTGCCGCCAGAGCGCAAACTACATTTGGTCGCGTGATGGCTGGCGGATTAATGTTAATATTATTCGTTTATGTCTTCGTAAATATTGGTATGGTGAGCGGTATTCTGCCTGTGGTTGGAGTACCTTTACCCCTGGTCAGCTACGGGGGCTCCGCACTGATTGTGCTGATGGCCGGGTTCGGGATTGTGATGTCGATCCACACCCACAGAAAAATGTTGTCGAAAAGCGTATAAGGGGTGCGCAATGCGTAAGCAGTTGCCTGTAATCTGCGTCGCGGCAGGGATAGTACTACTCGCGGCATGTACTAATGACGGCGGTCAGCAGCAAACCACCGTCGCGCCGCAACCTGCGGTATGTAATGGTCCGACTGTGGAAATCAGCGGAGCGGAACCGCGTTATGAACCTCTGAATCCGACCGCAAACCAGGATTATCAGCGTGACGGTAAAAGTTATAAAATCGTTCAGGACCCGTCCCGCTTTAGCCAGGCTGGCCTGGCCGCTATTTATGATGCGGAACCCGGCAGTAATTTAACCGCCTCCGGGGAGATGTTCGATCCGATGCAGCTTACCGCCGCCCATCCGACACTGCCTATCCCCAGCTATGCGCGAATCACCAACCTGGCCAACGGTCGCATGATCGTCGTGCGTATTAACGATCGCGGCCCCTATGGCACCGATCGGGTCATCTCCCTGTCCCGCGCAGCGGCGGATCGTCTGAATACCTCAAATAATACTAAAGTACGGATTGACCCCATTATCGTAGCGCCGGATGGTTCGCTCTCCGGCCCGGGGATGGCCTGTACGACGGTGGCGAAACAGACCTACGCTCTGCCCCCTCGCCCTGATTTAAGCGGCGGAATGGGAAGCGCCTCTTCAGCGCCTGCGCAACCGCAAGGCGACGTTCTTCCGGTCAGCAATACCACGTTGAAAAGTGACGATACCACCGGCGCGCCGGTGAGCAACAGCGGCTTCCTCGGCGCGCCGACTACGCTGGCGCCTGGCGTGCTGGAGAGTAATGAACCGACGCCGGCACCACAGACAGCGCCGGTTTCCGCGCCGGTGGCGGCTCCAGCGACTGCGACACCGGTGAGCGCGCCTGCCGCCGCGGCCCCGGTATCTGCCCCGGTGAGCGTGCCAGCCGAAACGGCGAGCGGTCGTTTCGTCGTCCAGGTCGGCGCCGTCAGCGATCAAACGCGCGCGCAGCAGTACCAACAGCGTTTAAGCCAGCAGTTCAGCGTACCAGGACGCGTAATACAAAACGGCGCGGTCTGGCGTATTCAACTGGGGCCTTTTGCCAGTAAAGCCGAAGCCAGCGCGTTACAGCAACGTTTGCAAACAGAAGCACAATTACAGTCCTTTATCGCCAGCGCGCAGTAACCGATTGCAGGTATCTGTACTGTCAATTTCTGTAAATGACATTAACAAAGTCACGCGGAAAGTCAGATGCCTGCCAGTTATGCTTTTGCTATAGTAGGGCTCTTTTTTTAATTTCATCACGGACGTCGTAGTTCAGACCATGAAGACCACTTTTTCCGCTCGTTTTATGCAGCGCATGGCGCTCACCACGGCGCTTTGTGCCGCGTTTATCTCAACCGCACATGCCGATGACCTGAATATCAAAACTATGATCCCGGGTGTTCCGCAGATCGATGCGGAATCCTACATCCTGATCGACTACAACTCCGGCAAAGTTCTGGCGGAACAAAACGCCGACGAACGTCGCGACCCGGCGAGTCTGACGAAGATGATGACCAGTTACGTCATCGGACAGGCAATGAAAGCGGGTAAATTTAAAGAAACCGACCTGGTTACCGTCGGTAATGACGCCTGGGCTACCGGCAATCCGGTATTTAAAGGCTCCTCGCTGATGTTCCTCAAGCCGGGAATGCAGGTACCGGTCTCTCAGTTGATACGCGGCATCAATCTGCAATCCGGCAATGACGCCTGTGTGGCGATGGCTGATTTCGCCGCCGGTAGCCAGGATGCTTTCGTCGGACTGATGAACAGCTATGTGAACGCGTTGGGGCTGAAAAATACCCACTTCCAGACCGTACACGGCCTGGACGCCGACGGACAATACAGTTCAGCTCGCGATATGGCGCTGATTGGTCAGGCGTTAATTCGCGATGTGCCTAACGAATATGCCGTTTATAAAGAAAAAGAGTTCACCTTTAACGGCATTCGCCAGTTAAACCGTAACGGTCTGCTGTGGGATAACAGCCTGAATGTGGACGGCATCAAAACCGGCCATACCAGCAAAGCGGGCTATAATCTGGTCGCTTCCGCAACCGAAGGCCAGATGCGATTGATTTCCGCCGTGATGGGCGGACGGACCTATAAAGGCCGTGAAACAGAAAGCAAAAAACTGCTGACGTGGGGCTTCCGTTTCTTTGAAACCGTTAATCCGCTGAAGGCGGGTAAAGAGTTCGCCTCTGAACCCGCCTGGTTTGGTAATACCGATCGCGCCTCGCTGGGCGTCGATAAAGACGTTTACCTGACGATCCCTCGCGGTCGCATGAAAGATTTGAAAGCGAGCTATGTACTGAATACCGCAGAACTGCACGCGCCGCTGCAGAAAAACCAGGTGGTCGGCACCATCAACTTCCAGTTGGACGGTAAAACCATCGAGCAGCGTCCGCTGGTCGTACTGCAAGAGATCCCGGAAGGGAACTTCTTCGGTAAAATCATTGATTACATTAAATTAATGTTCCATCACTGGTTTGGATAAAAATTGAACGCTTGAAAGTGTGATTTTCGTCCCCATATACTATGCATCAGTAAAACTCCCGCCCTATGGCGGGAGTTGTTATTTTTTTACGTAATGCCGGAGCTGACATGAAAACCAAACTTAACGAACTGCTTGAATTCCCTACGCCATTTACTTACAAAGTAATGGGGCAGGCGTTACCTGAGCTGGTTGATCAGGTGGTTGAAGTGGTACAGCGCCATGCGCCTGGTGATTACTCTCCGACGGTAAAACCGAGCAGCAAAGGCAACTACCACTCGGTCTCTATTACCATTAATGCCACCCATATTGAACAGGTTGAAACGCTGTACGAAGAACTGGGCAATATTGATATCGTGCGAATGGTATTGTAATACATCCAGACGGTTACCCGGTCTTATCCGGGTAACTCCCCGCCTCCCCCGCTGTGATATACTTTCCTCTCTTTTTTCATTCTCTACGGAGATGCCGTTTTGTATCAGGATAAAATCCTTGTCCGCCAGCTCGGCCTTCAGCCCTATGAAGCTATCTCTCAGGCCATGCATAACTTTACCGATATGCGCGATGAAAACAGCCATGATGAAATTTGGTTGGTTGAGCATTACCCGGTGTTTACCCAGGGCCAGGCCGGTAAAGCGGAACATATATTGATGCCTGGCGATATTCCCGTTGTGCAGAGCGATCGTGGAGGACAGGTGACCTATCATGGTCCTGGCCAACAGGTAATGTACGTTTTACTTAACCTGAAACGACGTAAACTGGGCGTGCGTGATTTAGTCACCCTACTTGAACAGACCGTGGTGAATACGCTGGCTGAAATGGGTATTGAGGCGCATCCGCGCGCCGATGCGCCGGGCGTCTACGTGGGTGAAAAGAAAATCTGCTCGCTGGGTTTACGTATCCGTCGCGGCTGCTCATTCCACGGTTTAGCGCTAAACGTTAACATGGATCTTTCTCCTTTCCTGCGCATCAACCCGTGTGGTTATGCCGGCATGGAAATGACCAAAATAACGCAGTGGAAGGAAGACGCTACCACGGATAATATTGCGCCCCGCTTGCTGGCGAATATTTTAGCTCTGCTAAATAATCCACCGTATGAATATATTGCTGCTTAATGCGTAAAATATAATGGCCCAAGAAATTTATGGGTCATTAATCATATATGATTTGAATGCTTTACTTCTCCCCCCGCTTTCTATATTTTCGTTATATCCCTGCTGTAGCCGCCAGGCGGCATGGCCTCTTCAGTCCTCATGATGAGGAATTTTCCGTGAACAAAATCCCGGCCTTGCTGTTACTTATCTTATTGAAATGATTAAAAATACATTCATAAGAGTAATTTTAAAACCAACTCATAAATGCAAAATATACTATTTCATCTATTATTCATAATACGAATGAATTCGGAGCCAGAGCGTGAGTGATAATAATCAGACAGAAAGACAACCGGCCGATCAACACCTACAAGACAAACCGCAAATTTTCAGAACACTGAGAAATATTGACCTCAATCTGTTGACGATTTTCGAGGCCGTATATGTCCATAAAGGGATCGTCAATGCAGCGAAAATTCTTAACCTGACGCCGTCAGCCATCAGCCAGTCCATTCAAAAATTACGGACTATATTTCCCGATCCGCTGTTTATTCGCAAAGGCCAGGGCGTAACGCCCACGACGTATGCTACGCATCTGCACGAATACATCAGCCAGGGGCTGGAATCTATTCTTGGCGCCCTGGATCTTACGGGCAGCTATGATAAGCAACGTACCATTACAATTGGCACAACGCCTTCGGTCGGCGCGCTAGTGATGCCGATTATTTACCAGGCCATCAGGCCGCGTTATCCTCAGCTTTTGCTGCGCAACATTCCGGTAGACGATGCCGAAAGCCAGCTTAGTCAGTTTCAGACCGATCTCATTATCAATACCCATAGCTATAACAACCGGAGCATCCAGCATCACGTCCTGTTTAGCGATACGCTTGAGATTGTCTGCCGCCAGCATCACCCGTGTCTGGCGAACGCCATTACTGAAGAGAGACTGAACAGCGCGGATCACACCTTTCTGATGCTGGAGGGACAACATCTTTCCCTGCTGCGCCAGCGACTGCAAGAGACATTTCCCGATCAGCAAATCAGTTTTAGTAGCTACAATATTTTTACCATTGCCTCGCTGATCGCCAGCAGCGATCTGCTGGGACTGATGCCCACCCGCTTCTACGACTTATTTAGCCGTTGCTGGCCGCTTGAACGCCTTCCCTACGCGCCGGTGAATAGTGAACAGGTCGAGTTCTCGCTGCATTACAATAAACTGAGTCTGCGCGATCCGGTGCTGGAGAACGTCATTGATATCATCCGTGAGGCGTTCTGACAAAAATGTTGCATTCAGGTCACGGAAGATATGGGCAAACAGCACAAAACAACAACTATTTTACATTTTGCCGGGCTGTCAGGCTGCTTTATGGCCCTTATCAATGATATACTGCGTGTCACAAATTCAAAAATAGTTGATAAATACAACTTTCCCTTGAATTGAAACGCTTTCCTTCGTTATTCGCAACTGGAACACGCACGCTATGAGTAAACCCATTGTGATGGAACGCGGTGTAAAATACCGCGATGCCGATAAGATGGCTCTTATCCCGGTTAAAAATGTGGTCACAGAGCGCGACGCTCTACTACGTAAACCGGAATGGATGAAAATAAAACTTCCGGCGGATTCTACCCGTATCCAGGGCATCAAAGCCGCAATGCGCAAAAATGGCCTGCATTCTGTCTGCGAGGAAGCGTCTTGCCCAAACCTGGCTGAATGTTTCAACCACGGTACCGCTACGTTTATGATCCTTGGCGCCATTTGCACTCGCCGCTGTCCGTTCTGTGATGTCGCCCATGGCCGCCCCGTTGCGCCGGATGCGGAAGAGCCGCAGAAACTGGCGCAAACGATCGCCGACATGGCGCTACGCTATGTGGTCATCACCTCTGTCGACCGTGACGATCTGCGTGACGGCGGCGCCCAGCATTTTGCTGACTGCATCACCGCCATCCGCGCCAAAAACCCGGAGATAAAAATAGAGACCCTGGTGCCAGACTTCCGTGGACGTATGGATCGCGCGCTGGATATCCTTAACGCGACGCCGCCGGATGTCTTTAACCACAACCTGGAAAACGTGCCGCGTATCTACCGCCAGGTTCGTCCGGGCGCCGATTACAACTGGTCGCTGAAATTACTGGAACGCTTCAAAGAAGCGCACCCGGAAATTCCGACAAAATCGGGTCTGATGGTGGGCTTAGGCGAAACCAATGCGGAAATCATTGAGGTTATGCGCGACTTACGCCGTCACGGCGTTACCATGCTGACGCTTGGTCAGTATCTACAGCCAAGCCGCCATCACCTGCCGGTACAGCGTTATGTCAGCCCGGAAGAGTTTGACGAGATGAAAGCGGAAGCCCTGGCGATGGGCTTTACCCATGCCGCCTGTGGCCCCTTTGTACGTTCTTCGTACCATGCTGATCTCCAGGCCAAAGGCATGGAAGTGAAATGATCGTGTAATAGACGCTTACATTTCAGGCAAAAAAAACCGGCAACTTGCCGGTTTTTTTACTCTGCGGAGCAAGCGCATCGCGCTATTACTCTTTGTGCGAGAGTTTTTCAGCCTGAACGCTACCGTCGACGTCTTTCTTAACGCCCGCGTCTTCATCGTTCATTGCTTTCTTGAATCCTTTAATCGCCGTGCCCAGGTCTCCGCCCAGCGTACGTAACTTCTTGGTACCAAACAGCAGAACAACCAGTGCGGCAACCACCAGCAGTTTGGTAATACTAATCTCACCCATAGATACCTTCTTCACTAAAAACAGGCTGCGTAACGCGCCGGATTAACCTGAGAATATTAACGGTCTTTCGACGCGCGCACACAATAGCAATCTGTAACAAGGTGAATCAAGCTTTGCGTAAAAAAACATCATAATAATTGCGGTGGCGCAAATCGTCGTTGCTGCAAAAGAGGAAGTTGCTCCCGCACCTGGCCTATTCGTTCTCTGAATATTTCCGCGACGATCAGCGCCGGACGATCGGCTGCCGCGGCTATCGTTACCCCCAACGGATCGATAATACGACTTTGACCAATATTACGATTACCACACTCCCCGGCCGCAATCATATAGCAGGTGGTATCCAGCGCTCTCGCCGCCAGCAGCGTCGACCACTGCTGCTCTTTCAGCGGGCCGCGAACCCAGCCCGTCGGCAGCGCCAATACGTCAGCCCCCTGTAAAGCCAGCGCTAACGCCATATCCGGAAAGCGCAGGTCATAACAGGTCATAAGCCCCACCTTAACCCCCTCCACGTCCAGCACAGGCGCGATAACGGTTCCGGCATCAATACTTTGGGATTCTTGCATCGAAAACGCATCATAGAGATGCAGCTTCGCGTAACGCGCGACAATGTGACCCGCCCGTAGCGCCACCAGCATATTAACCGCCCGTCCAGGCGTTGACGGGACAAGGATAGTGAATATCGTCGTCATATTATTATGAGCGCTTTCTTCCTGAAGCCGCGTCATAAACGCGCCATCCAGCGGCTGCGCGGCGCGAATCGGCAGGTCAAGGTCGATGTCATCTCGCGCTAATATCCCCTCAGGCAGCACCAGAAGCGATACGCCGCGGTCCGCCGCCTGAGCCATTAACGAAACGCAAACTTGCGCATTCTTTTCCCATACAGAACTCACCACAAACTGCCCGGCTGCAACGAACATATCCCCTCCCACACCTCTGTCAGGACTCGCCAATTATGCTTGTTCGGCGTTACACTCCTCCTGTATAGCAATTAAATAAAGGATTCGGCAGTGTTACAGCTTCTTTTAGCAGTTTTTATCGGCGGTGGAACGGGGAGCGTAGCCCGGTGGATGCTAAGTATGCGTTTTAATCCGCTTCATCAGGCGATTCCCATCGGTACGCTAACAGCAAATTTGCTTGGCGCGTTTATTATCGGCATGGGGTTCGCCTGGTTTAACCGCATGACACATATCGATCCGATGTGGAAAGTGCTCATTACGACCGGCTTTTGCGGCGGCCTGACGACCTTTTCTACTTTTTCTGCTGAAGTGGTATTCTTGCTGCAAGAGGGGCGCTTTGGCTGGGCGCTGCTGAATGTGCTGATTAACCTGTTGGGTTCGTTTGCCATGACGGCGCTGGCATTCTGGCTATTTTCCGCCGCAGCGGCGCGTTAAGCGCAAAAAAAACCCGCCGAAAGGGCGGGTTTTGAAATCTTGCTGTCGGACGTATGCTTACAGAGCAGTTACGTTTGCAGCGGAAGGGCCTTTGGCACCGTTAGTGATTTCGAACTCTACGCGCTGACCTTCAGCCAGAGTTTTAAAACCATTGGTCTGGATTGCAGAGAAGTGTACGAACACGTCTTTGCTGCCATCTTCCGGAGTAATGAAACCGAATCCTTTGGATTCATTAAACCACTTAACGTTACCTTTAATCTTAGACATCAAAATTACCTTTACATGAAAAATAGACACAAATGCCGTGTCGGATACCAGTACAACAATTGTGATGCATTTTGTCCAGTCGAACTTTGCGAAAAAGTGATAAATATCGCGTTAATTTTTAGCCAACCCTATCTACCTATTGTTTTTTAAGGCTTTTTAATTCACAACAGAACAATACCCTTCTCCGTCAAAACTGGAAACGCATCCAGGCGAAATAGACGTTTCCGTTGTTATACGAACCCGGAATGTAGGTCATCTGAAAGGTAGCGGGACCATAGCCTATCGACGCTAAAGGCAACAGCACAGGGATGGGAATATAATTCCAGTTGTCGCGCGCGGTAACGCCCGCGGTAAAGCCCAGTCCCAGGTGAAAATTATCGTCTTCCAGCGGTCGCCAGGTTTTTTCCCAGCCATAACCGCCTATGGGTTCCCATTTGTTAAATGAATCTTTAAAGGCCATCATATAGAGGCCATGCCAGTTGCCTTTGTCGTCCCAGCGCGACTGACCAAAACCCACGCCCCACGGTCGCTCGTTATAGCGATCCGTTTTCTCTTTATCGTAGGCAAAGCGCGCATGCCATGTAATGGCGGGGACATACAAATCATAATGCTCAGGCTGTCGCCACGTTTCTGCGACGTTATCGGTAAACGTGTTAAACCACCCTTTATCCGCCGCAGAGACTGAAGGAATAGCCAGCCATGGCATAACAAGGAGAGCAATAATAAGAAAATACTTTCTGATAATCATCACAACAGCCATACCGTTCAAAAATTCGACTGTGATAATAACAACATTAACCTGAATAAAATCTTAACAAACTATAAACAGAGAATAATCTGAGAGAGTATCGGGTTAACGGCGTTTGATTTAACACTCAGAACCGTCGCGCGCTCCTTACTAAATTTTCACAAAAAACACAAAATAAAGCACAACAAACAAAACAATAAAATAACAATAAATTAATACTTATAGCGCTACAGAAAATTCGCATAAACATATTTCCTCTTTAGCGATGACATGAAAAAATAACCGCGCCGTGATTTTAATCAGTAAGGCGCCATCCTTTATTCGGTACATTTTTATACCACTTTTGTGGCTCTTATTTTTACTCTGGGTGTCGATAAGACAGGGGAAACAATGCTAACAGTTATAGAGCTCCTTATCGGGGTCGTCGTTATTGTGGGTGTAGCGCGCTACATCATTAAGGGATATTCCGCCACTGGCGTTTTATTTGTCGGCGGTCTGGTTCTGCTTATTATCAGCGCGCTGATGGGGCATAAGGTATTACCTGCCAGCGAAACCAGTACCGGCTATACCGCAACAGATATTGTTGAATACATCAAAATTTTGCTCATGAGTCGCGGCGGCGATCTTGGCATGATGATCATGATGCTGTGCGGCTTTGCCGCTTATATGACGCATATCGGCGCGAATGATATGGTCGTGAAGCTGGCGTCGAAACCTTTACAGTACATAAATTCGCCCTACCTGTTGATGATTGCCGCCTATTTTGTCGCCTGCCTGATGTCGCTGGCCGTCTCTTCCGCGACGGGGCTTGGCGTACTGCTCATGGCTACTCTCTTCCCGGTGATGGTCAACGTCGGCATTAGCCGCGGCGCGGCGGCGGCTATTTGCGCCTCTCCGGCCGCCATCATCCTCTCGCCAACGTCTGGCGATGTGGTTTTAGCCGCAAAAGCGGCGGAGATGCCGTTAATCGATTTCGCGTTCAAAACCACGCTGCCGATTTCCATCGCCGCCATTATCGGTATGGCGATAGCGCACTTTTTCTGGCAACGCTATCTGGATAAAAAAGAGAACATTTCACATGAGATGCTGGACGTGGCGGAGATTACCACCACGGCCCCGCCGTTTTATGCCCTTTTACCGTTCACGCCCATTATCGGCGTACTGATTTTTGACGGTAAATGGGGGCCGCAGTTGCACATTATTACCATTCTGGTGATCTGTATGCTGCTGGCCGCCGTGCTGGAATTCGTGCGCGGCTTCAACACGCAAAATGTGTTTTCCGGCCTGGAAGTGGCTTATCGCGGCATGGCGGATGCGTTTGCCGGCGTTGTGATGCTGCTGGTCGCGGCGGGCGTTTTCGCCCAGGGGCTGAGCACCATTGGCTTTATCCAAAGTCTGATCTCGATTGCCACTTCTTTTGGCTCCGCCAGCATTATTCTGATGCTGGTCTTAGTGATTTTAACCATGCTGGCCGCGATGACCACCGGTTCAGGCAATGCGCCTTTTTACGCCTTTGTTGAGATGATCCCTAAACTGGCGCACTCCTCCGGCATCAACCCAGCCTATTTATCCATCCCAATGCTGCAAGCCTCAAACCTGGGGCGCACGATTTCGCCGGTCTCCGGCGTCGTGGTCGCTGTCGCCGGGATGGCTAAAATATCACCTTTTGAAGTGGTGAAACGCACCTCCGTTCCGGTCATCGTCGGTCTGTTGATCGTCATTATCGCCACGGAAATTATGGTGCCAGGCACCTCTTCCGCCGTTACCGGCGGCTGATAGCCGGTAAGCCGGGGCGAGGGAAAACATCGCCCCGGCATCTTAAACCAGGCTTAGCCGCCGTGGTAAATACGCTGCGGCCTGCCCACTTTGCCATGAATAATCTCTGCGACAATCAGGTGCTGACTCGCGCAATATTCCAGGTAGCGTCGGGATGTGGTGCGGCTTATCGTTAAGGCCTGCGCGATCGTTTCAGCCGTGTGGCGTACGGTTGGATCGGCAAACAGCTTCATCACCGCATTAAGGGTTAAGGCATCAATACCGGTCGGCAAATCCCCTTTCGGTTCGCCGCGCGCATAGGCGTTGAACATTTCATCTATCTGCTTCTGGCTTGCGCTATCCGCGCTCGCCAGCATACGTCTGCGCTGTTGATAACGGGTCAGCGTCTGCCCCAAACGTTCATAAGCAATAGGTTTGACCAGATAATCAAACGCACCGCTACGTACCGCTTCCGCTACCGTCTCCATGTCACTGGCGGCGGTCGTAAACACGACGCCGCCAGGATAGCGCGACTGCATTAATTCATGCAGCAGCGTAATCCCCTTCCCATCCGGCAGATAATTATCCAACAGAATTAATCCAGGTTTGAACCGGTCAATCATCATTCTCGCCTGCGCCAGATTGCCCGCCAGCCATATCTGGTTAAAGCCAGGAATATGGCGGATATATTCTGCGTGCATCTCCGCCAGCAGCGTTTCATCCTCAACGATCAATAGGGTTAATGGTTCTGTCATCGTTTTTTTTCACTTTCGGAAGGAATAAAGAAAATAAGGTGCCACAAGGATCATTGTCTTCCAGTGTAATGACCCCGCCACAGCGCCCCACATAACTTGCAATCAGATATAACCCGATACCATGCTCACCGGGTTCGTCGGTTCGGGTACTTACGCCCTGTTCAAAAATTTTTTCCCGCAGCGCTTCAGGAACGCCGCAGCCCTGGTCGGCGACCTCTATCACCACCTCGTCGCCCTCGTCGCTCAGGAAAAGTTCGATGGTATTGTCGCCTTCCTGTGTACGCAAACTCGCCTCAAACGCATTATCCAGCAGATTCCCGACGATGGCGGCGAACTCCGTGCTATCCAGCCCCTCCGGCAGTTGATGTAGCTGGCTGCCGGGAACTATCACCATCTTGAGCCCCAGTTCACGCGCGCGTTGCACTTTGCCAAACAGCAAACCGGCCACCTGACGATCGGCGAAGGCGCCGCGTAAACTATCAATAAGTTGCTGCTGCGCCTGCGATTCGCCCTGCACCATCTCTCTGACCCGATCATACTCTTTCATTTGCAGCAGGCCGTTCAGAGTCGACATCCAGTTCAGGTGCTCATGGCGTAGCGTGCGCAGGCTCTCAACATACTGTTTAATCTGAGTTAACTGCGCGTTCAACGTCGCGATTTCATCCTTGCTGCGAAAACTAATAATAGCGCCCAGCAGCTCCTCGCCGGAACGGATAGCCTCACGATTGGCGATGACGCTCAGGCCATTGAAGTTGGCCATCACGTCCTGACGCCTTTCTGCGATCTGGCAGGTAAAAAAGTCTGCCGGATTGACGACTTCTGCTATCAACTTGCCCAGCCACTGACGCCCCGGCGACGGCAGCCCCAACATTTTTCTCGCATTGCGGTTAATCGCGGTGATATGTCCCTCTGGATCAACGGCGATCAGCCCTTCATAAACCGAGCTAAACAACGCCTCCTGCTGGCGTACCACGCGCGCAATCTGTTTCGGCTCCATGCCCAGCATTTGTCGGCGGATATGCGCGGCGAAAAACCAGGAAAGCAGCATTAATACCAACAGCAACAGGACAAAAACCCCCGCCATCGGTAATAAGAAGTCCAGCCGCCAGGAGTCGATTTTACTGACCAGATAGCCAATTGAAACAACGCCGATCACGTTGCCTTCGTTGTCAAAGATAGGCGTTTTGGCGCGCATCGCCATCCCTATTGAGCCCTTACCGGTAATGAAATAACTTTCTCCTCTTTCCAACGCGCCGGGTTTCGTAAACTGCATGGGATAGCCAATTTTTTCCGGATTCGGATGGTAAAGCCGGATCGAGTGGCGATCGCCTATCACCACATAGTCAAAATCCGTCCCGCGCTGCAGTTTATTCGCAATTATCGCCAGGCGTTTATAGTCCCGGTTTTTTACGGCGGCGATAATGCTGTCGTTAGAAGCAATAATTTTTGCCTGATTCATCGCCATGTCACGAACATGGGACGCCAGATAATCTTCGAAACTGGCAGACAAATATTGTGCTAATGCCGCCACGATGAAAACAGAAACCACCAGAATGAGCAGAAAAATACGCAACGGAAACGCGAGTTGCCGAAAAAAAGGAAACAGCTTTTTATTTTTCTGATAGGGCATTAAGGTTCCTTATGGGCATTTCGCTGCGGATTTACCGCAAATGTAATAAAAATGTTTTAAGTAACTTGAAGCATATAAAAACCGATCGTTACAGATTCCCCACATTAAATCAATTAAACAACTAAAAACCACCGCCTGAATGGCGATTAAATTAATTAAAAAACTTAAAACCATAAAACACTTAAAAACCATCTAACGCTTTGTGAAATAAATCAAAATTTACCACCAAAATACTCCTTACGATGTATACGCCAGAGAGAAAAATAAATAACTCGTAATAAAAAAACTCCCACTCTGACTGAAAAGAAAAAGTTATCAAGTTGCAACACAGCGCAACATATACAGAAAAGTGGCAACAAGCATATCACCAGGATATTTCTTACTATGTTTGGCAATAATGTATTCACCCGGGTAAAACGCTCTGAAAATAAAAAAATGGCGGAGATCGCTCACTTTCTCAAAGAGAATGATTTAAGCGTCGATACCACTGTAGAGGTGTTTATTACCGTCACCCGTCATGACCGACTTATTGCCTGCGGCGGTATCGCCGGAAATATCATTAAATGCGTGGCCATTAGCGAATCAGTACGCGGCGAAGGCTTAGCGTTAACGCTGGCGACGGAATTGATTAATCTCGCCTGGGAACGACACTGCACCCATCTTTTTATTTATACAAAAACGGAATACGAAGCGCTGTTTAAACAGTGCAGCTTTTCGACGATAGCCAGCGTCCCTGGCGTAATGGTCTTAATGGAAAATAGCGCGACCCGGTTGAAACGGTATGCGGAATCGCTGGCGACATTGCGTCATGAGGGAAAGAAAATTGGCTGTATTGTGATGAACGCCAATCCTTTCACGCACGGCCATCGCTATCTGATCCAACAGGCGGCTGCGCAGTGCGACTGGCTGCATCTGTTCCTGGTCAAAGAAGATACATCACGCTTTCCCTATGAAGACCGACTCGATCTGGTCCTTAAAGGGACTACCGATATCCCGCGCTTAACCGTTCACCGCGGCTCCGAATACATTATCTCTCGGGCAACGTTCCCCTGCTATTTCATTAAAGAGCAGAGCGTTATTAATCACTGTTATACCGAAATCGACCTGAAGATTTTTCGCCAGTACCTGGCGCCCGCGCTTGGCATCACACACCGCTTTGTCGGTACGGAGCCGTTTTGCACCGTTACCGCCCAGTACAACCTTGATATGCGTTTCTGGCTGGAGACGCCAACGCTTCCCGCCCCACCCATTACGCTGGTGGAAATAGAGCGTCTTTGCTTCCAGGAAACGCCGATATCCGCCTCCTGGGTACGCAAGCTGCTGGTTAAACACGATCTCACGGCTATCGCGCCGCTGGTTCCCGACGCCACCCTGCGCTATTTGCAGGGTATGGTCGAACGCCATCCGGGCAGCGCGGCAGCCCGTCAAAAGTCCCCCGTATTAGCAACAGGTGAAAAATGAAAATAAACCAGCTAGCCGTCGCAGGCACGCTTGAGTCCGGCGATGTGATGATACGCATTGCGCCGCTCGATACGCAGGATATTGACCTGCAAATCAACAGTAGCGTTGAAAAACAGTTTGGCGAGGCCATTCGCGCCACCATCCTGGAGGTGCTTTCTCGCTACGACGTGCGCGGCGTACAACTGAACGTCGATGATAAAGGCGCTCTGGACTGCATTTTGCGCGCCCGACTGGAAACGCTACTGGCGCGCGCCAGCGGTATTGCCGCTCTGCCCTGGGAGGATCGCCAATGATTTCCACTTCTCTGCAACAACGTAAAACCCGCACCCGCCGCAGTATGTTATTCGTACCGGGCGCCAACGCGGCGATGGTGAGCAATTCGTTTATCTACCCGGCCGACGCGCTGATGTTCGACCTGGAAGACTCCGTTGCATTACGCGAAAAAGACGCGGCGCGCCGTCTGGTATATCACGCGCTGCAACACCCGCTTTACCGTGACGTCGAAACCATTGTCCGCGTGAATGCACTGGACTCCGAATGGGGCGTCAACGATCTGGAAGCGGTCGTGCGCGGCGGCGCGGACGTGGTGCGTTTACCGAAAACCGACACCGCGCAGGACGTCATTGATATCGAAAACGAAATTCTGCGCATTGAAAACGCCTGCGGTCGCGAACCGGGCAGTACCGGCCTGTTAGCCGCCGTGGAATCGCCGCTGGGTATTACCCGCGCGGTAGAAATCGCCCACGCCTCTGAACGGTTGATCGGGATTGCGCTGGGCGCGGAAGACTATGTTCGCAATCTGCGCACCGAACGCTCTCCGGAAGGCACCGAACTGCTGTTCGCCCGCTGCGCCATTTTGCAGGCCGCGCGTTCCGCTGGCATTCAGGCCTTCGATACCGTCTATTCAGACGCCAATAACGAAGCCGGTTTCCTGCAAGAAGCCGCCCACATTAAACAGTTGGGCTTTGACGGTAAGTCACTGATCAACCCCCGCCAGATCGAACTGCTGCACAACCTTTATGCGCCGACGCGTAAAGAGGTCGCCCATGCGCGTCTGGTCGTTGAAGCCGCAGAAGCCGCCGCCCGCGAAGGTCTCGGCGTCGTTTCCCTTAACGGCAAGATGGTCGACAGCCCGGTGATTGAACGCGCCCGTCTGGTGCTCTCCCGTGCAGAACTTTCCGGTATTCGCGAAGAATAAGGCAAAAAAATGACGCAGAAAAATGAATCTCAACGCCAGGATCGCGTAGCAGCCTGGAGCCGTCACGCTGAAAGCGAACTGAGCGCTTACCAAAGTGCGGCAAAATTGGATCTACAAGCGCAAAAACCGCGCGACCACAAACTGTGCGCCAGCCTGGAAGAGGCCATCCGCCGTTCCGGTTTACGCGACGGCATGACGCTCTCTTTTCACCACGCGTTTCGCGGCGGCGATCTGACGATTAACCTGGTGATGGAAACCATCGCGAAGATGGGCTTCAAAAATCTGACCCTGGCCTCCAGTTCGCTGAGCGACTGCCATGCGCCGCTGGTTGAACACATTCGTAACGGGGTGGTCAGCCGCATCTACACGTCAGGCCTGCGCGGCCCGCTGGCGGAAGAAATTTCTCGCGGCCTGCTGGCTGAGCCGGTTCAGATTCACTCCCACGGCGGTCGTGTACATCTGGTACAAAGCGGCGAACTCAATATTGATGTTGCGTTTCTTGGCGTGCCCTCCTGCGATGAATTCGGTAATGCTAACGGTTATACCGGCAAAGCCTGTTGCGGTTCACTGGGCTACGCGATGGTGGATGCTGACAGCGCGAAGCAGGTCGTGATGCTGACGGAGCAACTGCTGCCGTATCCGCATAACCCGGCAAGCATCGCTCAGGATCAGGTTGATCTGATCGTGCAAATCGAAGAAGTCGGTGATGCAAACAAAATCGGCGCTGGCGCGACCCGCATGACCACTAATCCGCGTGAACTGCTGATCGCCCGCAGCGCGGCGGAAGTCATTGCCCACTCCGGCTACTTCAACGAAGGTTTCTCCCTGCAAACCGGTACTGGCGGCGCATCGCTGGCGGTCACCCGCTTCCTGGAAGACAAAATGCGTAGCCGCAACATTGTGGCTAATTTCGCGCTGGGCGGTATCACCGCCACCATGGTCGACCTGCATGAAAAGGGCTTAATCCGCAAACTGCTTGACGTTCAGAGCTTCGATCGTAACGCTGCGCAATCTTTGACCCGCAACCCGAACCATATCGAAATCAGCGCTAACCAGTACGCCAACTGGGGCTCTAAAGGCGCTTCCGTCGACCGTCTGGACGTGGTGGTACTGAGCGCGCTGGAAGTCGACACCCACTTCAATGTTAACGTGCTGACCGGCTCCGACGGCGTTCTACGCGGCGCGTCCGGCGGTCACTGCGATACCGCCGTCGCGGCGGCGCTGTCCATCATCGTCGCGCCGCTGGTACGCGGTCGCATCCCAACGCTGGTTGATAACGTCACCACCTGCGTCACACCAGGCTCCAGCGTTGACATTCTGGTCACCGATCACGGTATCGCCGTCAATCCGGCGCGTCCGGAGCTGGCTGAACGCCTGAAAGCAGCGGGAATGAAAGTGGTATCGATTGAGTGGCTGCGCGAACGCGCGCAACTGCTTACCGGTCAGCCCCGCCCTATCGAATTCACTGACCGCGTGATTGCTGTCGTGCGTTATCGCGACGGTTCAGTGATCGATGTGGTGCATCAGGTGAAGGAATAAGCCATGCGCCTGCTTCCGGAACTCGCCGCCTGTCACAACGTTTCTATTCCTGAGCTGCTCGCCAGCCGGGATGAGAGACAAGCAAGACAGCGCGCCTGGCTAACGCGCCACGCCACTCCACTGGTCTCCTTTACCGTGGTGGCGCCAGGCCCGATGAAAGACAGCGCGTTAACCCGCCGGATCTTTAATCACGGCGTGACTGCCCTGCACACGCTGGCAGAAGAGTATGGCTGGACCATCCGGGAGCAGGCTGCACTGGCTTCCGCCAGCGGGCCGGAAGGGCTGCTGGCGATTGACGCGCCCGCTCAGGCGCTCAAACAGGCGACCATCACGCTTGAACAGCGTTATCCACTGGGGCGCCTGTGGGATATCGATGTCCTGACGGCGGAAGGCGAAATACTCTCTCGCCGCCATTTCGCGCTTCCCGCCCGCCGCTGTCTGCTGTGCGGGCAAAGCGCGGCTGAATGCGCGCGGGGTAAAACCCACGCGCTGACTGATTTACTGATTCATATGGAGGCGCTGCTGCATGATGCCGATTCCCGCCAACCCGACTAACGCCTCCATTCAGCCTCGGTCGCTGTACGACGCCTGGGCCGATTTAGCCTGGCGCGCCATGCTGACCGAGGTAAATTTATCGCCAAAACCCGGTCTGGTAGACCGACTAAACTGCGGCGCGCACAAAGATATGGCGCTGGCGGATTTTCACCGCAGCGCGGAGGCGATTCGACACTGGCTGCCGCGCTTTATGGAATATGGCGCCAGCTGCACGCGCCTGCCGCCAGAATCGGTTCTGGCGGGCCTGCGTCCATTGGGGATGGCCTGTGAAGCAGCGATGTTTCGCGCAACGGCGGGCGTCAATACCCATAAAGGCAGCATTTTCTCGCTGGGGTTACTGTGCGCCGCCATTGGCCGCCTGTATCAGCTACGCCAACCGATCGTCGCAGAAACACTCTGCGCTACCGCCGCCGATTTTTGCCACGGCCTGACCACGCGCGAACTGCGTCAGAACAACCTACAGCTCACCGCAGGTCAGCGGCTGTATCAGCAACTGGGATTAACCGGCGCGCGCGGTGAAGCGGAAGCGGGCTATCCGCTGGTCATCCGCCACGCGCTGCCGCACTACCGCGCATTGCTGGCGCAGGGGCGCGATCCCGAACTGGCACTGCTTGATACCTTACTGCTGCTGATGTCGCTTAACGGCGATACCAACGTCGCGTCGCGCGGCGGGGCGGACGGTCTGCGCTGGTTACAGCAGCAGGCGGCGGTCTTATTACAGCAGGGCGGCATACGGACGCCTGACGATCTCGTTTATCTCCACCGGTTCGATCAGCAATGCATTGAACGCAATCTCAGCCCAGGCGGTAGCGCCGATCTGCTGATCGTGACCTGGTTTTTAGCGCAAATTTCGCAAGTTAATCATTAACACAATTATAGAAAATATCCTTTCCGGAGAGTCATTTATGTCTTTATCCAAAGATAATATATGGAAGTTGTTGGCCCCATTAGTGGTGATGGGCGTCATGTTGCTAATTCCTGTTCCAGATGGTATGCCGCCGCAGGCCTGGCACTATTTTGCGGTTTTTGTCGCGATGATTGTCGGTATGATCCTGGAGCCGATCCCGGCGACAGCGATCAGTTTTATCGCCGTAACCATTTGCGTTATCGGCAGCAATTACCTGCTATTTGACGCTTCAGAACTGGCCGATCCGGCGTTTAACGCCAGTAAACAGGCGCTGAAATGGGGGCTTGCCGGTTTCTCCAGCACCACGGTCTGGCTGGTTTTCGGCGCGTTTATTTTCGCGCTGGGCTACGAAGTGACCGGGCTGGGGCGCCGCATTGCGCTGTTTCTGGTAAAATTCATGGGTAAACGCACGCTGACGCTCGGCTATGCGATTGTCATTATCGATATTTTGCTGGCGCCGTTTACTCCCTCCAATACGGCTCGTACCGGCGGGACTGTCTTCCCGGTCATCAAGAACCTGCCGCCGCTGTTTAAATCGTTTCCAAACGATCCTTCCGCACGCCGCATCGGCGGTTATTTGATGTGGATGATGGTGATCAGTACCAGCCTGAGCTCTTCGATGTTTGTCACTGGCGCGGCGCCAAACGTGTTAGGTCTGGAGTTCGTCAGCAAGATCGCCGGCGTCCAGATTAGCTGGCTGCAGTGGTTTCTCAGCTTTCTGCCGGTGGGGATTATTTTACTGATCGTTGCGCCGTGGCTCTCCTATGTGCTTTATAAACCTGAAGTGACCCACAGTGCGGAAGTCGCAGCCTGGGCTGGCGGCGAGTTAAAAAACATGGGGCGTCTGTCCCGCAAAGAGTGGACGCTGATTGGCCTGGTGCTGCTTAGCTTAGGATTGTGGGTTTTTGGTGGAAAAATCATCAACGCCACTGCCGTGGGTCTGCTGGCCGTCTCGCTGATGCTGGCGTTGCATGTTGTACCGTGGAAAGACATTACGCGCTACAACAGCGCCTGGAACACCCTGGTGAACCTCGCTACGCTGGTGGTCATGGCCAATGGCTTAACCCGCTCCGGCTTTATTGACTGGTTCGCCAATACCATGAGTACGCATCTGGAAGGTTTCTCGCCGGATGCAACCGTCATTGTACTGGTACTGGTGTTCTATTTCGCGCACTATCTGTTCGCCAGTCTTTCCGCTCACACTGCGACCATGCTGCCGGTCATTCTGGCGGTGGGTAAAGGCATTCCGGGCGTTCCGATGGAACAACTGTGTATTCTGCTGGTGCTGTCTATCGGTATTATGGGCTGTCTGACGCCGTATGCCACCGGCCCTGGTGTGATTATCTACGGCTGCGGTTACGTGAAATCCAGAGACTACTGGCGGCTTGGCGCAATCTTTGGCGTTATCTATATCGCTATGCTGTTGCTGGTGGGCTGGCCGATTCTGGCAATGTGGAATTAAACATTACACCAACGTAGGTTAAAAATGATGCCGTTCAGGTTCACCTGAGCGGCATTTTTTATGATTAAATGGTTAACATTCATAATTTGTATAAATTATCGAATTCATCATGAACACAATATGGCATTACAGTCCGCTGCTGGCTGTCCTCTTAACCCCGATTTTTGCCGCCAACGCCGAATCTGCCTGAGGTCAAGGCCAGCCGGAAATGCTCCGCCCCGCCCCCGGATTTTCGCCTGACATCGCGGCAATGCTTAAGGAAGTGATGCCCGGCGCGGGGGGGGGGGGAAATTCCTGTCTGGAGCGCTACGAATATGCCAAACATGGCGCCTGTTTCGGGTTTGATCCCAATACCTATTTCGGCACCATGATACGGCTGGATAAGGCGATAAAAGACAGCGCGCTGGGGCAGTTTCTGGCGGATAATTACGGCAAAACCGTTAGCCGCGCCGCGTTTGATAGCGTCGTCGCACAAATGTGGGGCAAGGATAATGTCAAAGCCGTTAAAGTAAACTGCCAGGGCAATCCCGCCTATTTAACAGAGATTCGGTTTTCATTAAAGGCGTCGATGATTAACGCGCCGCTCTCCTCCGCCTCATTCCAGCCGCAGCAGCATCCCCGCAACTGCGGGAAACAGTTTATTATCGATAAAGCCGGTTATTGACGAAGCAAAGGTTTAAAACCGTAGTCACATTTGAGAACACGCCCGAATGTAGACTAAAATTCACTCAAGGCTATGACGTTTGAGGATTTACCCGAATGTGAATTAAATCACTTCAAAGACGGGGTAAGTCTCAGTATCATCATGAGAGTTGAACCCTCGCCGCCAGACGGTGAGGGTTTTCTTTTGGGACCATTTACCTGCACTACTCGCAGTATCGATGACATGGAGTAAGAAATGTCCAGACCCACTATTATCATTAACGACCTTGACGCCGAACGTATTGATCGTCTTCTGGAACAGCCTGCGTATGCGGATCTGCCGATTGCCGACGCGCTCAACGCCGAACTGGATCGCGCGCAAATGTGTTCGCCACAAGAGATGCCGAACGATGTCGTCACCATGAACAGCCGCGTTAAATTCCGCAATTTGAGCGATGGTGAAACACGCGTGCGGACGCTGGTGTATCCCGCCAATATGACGGACAGCAGTACCCAGCTTTCGGTAATGGCGCCCGTCGGCGCAGCGTTGCTGGGACTGCGCGTCGGCGACACCATTCACTGGGAACTGCCGGGCGGCGCCTCCACCCATCTCGAAGTGCTGGAACTCGAATATCAGCCTGAAGCCGCGGGCGACTTCCTGCGTTAAACCATCTGCATAAGCGTTAATGCGTTTACACAGAGGATGCCTGCGCATCCTCTTTCCGTTAGCCCTTTCATTTTTGCCTGCTTCAGACAACGCCGCCTGGCATCGGGTTGACTACTCCCGTCGCCTGTTTCTGCGCCGCTTGTGCCGACGTCGCTCCCGGCACCAGGATAACCTTCCGGCACTCTTCTTCGCGTTTTTCGAAAATTTCGTAGCCGCGCGCCGCCTCTTCAAACGGCATATAGTGCGTGACAATCTCCTCCGGCTTCAGCAACCCTTTTTCAATAAGCGGTAATAACTCCCCCAGCCACGCGTGAACATGGGTTTGACCCATTTTAAAAGTTAGCCCCTTATCAAAGGCGTCGCCGAATAAAAAGCCGTGAATAAAACCGGCATACACGCCGGGTACGCTGACCACGCCGCCGCGTCTGACCGCCGCGATACATTGTCGCAGCGCTTTGCCGCTACTGCCTTCCAGTTTAAGGTTCGTCAGCACCGTCTCCGTCATGCTGCCTTTCGCTTCAAAGCCTACGGCATCAATTACCGCGTCCACGCCGCGGTGTCCTGCCGTCTGCTCGATGATTTTTTCCGCCGGATCGTTCTCATCATCGAAGTTGATCGGTATCGCGCCATAACGTTCTTCGGCGAAACGCAAGCGCCAGGCGTGGTGATCAACGACGAAGATCTGCTCCGCGCCCAGCAGGCGCGCACAGGCGATAGTCAGTAATCCTACCGGCCCTGCGCCAAAAACCGCCACGCTGGAACCTTGCTGAATCTGGGCATTTTTTGCCGCCTGCCAGGCGGTAGGCAAAATATCAGAAAGAAACAGCGCCTTATCGTCAGATAACAGCGGCGGCACCTTAAATGGACCAACATTACCTTTTGGCACGCGAACATATTCGGCCTGTCCGCCGGGAACGCCGCCATACAGATGGCTATACCCAAACAGCGCCGCCGGTGGCGGGATCTGTTTTTTATTCATCGCCGCGCCGTGTCCGTCGTTAGTGTTTTCACACGCTGAATATTGCTGTAGCCGACAGAAAAAGCAGTCACCACAGGCAATGACAAACGGGATAACGACCCGATCCCCTTTCCGAATATTCTTTACATCATGTCCGGTTTCCACCACCTCGCCCATAAACTCATGGCCGAAAATATCGCCATGTTTTACCTGTGGGATCTTGCCGCGATAGAGATGCAAATCAGATCCGCAAATCGCGGTGGCGGTAACACGCAAAATGATATCGTCAGGCTGCTCAATGCCGGGATCGGGTACGTTTTCAACCTTTACGTGATGTGGACCGTGATACGTCAATGCTTTCATGCAGCCTCCGGGGTAAC
This sequence comes from Salmonella sp. 741265116_PST, assembly GCF_046567715.1. Classification (NCBI taxonomy): domain Bacteria; kingdom Pseudomonadati; phylum Pseudomonadota; class Gammaproteobacteria; order Enterobacterales; family Enterobacteriaceae; genus Salmonella; species Salmonella sp. 741265116_PST. The sequence continues at coordinate 56,496 of NZ_JBKFPH010000014.1, read as the reverse complement.
GGTGAATGTTGCGTTCGACTATAAAAGGGTAGCTATCCCGGAGAGACTGCCGGAAAAACAGGCGGCTTTAGGATTTTTCCTGGAAAATACACGACTTTTTTAGCGCCAGGTTGCCGCAATATTTAAAATTGCCAGACAAATAGCAGAAAGAAATATTATTATATGCTTGAATAAATTCAGTATTGATTAACAGGGAGTAACGGGTATGTATAAGACAATCATTATGCCGGTTGATGTTTTTGAAATGGAACTTAGCGATAAAGCCATTCGCCACGCTGAGTTTCTGGCGCAACAGGATGGCGTCATTCATCTGTTGCATGTACTGCCTGGGTCCGCGAGCATGAGCCTGCACCGCTTTGCCGCCGACGTGCGCCGCTTTGAAGAACATTTACAGCATGAGGCGGAAACGCGTCTGCAAACGATGGTGGGACACTTCAGTATCGATCCTTCACGAATTAAAACGCATGTTCGCTTTGGTAGCGTGCGCGATGTCGTCAATGAGATGGGCGAAGAACTGGATGCGGATGTCGTGGTAATCGGTTCGCGTAATCCGTCCATCACGACACACCTGTTGGGGTCTAACGCCTCAAGCGTGGTGCGCCATGCGACGCTGCCGGTATTGGTTGTGCGTTAACCCTGGTGGCTAAAAACTGACACGCCCTGCCAGGCAGCGCCTGGCAGGGCTTTTTACTGCATCATCGTTAGTACAAATGCCCGATATTCACAATAGTACTCACCGTGTCGCCAAAAAAGACCAGCCGACTCAAAAATACGCCAACGAATAACAAGACGAACAGGAGTTTCGGGCGCGAATCACCGTGACGGCTGGCGATAAAAGCGAGCGCAAGGCAGACCAGGCTTGCCAGATAAAACGGTGAAGCCAGCCATGAACGCGCCGTCATCTGCATTATCGTTCCCCCGCTTAACCACACCAGCGGCGCCGCGATAAGTACCGCGATACACACCACAATCCCCTGGCGTAACGCAGGAACGGCAGGCCTGAGTTTTAACAGCGGAATCGCCGCGCAACCCATGACCCATACCGTAATAAAAAATAACAGCATGGTAAATCCATTAGCGATAGCCACCATCGCTGGCGCGGCGTAGGTCATCCCCTGCACCGCCACCAGTAACACGCCGAACACGGAGGCGATAAGAGTCATCGCTTTATGTCCCTTTGCCAGGAACGTTACGCCGACCGCTGCGCCAAACAACGTGGCGCCAAGGATTTCCCGACTTAACCAGGCATGTCGCAGGTTAATCAGCGCATTATAAGCGCGATCGGGATGCGCCAGATGCAGAATCGCGGCAATAGACGCCAGTGCCAGCACCAGCCCGGTGGCCAACCAATAGAAACGCTGGCCTTCCACTTCACCACGCAACGTACGCCATGTCAGTACCAAAGCCATCCCGACAGACATCTGGCTTAATACCGTAAAAAACACCAGCGGCAGTTCATATTTTTCCATTACTTGTCCTCCGGCTGCTTAGGCTGGCGCGCCAGAATAAAGCGCGTTCCTGGATTGAGCTGTGGCATATGCGGGAACCCTGGCGGATACTGCACCGCATTATCGGGCACAGGATCGGCATCCAAATCGATAATCGACAAGGCGCCCACCGGACAGGCGTTTACGCACGCCGGATTCATACCGATATCAAGACGCTCGTAGCACATACTGCATTTTTCCGCTTTACGCGTCTCTTCATTAAAACGCGGCGCGCCATAAGGACAGTTACGAATACAGTTTTTACAGCCGATGCAGCGCTCAGGGTTATGCACCACCACGCCATCTTCACGTTTGGTATAGGCTTCGACCGGACAGGCAGCGACGCAGGCCGGATGTTCGCAGTGGTTACAGGCCAGCGAGTAAAACGCCCGCTCTTCATGTGGATAGATGTCTTTATCCAACGGATAAACGTAGCGCCAGAAGCGATCCGGCTCCAGTTGGTTAAAGCTTTTACACGCCATAGCACAGCCGCGGCAGCCGATGCACTTATCGCTATTCACTAAAAACGCACGTCTCATGCTACGGATTCCCCTTTACCGATCAATACAACGTCAGCAAACTGACTGTGGATAGCGGCGCCCGGCGCGCCAGTTTTCATCAGCCCCATATCAGCAGGCGTATCGGCCACGACGTTTTGCACGTTGTACTGCCGTTTCGGGAACCACGCTTCGTACATCACCAGGAAATCTTCCGGCACGTTGGTGGTGACTTTTGCCCGCAGCTCAACTTCACCGGTGCCATTGAAAACTTTGACCAGATCGTTCTCGCTGATGCCTTTTTTCTGTGCGGAAGAAGGATGGATATAAACGAACGGTTCCGGGTAGAACACCTGCATCCAGTCCAGGTTGATAAACTGCGAGTGCAGGCCAAACTGCACGTGCGGCGTAAACAGATGGAAAGGCAGTTTGCTCTCGGCTTCCGGTTTGTATTCCGGCAGCGCGGTATGGCCGTTTTTCTCCGCCAGTTCAGATTTAAATTCATACTTGCCTGACGGCGTTTTGAACTTGCGGTCATACCAGGCGGCAGAACTTGGCAGGATCGCTTTTTTCGGCCCGTCCAGCAGATCGTCCCAGGAAGAGATGCCGAACATTTTCGCCATACCGTTGTTGAACTCCTGATCCAGCCAGCGCTTGTGATCGAACTCTTGCGGGAAGGTACAGGAACCCGGCGCCATCTTATTAATGGTGCGCGACAGCATGGTAGCGATTTCAAGGTCGCATTTTGCTTCATACATCGGCTTAATCGCCGGCTGATTAATGGAAAGCCAGTAGTGCCAGTAAGAAGCATCCACGTTCCACTCTTCAAACGCGGTGGTAACGGGCAGCACGATATCAGCGTGTTGCACCGTTTCGTTGAAGAACTGATCGGCGCAGACCACCATTTCCAGCTTTTCAAACGCTTTTTTCATCTTGCTGCGATCGAAATCCTGGGCAAACGGGTTTTTACAGGCGACCCACAGCATACGAACCGGCGGATCGTTGGCCTCCAGAATCCCCTGCGCCGTCTGGTTGATATTCAGAGAACGATCGGAGTACTGCACGGCGTCGCTGCCAGCGGCAGCCCCGAATTCACTGGTGGTGCCCGCCGCTCCCGGTATGCCAATAGCGCCCACCGGCGGCTTCTGCAACATGGCGTTATAGTTAAAGCCCCAGGTATGCAAATGGCCATAACGCGCGCCGCCGCCTTCGACACCGATGTTGCCGGACATAGCGACAAAGGCATCGATAGCGCGAACGTTGGCGCCGCCGTTGACATGACGCTGCATCCCGTAACCAATCCAGACCGTGGCCGGGTTAACCGCCGTAAACTCTTCCGCCAGCTGGCGAATGACATCCGCAGACAGGCCGCAGATTTCTGCCGCCCACTCCACGGTCACATGGTTACGCAGATAGGCTTCAAATTCCGGATAGCCGTGAGCATCGTTGTTGACAAAATCCTGATCCACCAGGCCTTTATCCACCAGATGACGCGCCATCCCCAGCGCCAGCGCACCGTCTGAACCAGGCCGTACGCGCAGGTAGAGATCGGCTTTGGCGGCAGTCTGCGACAGCAGCGGATCGATAACCACGACCTTCGCCCCTTTCTCGCGCGCCTGATAGATGTACTTCATGCTGTGCATTGAGCACCAGGCCGGGTTGGCGCCCCAGATAATGATGTATTTCGCTTTCACCATATCTTCCGGGTCGTTACACCACATGTCGCCCATGTCGTAGTTTTGCGCGTCGATACCGGCAGGCCAGCACGGCGTACCGGCAAAACGGGTGGTGTAGCCAAGCGAGGACATCATCCCTTCAACGGCATAGTTCAGCACGCCAAACTTACCGGAATATTTAGTCAGCGCCAGACCGAGCATAGAACCGTCTTTTTTCTTAATCTCCAGCATTTTGGCGGCAATGCGCTGCATCGCCTCTTCCCATGAGATGCGACGCCAGTTGCCGCTACCGCGAACGTCCTGCACCATGGGATATTTAATACGATCGGGGCTATAAACCCGGCGCGGATAGCTTAACCCTTTGACGCAAGGGGTACCGTGAGTAAATGTTGATTCCGGCGCACCTTCCACGAAAGTAATGACCCCGTCCTTTACCCACGTCTTGAGGCTACAGGTGTCATAGCAGTTACGCGGACACGCGTTACGATAAATTTTGTACGTTTTAGGGTTAAAGGGAACAGGCGGCTGCGCAAGCGCGCATCGGGAGGTCAGTAATCCTCCGGGTAAAGCCGCAACGGCGCCCAGTGCCACTATCCCCTTTAAAAAAGAACGTCTGTTCAGATGTCCTGTCTCATTACTCATATTGATACTCTCGTTTTAATTCATCAAGCCAATAAAATAAGATGTCCGCCACCGTATATAACGTGGTCGTTTGTGCATGAGTTTTTATTTTTTCGATATATAATGGCACCCACTTTGTTAAATAGTTATTGATATATTGAGTGAGAGTAGAGCGGTATTGTGACGTTTGCCGAGTGTTAGCCAGTAATAGTGTGGTCAATTCCAGTACGCAGGAAATATGATCGTCAGGAATATTGCTTTCCTGATTAACCGATAATCCCAACGCTGCCATAAACTCCCGTATCTCCAGCGTCGCCTTTCCCATCACCAGCGCATCCTCTTCCAGATACACTGAAGCGAAAGGCGCAGCCAGCAGCTTGCCAGGACCGACGAATAGCGCATTAAAGTCATACTCCGCCTCCAGCCACGCTCGGTCGGTAAGGTTTACCGCAGCAGTGGGATTTAATCTCACGTAGGCAGATTTCAGTGAACGACTATCATGAGAATTAAAAAAATCACGCAATGTAAGCCCTGTTTTTTCTAATTCCGTCAGTGATTCATAGATTGAATCCATGAATAAATAACCTCACATACAAATGCAATATAAATCAAGAAAAAAGAATGGGCATGTTAACGGAAGCGCTTAATCTTTCTTTGATAAAAAAACAGAAAAATTCCAGTTAAATCCGTAGAAGGCTTTTTTATTGTTTCAAAGTTTAAAAACAGAAGACCGTTGAAATAAAAAACCGTCTGTTATTAACAGACGGTTTCAGAGTATTGATAATGAAGAAGGTGTTTTAGCCGGCGGCGTTCCCCGGGCATAAACACCGCAGGCCCGAATAGCTTACACTATCGGGCCATTTACGATGGCCAGTTAACTGACCTTGCAGGTGTGCTTACTTCTTTTTATGCGATTTTGGTACGAATCAGATAATCAAAGGCGCTCAACGAGGCTTTCGCCCCTTCGCCTGTGGCGATGATAATCTGTTTGTAAGGAACGGTGGTACAATCGCCTGCGGCGAAGACGCCCTTAACGCTGGTTTCACATTTGGCGTCAATAATGATCTCGCCCATGCGGTTACGCTCAAGCGCGCCTTCCAGCCAGTGGGTATTCGGCAACAGACCAATCTGCACAAAAATCCCTGCCAGCGCGACGCTATGAATATCGCCGCTGACACGGTCACGATACTCCAGCCCCACCACTTTCGAACCGTCGCCCTTCACTTCTGTCGTTTGCGCATTCAAAATGATATCGACATTTTTCAGGCTACGCACTTTGTCCTGTAGCACCTGATCCGCCTTCATCTCCGGCGCGAACTCCAGCAACGTAACATGTTCTACAATACCTGCCAGATCGATAGCCGCTTCAACGCCAGAGTTGCCGCCGCCGATGACCGCCACACGCTTCCCTTTAAATAACGGACCGTCGCAGTGCGGGCAATAGGTGACGCCTTTGGTGCGATACTGATCCTCGCCCGGCACATTCATATTGCGCCATTTCGCGCCGGTGGCGATGATGATACTGCGCGCTTTCAATACTGCGCCGGACGCCGTTTCAATCTGATGCAGGCCGCCTTCTGTCGCGGCCGGAACCAGTTTACTTGCGCTCTGGCTGTCGATAACGTCAACGTCATAATCGCTGACATGCGCTTTCAGCGCGCCCGCCAGTTTCTGGCCTTCGGTTTTCGGCACTGAGATATAGTTTTCGATATCCACGGTATCCAGCACCTGACCGCCGAAGCGCTCGCCCATCAGACCGGTACGGATGCCTTTGCGCGCCGAGTAGACCGCTGCCGCCGCGCCCGCCGGGCCGGAGCCGACAATCAGTACGTCATACGCATCGCGTTTGTTCAGCGCTTCCGCCGCGCGTTTTTCTGCGCCAGTATCCACTTTAGCGACAATCTCGGTCAGAGTCATACGTCCCTGGCCGAACTCTTTACCGTTAACAAATACCGCCGGAACACCCATCACGCTACGTTCGGTGATTTCGTTCTGGAAGGTGCCGCCATCAATTGCCGTATGTTTAATACGCGGGTTCAGCACCGCCATCAGGTTCAGCGCCTGCACTACGTCCGGGCAGTTATGGCAGGAGAGTGAATAATAAGTTTCGAATTCAAAATCGCCGTCAATATCGCGAATCTGCTCCAGCAGCGACTGCGCTTCTTTTGACGGATGACCGCCGGTCCACAGCAGCGCCAAAACCAGCGAGGTAAATTCGTGGCCCAGCGGAGAACCGGCAAAGCGCGGCCCCTGCTGAGAGCCTGGATTCGTAATCAGGAAAGACGGCTTGCGCACCGGCAGAGAATTGTCTTCTTTAAATGTGACCTTGTCGGACAGCTCGGCGATTTCAGCCAACAGTTCCTTGATTTCCGCCGATTTAGCGCTGTCATCCAGCGTGGCAATCAGCTCAACAGGTTTGGTCAGTTTCTCAAGGTAAGCCCTGAGCTGGGTTTTCATATTTGTGTCGAGCATTCTTCTTCCCTCTCTGAAAACATCATCATGCAAGCCGACTTCGCGGGACTGCATTAATGCAACTTGCGTCATGGTGCTGGAATGAAATGGGCGCGGGAGCGCCCATGACTGAAACAATTTCCAAAGTATTTCACGTCAGAGTAAGGCGGCTAGCCTGAGAATCCCCGGGAGCTTACTGAAGTAAGTGACCGGGGTGAGCAGGCGACGCCAACGCAGCTATGACGTGAAAGACGACGGAAATTTAGATTTTACCAACCAGGTCTAAGGATGGAGCCAGAGTCGCTTCACCTTCTTTCCATTTCGCCGGGCATACTTCGCCTGGGTGAGCGGCAACGTACTGTGCTGCTTTAATTTTACGCAGCAGGTCAGACGCGTCACGGCCGATACCTTCAGCGGTAACTTCGATCGCCTGGATGATACCCTGCGGGTCAACAACAAAGGTCGCACGGTCTGCCAGACCTTCATCTTCACGCATGTTGTCGAAGTTACGGGTCAGGGCGCCAGTCGGGTCGCCGATCATCGCATATTTGATTTTTGCGATAGTTTCAGAGCTGCTGTGCCATGCTTTGTGCGTGAAGTGAGTATCGGTTGAGACGGAATAAACGTCTACGCCCAGCTTCTGCAGTTCTTCGTAATGGTCGGCAACGTCACCCAGTTCAGTCGGGCAAACAAAGGTAAAATCGGCCGGGTAGAAGAAGAAGACGCTCCAGCGGCCTTCGGTATCTTTCTCGGTGACTTCAATGAACTCACCGTTTTTGAACGCCTGGTTTTTGAAAGGTTTGATTTTGGTGTTAATTAAGGACATCTATACTTCCTCCGTGTTTTCGTTGAGGAGTAAGTTAACGAAATTTTGCTGATTCGGCTAATGCGTTTCCATTATCAAATCAATAAGCGTTAACTAACAACCCGATTCGGGCGACATTGTGAACACTGCGCCCTGTCAGCCATCTAAAGTAAAAAGGCCGCCTGACAGGCGGCCCCATTACCTGAACTACCCGCAGGTAACTTCAGAGCCAGTACGACTCGTCTTGCAAATTACAGACGTATTGTCTGCAACTCGAAATCCATAGCGTATATGCTGGCTAAGTGTTGCGCTCTACATTACCTTAACAAAGGCTGTAACAGCGAAAAGGATTACATCACCCCAGCATAGAAAGGGCAATCCTGGCACGCCAGCTCTTACCTATGTCTGTGATAGGCATCATCATTAATACTCTTTTCGCTTTGATCTTAAAAGGAAAAAATATGATTAAACGTACATTGCTGCTTGCTATGCTGCCCATTCTCGCCCACGCGGAAGAACTGCCTGCGCCGGTTAAAGCCATTGAAAAACAGGGCATAACCATCCTGAAATCCTTCGAGGCGCCGGGGGGCATGAAGGGCTATCTCGGAAAGTATCAGGATATGGGCGTCACGATTTACCTGACACCGGACGGTAAACACGCGATTTCCGGCTATATGTATAATGAAAAAGGTGAAAATCTTAGCAACGCCCTGATAGAAAAAGAGATCTATGCGCCCGCCGGACGTGAAATGTGGCAGAAAATGGAAAAAGCGTCATGGATACTCGACGGTAAAAAAGACGCGCCGGTGGTGCTGTATGTCTTCGCCGACCCTTTCTGCCCCTATTGTAAGCAGTTTTGGCAGCAAGCTCGCCCGTGGGTCGAATCCGGCAAGGTACAATTACGTACGTTACTGGTGGGCGTGATTAAACCGGAAAGCCCGGCCACAGCCGCAGCGATTTTAGCCGCGAAAGACCCGGCGAAAACCTGGCATGACTATGAAGCCTCCGCAGGAAAGATGAAGCTGGAGGTTCCGGCGTCCATCCCCCCGGCGCAGATGAAAGTCATTAATCAGAATGAGCAGTTAATGGACGATCTTGGTGCTAACGCGACGCCAGCAATTTATTACATGAATAAAGATAAGACGTTGCAACAGGTTGTGGGTTTACCGGAAAAAGCGCAACTGGACGCCATGATGGGGCAGCCTTAACGCAGAAATTAGCAAGGCAGGAGCTTAACCGTACCACGCCCGATAGCGCTGTGTTTGTCGGGCCAACCTCCTCCTGGCATTAACGCGACGCCAGACCAGCATGTCATCCGGCACAGCCTTTTAGACTAACGGCGTGATTATATAAGTGTCAGTTATGACAGCCTTTACTGTAATTATTTACTCGCTAAAATATTCATAACTGTGGTATTTTAGTTTAAATAAACTCTACATTAAGTTTAATAAACATAATTCTGGTAAATTATTGAGATTAAGTCATAATCATGGAAGATACCATGATTATGCCAGGAAGATACTATGGCTAACCTTTACGACCTTAAAAAATTTGATCTTAACTTGTTGGTTATATTTGAATGTATTTATCAACATTTAAGCATTAGCAAAGCGGCAGAAACTCTCTATATTACACCTTCTGCCGTAAGCCAGTCATTGCAACGCCTGCGCACGCAATTCAATGACCCTTTATTTATTCGTTCAGGCAAAGGAATTACGCCTACCGTAACAGGCATTAATTTACATTATCATTTAGAAAATAACCTTAACAGCCTGGAACAAACCATTAATATAATGAATCAGTCCAGCCTGAAGAAAAAGTTTATTATTTACAGCCCACAACTATTGATCACCCAATATGTGATGAAATTAGTTGAATATATCCGCAAAGATTCACAGGTTGAAATTGAACATCACGACATTTTGACCACTGACGAACAGCCTGAAGATCTTCTTGCCTACCGCAAAGCAGATATTGTGGTTTCAATGGCCCCACTCAATAATCGTTCTATTGTTTGTACTCACTTTAATAAGGTGGAATGTATCCTGGCTTGCAGTGAAAACCATCCCCGGCTAGGTGAAACCGCAACTATCGACGAAATTCTACAAGAGTCATTTACGCAATTCGTCGCCCGGGAAAACGATATAAAAGAGCATCATTCACTTATCCATAATATGCTGGGGGAAAGAATAATTGGTTTCAGAAGCAAATCGCTGATAACCATCGCCAACGCCATCAGCGCCACGGAGCTTATTGGTTTTTTACCACAATCACTTGTTGACTATTACTCATCCACTATCAAACTTAAAAAAATCACCATACCTTTTACCATTGCTCCCATACAACTCTATCTTATGTATAATAGAGCTTCGCTGAATAATAGCGGATTTACTGAGCTCATTGAGCAAATAACAAAAAAGCATTAATAAGAAGGTCAGATAACGAATATTAATATAAATTCAATGTATATATTTATATAATGCATTTATTTAATAAATATAATAAAGCATTGCAAGTTCATCTAATCAGCTTATCCTTTATGTTAATTATTTCGAATATACTGTAGTTAACACATCGGAGACTATCCAGAGATGTCGGTTTATAAAGTTCCGCTTGAGCAAAATGTTCTGGAAGCGGCTCAAGAGCGTATAATGTGGACCCTGGAAACCTTACCCCGGGTCTGCGTCTCATTTTCTGGTGGTAAAGATTCAGGACTTATGCTGCACCTGACGGCAACGTTGGCGCGCAAAATGAATAAAAAGATCCACGTTCTCTTCATTGACTGGGAAGCGCAATTCTCCTGTACCATCGCCTATATTGAATCATTACGTGAATACTACGCGGACGTTATTGAGCGTTTTTATTGGGTCGCATTACCCTTAACCACACAAAATTCCCTTTCACAATACCAGCCGGAGTGGCAGTGTTGGCAGCCGGGTGCCGACTGGGTACGACAACCGCCAGAAGATGCGATTACCGATCCGGCCTTTTTTTCCTTTTATCAACACGGCATGACCTTTGAACAGTTCGTTCGCGATTTTGCCGACTGGTTTTCAGAAAAGCGTCCTGCCGCTATGCTGGTCGGTATTCGTTCCGACGAATCCTATAACCGGTTTGTCGCTATTGCTAACTCGCATAAGCTGCGCTTTGCCGACGATAAGCCCTGGACCACGTTAGCCCCCAGGGGGCACACCTGGTATATCTACCCCATCTATGACTGGAAAACCGCAGATATCTGGACCTGGTTCGCCAAAACAGGTAAACCCTGTAACCCTTTGTATAATTTGATGTATCAGGCTGGCGTACCGGCCCGTTACATGCGTATTTGTGAACCGTTCGGCCCGGAACAACGGCAGGGGTTATGGCTGTATCATGTTATCGAACCTGAGCGCTGGGCGGCCATGTGCGCCAGAGTCAGCGGCGTACTCAGCGGAGGAATATACGCCGGGCAGGACAGCCATTTTTACGGCCACCGGAAAATTTTAAAACCCGATCACCTTAACTGGGAGGAGTATGCGCTGCTCCTGCTACACAGTATGCCTGAAGTCACTGCCGAACATTACCGTAATAAAATCGCCGTTTATTTGCAGTGGTATAAGAAAAAAGGCATGAACACCATCCCACAGACGCAGCAGGGCGATATCGGATCGCGGGATATTCCGTCGTGGCGGCGGATCTGCAAAGTATTACTGAACAATGATTACTGGTGCCGGGCGCTGTCATTCAGTCCGACAAAACCTAAGAATTACCAGCGTTATAACGAACGTATGAAAACTAAACGCCAGGAATGGGGGATCTTATGCAACACCGACTCACAACCGAAATAACTCACTTTCTCTCTGAACTGCCTGAAGAAGAGAGAATCGCCGCCATTAATGAATTTAGAATGGCGATACATAGCGTTAGTCCTTTTCGCGATGAGCCTGTCGATTGTGTCCTGTGGGTGAAAAACGATCATATTTCGCCTAATGACTACAACCCGAATAACGTTGCGCCGCCGGAGAAAAAACTGCTGCTGAAATCGATTGAACAAGATGGGTTTACTCAGCCGATAGTGGTGGTAAAGGCCGATGCGGAGGAGTACGAGATTGTGGACGGTTTTCACCGTCATGAGCTGGGCAAAGGAAAAATGGTCCTGAAAAGGCGTCTGAAAGGCTACCTGCCGATAACGTGTCTGGACAGAGAACGTCACGAACGCATGGCGGCAACCATTCGGCATAACCGCGCGCGCGGGCGCCACCAGATCCACGCCATGTCAGAAATCGTGCGCGAACTTTCTCTGCTAGGCTGGGACGAGAGCAAAATCGGCCAGGAGTTAGGTATGGACGCCGATGAAGTCCTGCGCCTGAAACAGATCAACGGACTGCAGGAGCTTTTTGCAGACCGTCGATTCTCCAGAGCGTGGACGGTTAAATAACTACAGTTTACACAGGCGATCTGCGGCGGCCAGCAGCGTTGATTCCTGTTTAGCGAAACATAAACGTATAAGCTGATGCGGGAAAGGGGCGGCGCAAAAGACAGAGAGCGGAATAGCGGCGACACCGACTTCTTCGGTTAGCCACTGACAAAACTCAACGTCATTTAGCGTCGACACTGCGCTGTAATCGATTAACAGAAAATAGGTACCTTCACAGGGCAGCACTTTTAATCGGCTTTGCGCCAGCGCGTTAACCAGCACATCGCGTTTTTTCCGGTAAAAATCGGGTAACGCGCGATAGTGTTCCGGCGCGGCGCGCAGCATATCCGCCAACGCCAGTTGCGCCGGCGTATTGACGCAAAACGTCAGGTACTGATGAACTTTGCGTATTTCGGCGCTAATGGCCGCAGGCGCAACGCAGTAACCAATCTTCCATCCTGTCATATGAAAGGTTTTACCAAACGATGAAACGGCAACCGCCCGCTCTCGTAACTGAGGGTGCGCCAATACGCTGGCATGGCCTTCGACGGCAAAACAAATATGTTCGTACACTTCATCGCTTAATACATAAATTTCCCGCTCGCCGATAGCCTGCCACAGCGCCTCGATATCCTCCTGACGCCAGACGGTAGCGGTGGGATTATGCGGCGTATTGAGGATCACCAGCCGCGTGCGCTCGCTAAGCAACGCCGAAAACGCCTGCCAGTCGACGCGAAAATGCGGCGGCGTAAGCGCTATGCGTTTTAACACGCCGCCGGAAAGCGCCACGGCCGGGGCATAGCTGTCATAACTGGGATCGAAACAGATAACCTCATCCCCTGCCCGCACCAGCGCGGTAATCGCCGCATACAGCGCTTCTGTCGCGCCCGCCGTGACGGTGATATCACTGACGTCATCGGGTCGATAACCATATATTTCCGCCGTTTTATCGGCTATGGCCTCCCTCAGCGCCTGCGCGCCCGTCATCGGCGCATATTGATTCGCGCCCTGCGCGGCATGATAAGCCAACCGCTCGTGCAAATAAGAAGGACCATCAAAATCAGGGAAGCCTTGCGATAAATTTATTGCCTGATGTTTCTGCGCCAGCGCGCTCATTTGCGTAAAAATCGTGGTGCCAAGATTGGGTAATTTACTTTTTGGAATCAGTGGGTTATTTCTCATTATCTTCATACCCGCCAGTGATGTGGTTGTTGACACACTATCACAGGGTGTTAGTATTTGGCAATCAAGACGTTTAGATGTCTAAATATAATAACAACGGTGAGAAGACCCTAAGGACAACACAACATGAACCACACTGAAATCCGCGTCGTTACCGGCCCGGCGAATTATTTTTCCCATGCCGGAAGCCTCGGAAGACTGACAGACTTTTTCACGCCGGAACAGCTTTCCCACGCCGTTTGGGTGTACGGCGAACGCGCGATTGCCGCCGCCCGTCCTTACCTGCCGGAAGCGTTTGAACGTGCTGGCGCAAAACATCTGCAGTTTACCGGCCATTGTAGCGAACGCCATGTTGCCCAACTGGCGCACGCCTGCAACAACGATCGTCAGGTGGTGATAGGCGTCGGCGGCGGCGCGCTGCTCGATACCGCCAAAGCGCTCGCCCGCCGTCTGGCGCTGCCGTTTGTCGCTATCCCGACCATCGCGGCAACCTGCGCCGCCTGGACACCGCTTTCCGTCTGGTATAACGACGCGGGACAGGCGTTACAGTTCGAAATTTTTGATGATGCGAATTTTCTGGTGCTGGTCGAACCGCGCATTATTCTGCAGGCGCCCGATGACTATCTGTTAGCTGGCATTGGCGATACGCTGGCGAAATGGTATGAAGCCGTTGTGCTTGCGCCGCAGCCTGAAACGTTGCCATTGACCGTAAGACTGGGCATTAACAGCGCATGCGCTATTCGCGATCTCCTGCTGGCCAGCAGCGAACAAGCATTAGCGGATAAACAGCAGCGTCGGCTGACCCAGGCATTTTGCGACGTGGTGGATGCGATTATCGCTGGCGGCGGTATGGTCGGCGGCCTCGGGGAACGCTATACCCGTGTCGCCGCCGCCCATGCGGTACACAACGGTCTGACCGTCCTGCCGCAAACGGAAAAGTTCCTGCACGGAACGAAAGTGGCTTATGGCATTCTGGTGCAAAGCGCGCTACTGGGGCAAGATGACGTGCTGGCGCAATTGATTGCAGCGTACCGGCGATTTCATCTGCCGACCCGGCTTAGCGAACTGGACGTGGATATTCATAACACCGCAGAGATCGATAGGGTAATCGCGCATACTCTGCGCCCGGTCGAATCCATCCACTATTTACCCGTGACGTTAACGCCAGACACTCTGCGTGCGGCGTTTGAAAAAGTTGAATTTTTCAGAATATAGCCTGGTAACGTTGCGCTTATCAGCGCCTGGCAACCATCAGCAGCAACGCGCGCCGCCTTTTCCACCATAGCGCGCATCCTGCCGCTCGCGGAAAAATTCTTCATAGGTCATCGGCGTCTGATCCGGATGCGTTATGCGCATATGTTCCACATAGTTGTCGTAGTCTGGCACGCCAATCATCATTTTTGCGGCCTGTCCCAGATATTTTCCGGCTTTTGAAAGCGTATCGAACATCGTTGTCACCTGTCATTCAAATGCCCTCTCCTTATTCTGGAGAGGGCTATTGATGTAAAAAGATTAGTGCGCGCCTTTCGCCTGCGTCACGATCTCATCCACATTTTCCGGCATCGGCTCATACGGCGTTTCATTCGCCGTCGGTTTATCAATCTTCAGAGCGGCCAGCGCCGTCTTAATAGAGAAGACCGCCAGCACCACGACCACCACCATAAAGAAGATGGTTAGCCCGGCATCCAGACGGTTATTGAATACCAACTGCGCGAGCTGCGATTCGGTGTACTGCGGCGGAATATTGCCGCTGTCGATCATCGCCTGGAACTTATTGGCAATGGCCAGGAAGCCGATTTTCGCATCCGGACTAAACGCTTTCTGCCAGCCCGCCGTCAGCGTACAAATCAGCAGCCAGGCCGTTGGCACCAGCGCGACCCACGCATAACGCTGACGCTTCATTTTGAACAGTACCACGGCGCAAAGCATCAGCGCCATCCCCGCCAGCATCTGGTTAGCGATGCCAAACAGCGGCCACAGGGTGTTAATACCGCCCAACGGATCGACCACGCCCTGATGGAGGAAATACCCCCACGCCAGCACGCACAATGCCGTAGCAAGCAGGTTCGCTGGCAGCGAATCGGTACGTTTCAGCCCTGGCGACACTACGCCCAACAAATCCTGCAACATAAAGCGCGCCGCACGGGTACCCGCATCCACCGCCGTCAGAATAAACAGCGCTTCAAACAGAATGGCGAAGTGATACCAGAAGGCTACATCCATCATGCCGCCCAACGCGCCATGTAAAATGTAGGCCATCCCTACCGCCAGCGTTGGCGCTCCGCCTGCGCGGGAGATAATGGATTGTTCGCCGACTTCATTGGCAATCTGGTGTAACGTATCCGGCGTGATAGCGAAACCCCAACTACTGACCACCTGCGCGGCAGAAGCCACGACATCCGCTGTCCCCGCTGGCGCCAGTACCGCCATCGGGCTATTCATCGCAAAGTAAACGCCCGGATCGATAATACAGGCCGAGACCAGCGCCATAATGGCGACGAAAGATTCCATTAACATCCCGCCGTAGCCGATAAAGCAGGCCTGGCCTTCGTTGGCCAACATCTTCGGCGTCGTGCCGGAGGAGATGAGCGCATGGAAACCGGAGACCGCGCCGCAGGCGATGGTAATAAACAGAAACGGGAACAGGTCGCCCGTCCAGACCGGTCCTGTACCATCAACAAATTTGGTCAGCGCCGGCATAGTCAGCGTCGGACGCATGATCAGAATCCCGACCGCCAGACCGACAATCGTACCAATTTTCAGGAAGGTAGAGAGATAATCACGCGGCGCGAGCAGCAGCCAGACCGGCAGTACCGCCGCGACAAAACCATAACCCACCAGCATCCAGGTAAGCTGCACGCCAGTAAAATCAAAGTACGGTGCCCAGGTTGGGCTTGCCGCCACCCATCCGCCGGAAATAATAGCGAAAATAAGAAATACCAGCCCAATGACCGACACCTCGCCGATGCGCCCCGGACGCAGATAACGCAGGTAGATGCCCATAAAAATCGCCAGTGGAATGGTGAACGCGACAGTGTACGTTCCCCACGGGCTATGGGTCAGCGCTTTCACCACGATCATCGCCAGGACAGCCAGAATGATAACCATGATCATAAAACAGGCCACCAGGGCGATCACCCCTGCCGTCGCGCCCATCTCCTCTTTAACCAGCTCGCCAAGCGAACGCCCATCGCGCCGGGTCGAGACGAACAGCACCATAAAGTCCTGCACCGCTCCCGCCAGCACGACGCCCGCCAGCAGCCAGATCATCCCCGGCAGATAGCCCATCTGCGCCGCCAGTACCGGCCCAACCAGCGGACCTGCGCCAGCAATGGCCGCAAAATGGTGACCAAAAAGCACTTTCTTATCGGTCGGGACATAATCCAGACCATCATTATGACGTACCGCGGGCGTCATACGCGTTGGGTCAACCGCCAGCACTTTTTTGGCGATATAGAGCCCATAAAAACGATACGCAATAAGATAGACACAGACCGACGCCACTACGATCCATAGCGCGTTGATCTGTTCCCCACGATTTAACGCAATATAGCCCAGGGCAAACGCACCCAATACTGAGAGCGCTGTCCAGACGAGATATTTCCCTGATTTATTCATAGTTGTTGTCCGTTTGGGTGTTCCAGAGAGATGTTACATTTTGTTTCTATAACACCTTTACCGCAATTAACAACACAACAACATGATAAAACCAGTTCGTTACCCATTTTTTACATTACAGTGTTAAGTAGATCACCTTTGCTACCGTCTTGACTGAAACTGTCACAAACTAACTGCGGGTCAGTCGTGGTTTTACAGATTTTTATTATTTAAATTTATATTATTCACTGAATCATTATTTAAAGAGAACAGTCCTCACTCAGCAGGCAACTGCACTGCGCTATTACTGAGCAAAAAAAGAGTTAAGACTTTTCTTTATTTTTATACTTTTCATGCTTTCCAATAAAACTAATGCCATAACATCTTATGTGGAACATAATAATGAAAAAAATATCGAGTATAATATTAATTTATTAAATATACACATCACGAATATTTATCAGCAATCCATAAGTTTATCATTTTGAATACTTAACCTTTAAGAGCCTATCCCACCAGGCGTTATTGGCGCAGCCAGTTTGGACACGGACAGCGCGCAAAAACCGGAGCGTACACGTAGTACGTGAGGATTTTGAGCACTGCCCAGATCCAAAATGGCAAGTAAAATAGCCCTAATGGGATAGGCTCTAAGTTACCCACTGTTTTCAAATTACATTACCGTTAAATAATTAAGGCTCCGCTGCAGCCCTACAGATCCATTGATATAAGGATATAAAATATGAATAGATGCTATAGCATTGTCTGGAGCACTGCGAGGAATATGTATATAGTCGCGTCCGAGTTCTCGCAAGGACATCGCCGGGCATGTACCATCGCTACCGGGATCTTGTTATCCAGCGTTGGGTTATCTGCTGATGGAGCTTATGCCGATGAGTTGATACCGCTTAGCGGCGCAACAATAATAATCAATAACGGTGACTCCGTTACTTCAACCACAGGCGGCACGGCGATTGATAGTACAGTCGCTGGCGGCGAAGGGGTACAAATTGAGGGAAAAGCCACACTTGCCGTTTCCGGCGATAGCGGCTCTATCGGTATAAAACTCGACAACGGCGCGCAAAATAATTTAGGTAACGGAACTCAAATTAATATTACGGACACTGGCGCTGCGACAACGGCTTCCAGTTACGGTATTTATATTAATAATACGCATCCCGGCACTAACATTAATGCAGATAATCTCTTAATAGATGTTGTAAGTGAAAATAGCGCTTATGGGATCAACAGTAAGAGTAAGAATACTATTCTGGATTTAGGTCAGGGCAGCGCTATTAGCGTTGAGTCCGGTACAAGCAACGCGACGGGTGTTTATGTTAATGGCGACGGCACTACACTCACCATGAATAATGGTCTCATTAAGGCCACTGCCAATACCACTGGAAAAGCCTTTGGGATTGATACCTCCTGGGCAGACAGTACTACACTCAATCTTGGCGATAGTACCCATATTGAATTGAACGGCGGCACCGGCGGAGGCAGCGCGCTTAATCTCGGAAGTAACACGACGCTAACGGCGAATGGCCTGGTGATTGATTTTACGGCAACCTCAGATATATCAATGTACGGCATTCAGACACGCCAGGGCAGCCATATTGATCTTGGTGAAGGCAGCAGCATTACTCTCTCCTCCGCTGGCGGAACAGTTTATGGCCTGGCATCGGGAACGGGAAGCGAGCTAACGGCCGATAATCTGGACATTAGCCTCATCACGGCCTCGACGGAAACCGCCTCCGGGCGCGGTGCTGACGTCAATGGCAGCGTCGACTTCGGCAGCGGCTCAACCATTACTGTGCATGGTTTTTCCGAAGGGTACGGCATCAGCGTTAACGACTATAAAGCTAAGTCAAAAGCAGCCGCTACCGCGACCGTCACGGCCGATAATCTTACCGTTGACGTTACCGGCGAAGACACTGAAGGCATTCATATAGAAGGCGGCGTTGTCGATTTGGGATCGAATAGTACCGTTAGCGCAAACGGTACGGCATCGACCATAAATCTGACGGGCCGCGGATACGGCGAGCTTAACGCGGATAATCTGACAGTCACCACCTCACAAGCGACAGCAATTTCGCTTGTCAGCAACGCCAATGCCACTACCATTAATATTGGCGAAGGCAGTACCATCGACGGTCGAAATGCCTCCGGCAGCACCACTAACGGTATGGTTGCCAACACGCCTTCCAGTCCGTCTGCGACCATTAATTTTAACGGTTCTCACGAACAGCGAAATACGATATATGCGGTTAGCGGTTATGGCGCATCCGCCCAGTTCAGCGGCTCTATAATTAATATTTCCAATACCGACATCATTATGAGCGGCGACGATCCGTATGGGCTATGGGCGATAGGCGATAATGCCTTTAACAGCGCCGGCGTCATTAACGCTAACAACGTCACCATCGACATGACCGCAGCTAACGGCACCGGCGCAGGCATCGTGGTACAACAAGGGGGCATCGTCAATTTGAACGGCGATACCACTATTAAAACAGCAGATGACTGCATCGCTATCTGGGTGCCAAAAGTCTCGTCTGGGGGGTATATCCTGCCAGGCGGAACGGTTAACGGCACCGGCAAAATGATGATTACCGGCGACATAGTCAACAGCGGCTGGGGCTATATCAACCTGGCGATGGCGGCTGGTTCCTTGTTTGAAGGCGCGACCTCCGTCAATGACGGATTTAATGCACAAGGTATTGATTCAGTTATTAATATCTCGCTTGCTGACCAGAGTAAATGGCTGATCGCTGACGATTCGACCCTGACAACGCTGGAGAATGCAGGCACCGTCGAACTCGCGGCAGACAGCGCGACTGACACCTACAGCACATTAGATGCCGACGAATTAACGTTACAGGCAAGCAGCAAGCTGAATATCGATCTCAGTGCCGCCAGTCTGGCCAGCGATGCAAACGCCCCGCTGATTACCGGCAATCAGGTGGCTTTAGGCGGCGATTTGCACATTACCAATACGGGCGATGCGCTGGATCTGAAAACGCTCACCTCCGACGATCAGCTCTCTGAGCTTGCCACGGTAACGCTCATTGACGCAGAAACCGCTATCACAGGTAATTTTGACACTATCTCTACCAACACCAACACCATGCCTGATTATATATCGGTTTCCGGGCAGGTTAACGCTAGCGACAATACGCAGTATCAACTGGGCTTTGGGTTAAGCTGGTATGCGGGGAGTTCGACATCGCGCTTTACCCCGGCCCACGGCACCTTTACCCTTGATGAAGGCCAAAGTTTTACCGTTAGTCGTATACTGGAGGATGTTGCGCCGGATGAGGCAACAGTATGGAATGGCAGAGCGCTTACGAAAGAGGGCGACGGCACGCTGATTCTTACCGCAGATAACACTTACAGCGGCGGAACCATCATCAATGCCGGCACGCTTATGGCCACCAATGCCGGGGCTTTGGGAACCGGTAATGTGGATAACGCCGGTACACTAATACTGGATGCCCAGGCTGAATTTATGTTGGCGGATGTGACCACCCGCGATAACGCTATTACCTCGATAACGGCCGGGACAACGTTGAAAGCTGACTCATTAACTCAGGATGATGGCAGTTCGCTGAATATTGCGCTCGACAGCACATCGACCAGTCCGATTATTACCGCAGGTAACGTCAATCTGGACGGGAATCTTAATATCACCGGTTTCAATAGCATCGAAGATGATCTCGGCCAGTCGCCCTATAGCTTTACATTAATTGACGCCGATAACGCGATTAACGGTAATTTCGATACTTTGACGGTAGCCGGAATGAGCGCCGACCGCGTTGATTTTATTACCGTTAGCGGACGTATTAGCGCAACTGATAATACTCAATATGATCTGACAGCAGCACTCAGTTGGTACGCCGGAAGTTATCCATCGATCACACCAGCGCACGGTACATTCACCCTATCCGAGGCCGATCAAAACTTTACTCTCGACGCAGCACTGGTAGACGTCGCGCCGGAAATATCCACCAACTGGGATGGTAACAGTCTGACGAAAAAAGGCGCTGGAGCGCTCACCCTTACGGCCAATAATACCTACAGTGGAGCCACCGATATTGAGGAAGGTACGCTGTGGCTGACCAACACGGGAGTCATTGGCGCAACGGATAGCCTGCAGGCCGTTAACGTGGCATCTGGCGCAATGCTAGGCGGAGATGGAACAATCAACGGCAACATTAGCAATGATGGAACGCTAAGTTTCGGCGATACCGCAGCGACAAACAGCGATTTTACCATTAACGGCAACCTGACAAATCCAGGGGCAATTACCAGCAGCGGCACCACACCGGGCAATAGCCTGATCATTAACGGTGATTATACTGGTTATGATGGCAAAATAACGCTTAACACCTATTTGGGTGATGATAGCTCGCCAACCGATCAAATCATCGTTTCGGGTGATGTCAACGGCAGCACAACGTTGTATATCAATCAGGCTGGCGGCGAGGGGGCATTAACCGACCAGGGAATAGAAGTGGTAGATGTCGGCGGAATGTCATCAGACGATGCTTTTACGCTTGGAAACCAGGTGCAAATCAGCTTATATGAATATCGACTGTACGAAGATAATGAAAGCTGGTATTTGCGTTCTCAGAGCGATACGCCTGACGATGGCGGCGACGTAACCCCTGTCGACCCTGACGATGGCGGCGATGTAACTCCTGTCGACCCTGATGATGGCGGCGACGTAACCCCTGTTAACCCTGACGACGGCGACATAACGCCATCAAATCCGCAGTACCGCGCGGATATCGGCGCTTATTTAGGCAATCAATGGTTGGCACGTAACCTGCAGATGCAAACGCTGTACGATCGCGAAGATAGTCAATACCGTTCGGCGGAAGGCAACATCTGGGCTCGTTTTAAAGGCGGAAATACGGATACTTCCGCCGTGAGCGGTAAAGTGGATATTGACAGCGATTATGTCCTGTTCCAGCTCGGCGGCGATATTGCCGCATGGAGTGATGGTCAGCAAAATCTTACACTTGGCGTGATGGGTAGTTATATCGATGGAAGCACTGACAGCATAGGGAATCGTGGCGCGGATGGTAGCCAATTTACCGCTTCCGGAGATATCAACGGTTATAATCTCGGTCTCTACGCCACCTGGTTTGCCGATGCCGAACACCACCAGGGCTGGTATGTAGATAGCTGGTATCAGTACGGCTTTTACGACAACACGGTGGATAACGGCGCGGTAGGATCAACGCAATATGACTCATCCGCTAACGCGCTTTCTTTGGAAAGCGGCTATCGCTATGACATTACTGCTGCTAACGGAAATACAATCAGCCTGACGCCGCAAGCTCAGATGGTCTGGCAAAACTATAAAGCCGATCGAGTGCAGGCCAACGGTACGCGTATTGACGGACAAAATAGCGACAGTTGGACCTCACGTCTGGGCCTGCGCGTGGACAGTAAAATCGCAACACCAGAAAGCGTTATCCAGCCGTTTGCAGAAATAAACTGGCTGCATACGACGGATGATCTGTCCGTATCATTTGATGGCGCGCAAGTGCAACAGGACCTCCCGGCAAATCGAGCCGAGCTAAAATTGGGCCTCCAGGCGGTTCTTTCTCGTCAATGGAGTATTAGCGCGCAGGCTACGGGGCAGAAAGGCGATCACGACTATCGCGATCTGAATGGCAGCCTCAATCTGCGCTATAGCTGGTAATCACCACGTCAGCGCGCCATCACAGGCGCGCTGAATGATTATCCCATTATCGCCGTTCCCAGGCGACAGGTGCAGCAGCGCCTCCCCTGCTCGTCAAAGAGCGTAATTTCCCAGCTTTGATTCTGCCGCCCCAGATGCAGCGGCAGACAAACGCCGCGTACTTTCCCCTGCGAGACGGCGCGGTGGTGAGTGGCGTTTAACTCGGTCCCGACCACGCACTGCCCGTCGCGGGTCATCAGATAACCCGCCATTGATCCTAACGTCTCCGCCAGCGCTGCCGATGCGCCGCCGTGTAGCAGACCAAACGGTTGATGAGTGCGGGCATCGACGGGCATTTCCGCCTCCAGCACTTCATCGCCCAGACGGGTGTAAACAATGCCCAGATGCGCCACCAGCGTGTTCTGACTGGTAGCGTTCAATTCATCCAGCGTTAAATGCCGTTTCCAGATCATCGTCAGGCTCCCAATGTTGAACCACCGTCCACCACGATATCCTGCAAGGTAATGTGGCTGGCCAGATCGGAGGCAAGAAACAAAATGGTATTGGCTATCTCCTGCGGACGGGCGATTTTACCGAGCGGTATGCCGAGCTTAAACTGTTCGCCAAAACCGCGAATGCGCTGCTGTTCGGCATCTTCACTCACCCATAAAGTGCGCTGCATATCGGTGTCAGTCGAACCAGGCGACACCACATTACAGCGCACCCCACAGCCCGCCAGCTCCAGCCCTACGGTTAGCGCCAGGCTTTTCAGCGCCGCTTTAGAGGCGCCGTAGGCGCTCATACCAATGCGCGGCGTATGCGCCGCATCTGAGGCTACGGTGACAATCGCCCCTCCCTGCTGACGGCGAAACTGCGCCATCGTCTGCGAAAACAGGTTAAATGCCCCGCCCACATTGACCGCAAACGTCTGCTGCCAGTCATCGACGCTAAGCGCATCGGTCGCTCCCATACGCAAAATACCGGCGGCGTTGACCAGCACATCCAGCCGCGGCGTTTTTTGCAACACACGCTGGCACACCTGAGCAACCTGTGCGGCATCCGCCACATCCATGACTTCGGTAGCAAAGGGATAATTCTCTTGCGTAAATTCGCGATCGAAGCCGATTACCCGCGCCCCGGCGTCAACAAACGCCAGCGCCGTCGCGTAACCGATCCCTTTCCCCGCCCCGGTCACCCATACCGTTTTGTCTGAAAAATCAATACAGGGCATTACTCTACCCCGCGAGAAAGCAACGCCCACCAGGCGTCAATGGTCGGATTTTTCGCCAACATCACGAAGTCGATATCGCCGTGTACTTTACGCCAGCGCGCCGCCAGCCCCATCATGCGCACTGAATCCAGGCCATAATCAATCAGGTTTTCATCATCCAGCGGCTCGTCAGTCTCATCCAGCAACGGCAGAATCAACGCCCGCAGCGCCGCTTTACTGGCAGGAACCGGCGTCGGCAGCAGCGATTCAGTCATGACGACGCGACCGGAACGCCCCGCCACATAGTTCAGCGCCATCAGATGCTCTTCCCGGCTGAAATCCGCCAGCGCATCCGCCACCATAAACGGCTTAATGTCGCGCATAAACGCATCGGTAGCGGTGGTCATACAGCCAATATGCGCATACACACCGGTAATGATGAGCTGATTGCGTCCGGTATCTTTTAACATCTGTTCCAGCGGCGAGCGGTGAAACGCGCTATAACGCCACTTCACCAGCACCGTATCCGCCTCATCCGGCGTTAAGGCTTCTACCACCTTCTGCTGTTCCGGAGAGCGCGTCAGTCCCGGTCCCCACATATCATTGAGTAACGCGCGATCTTCATCGCTTTGCTCTTTCGGCTGAGCGGTGTAATAAACCGGGATATGATGTTCCTTACAGTACTGGCGCAGAGCGGCGATATTGGCGATTACCTGGTCCATCATTGGGCAGTTGCGGCCCCAAAAGCTGACAAAGTAATCCTGCATATCGTGGATGAGCAGAGCCGCGCGCTCCGGCTCAAATGCCCAGTTCACTTTGTTGGTCGGGATATCCAGTGCGGTGGGCAGCGCGTAAGACTGTAGTTTTGGAATGGCCATCTCTCTTTCTCCTTCAGAGCGGTGAACGTGACGCCAACCGCTGGCGTAATTGTTTTTTATCGACTTTACCAACCGGCGTCAGCGGCAGTGACGCAACGCACTCCACGCGATCCGGTAATTTAAATTCCGCCACGCCCTGCTCTCGCAGGAAACGGCGTACCTGTACCGCTCGCAGCGGCTCTTTTACCACCAGATATGCGCAACTTTTTTCCCCCAGCAGTTCATCTTCCATGCTGACCAGCGCCGCATGGATCACCGCCGGGTGGCGCAGTAACAGATTTTCTATCTCTTCGGCGGCTATCTTCTCGCCGCCCCGATTGATCTGATCTTTTTCACGCCCGTGAACGGTGATGTAGCCGTCTTGATCAATAGAGATCAGATCGCCGGAGCAGTAAAAACCGTTGGCGTCAAAGGCGCTGGCATTGTGTTGCGGACTGTTGAAATAGCCGCGAAAAGTATAGGGGCCGCGTGTCATCAGACGACCAATCTCGCCCGGCGGCAGTGGATTCCCGTCGGCATCCGCCACCCACACTTCGTCGTCCGGACACATGGGTCTTCCCTGGGTATTGATAATCCGTTCCGGGCTATCGTCCAGCCGGGTATAGTTCACTAACCCTTCCGCCATGCCGAAGACCTGCTGCAACTGACAGCCAATTTCAGCCGGAATACGGGCGGCCAGCGTCGCAGAAAGCCGCGCGCCGCCAACCTGCAATAACCTTAATGACGCCAGCGGCGCATTGCCGCCCCACTCCTGGATAGCCTGTAGCCATAGACTGACCGCGGGCGGCACCAGCGCCGTGGCATTAATCTGGTGTTTTTTGATCAGCGGGAAACAGAGCGTGGCGCTGGGATCGGTCGCCAGCACTACCGTTCCTTTGGCGAGAAAGACGCCCAGCGCGCCCGGCGAACTCATGGCGTAGTTATGCGCAGCGGGAATCGCGCACAGAAAACGCGTCTCCTCGTTGAAACCGCAAATCTCATTGCTGCGGCGCACGCTGTAGTAATAGTCGTTATGGGTACGGGGAATAAGCTTTGGCGTGCCGGTAGTACCGCCAGAAAGCTGAAAGTAGGCCACTTCGTCAGCAGGTGATGGCGTGGCGGTGAAATCTTCCGCCGCCTGCCGCATCGCCGCGTCCAGGCTGTGATCGCCATCGTCGTTACGCAATAACACCACCCGCACAGTGCGGTGTTCAGCCACAAACGTGTTGAGAAAGTCCTCCCCGGCGAACAGCGTATGTTGGCGATCGGCAATCACCAGCGTCGGCGCGATCTGCATCGCATAGGCGTTAAGTTCGGTACGTTGATGGCTAAACAGCGCCAGAACGGGCGCTACGCCAAGCTTCAACAGGGCGAAAAAGGTGATATACAGTTCCGGAACATTCCCCAGTTGCACCAGAGCGGTTTCGCCAGGTTTGATGCCCTGACGGCGTAAACTGCAGGCCAGATTATCCGCGGCCTGGTTGAGCTGGCGATAGCTGAATGCGCGCTCGCCTTCAATGACCGCCGTCTTATCGCTGTCAGCGTGGCGGGTCAGAATATCGGTCAACGGCACGTCTTGCCAGTAGCCTTTTTCACGATAACGGCGGGCAAATTCATCCGGCCAACGGGTGAAAGGTATACGCATCATCGTTCCTTAATGCAGTCCAAAAACGTTCAACATCGTAGAGAGCTTGACGCCGGTTTCCCGCCACTCGCCGACTGGCGAGGAGGCAGGAACAATCCCGGCGCCGGCGAACAGGCGCACCTGATTACCGTGCAATTTCGCACAACGAATCGTCACTACCCACTCGCCGTTTCCTTCGGCATCGCACCAGCCGACAATGCCGCCAAACAGTTCACGATCGAACGGTTCCAGTTCAGCAATCAGCTTTTTCGCGACCTGATGGGGGAAACCGCTTAACGCAGGCGTTGGATGCAGCAGACAGGCCAGCGTCAGCGCGTTTTCTCCGGCGTTGGCCTTGCCCTCAAACGGCGTACCGAGATGCCATAGCGTCGGCGTGGTGATCAACTGCGGAGAGGAAGGTAATTGCAGTTCCGTGCTGCGATCGCGCAGGATCTGCTTCATCGCCTGCGTCACCAGCTCATGTTCATGGCGATCTTTTTGTGAAGCCAGCAGTCGGTTTCCCGCCTCGCGATCCAGAACGTCATCCGGCTGTCGGCGTGCCGAGCCTGCTAACGGCAGCGAACTAAACCGCTCGCCCTCCTTGCGTAGCAGCAATTCGGGGCTGGCGCCCAGCAGAACGCCGCCATCCGCCAGTGGCACATGGAAGTTGTAACTAACTGGATTCTGCGCAACCAGCCGCTCCAGCAATGCTCCGCTATCCACCGCCACATCAGTGGTGATATCTATTAGCCGGGAAAGCACCACTTTATCGACGTCTGGCGTGGCGGTCAGCATAGCCGCGCGTGCGACCATCGCTTCAAAAGCATCCTGCTCCGGAATCGCCTTTCGCGCCGTCACCGTCAGCGGCTGATGGTCAGTAAAATAACGCGCCGTGCGCTGCTTTTGCTGGCGGGAAAAGGACTGCCACGCCATCGGGATAAATAGCGACGACGGCTGACGGGTATCAAAGGGGATCGCCCCCACCAGGATAGGATTGGCGATGCCCTGCGATTTGGCCTCGGCAAACTGCTGGCGCAATTTCTGCTGGAAAGGGCTATCCGGCGAATCTCCGGCAACCGCAGGCTCGGTATAACGGGCGAAGCACCCGGAAGTGGTAAAACTGCGATACGGCGACATGAAGAAAAAGCGATCGGGAGCAAGCGTTGCCATTGTCTCCTGAGCGTCCTCAGCCAGTGACATATCCATATCATCCTCCAATGATAAAGGCTTATATACACTTCATCTTTCAAGCTGCCTCTTTGTTGGCTGCGCTCAGAAACCCCGGTCACACAGTTGTCTATGCCCGCGGGGATTTCTTCATTTGCCGTCGCGATGCTTTTTGAATGATTTTGTGTATAATAATGATTATTATTTCTATTTTTAGTGCGCTAACCTAAGAGTAAAACGTCGCTCTGTCAACTCTGGTCATGAGTTAAATGGCACTAAGGCTTGCATCTCGCTGTCGCTGACATGAAAATGAGAAGCATTAACTTTATTAATAACAGGACGCTATTGTGAGACTCCCCGCCTTTTATCGTTGGCTGCTTTTAGTGGTTGGTTTATCAGTTTCAGGAATATCCTTAGCCCAGGACGCCGGTTGGCCCCGGCAAATCCAGGACAGCCGCGGCGTTCATACTCTGGACCACAAACCCGCGCGTATCGTCTCTACCAGCGTGACGTTAACAGGCTCGCTGCTGGCGATTGATGCGCCCGTCGTCGCCAGCGGAGCCACTACGCCGAATAACCGCTTTGCCGACGATCAAGGGTTCATGCGCCAGTGGAGCGACGTAGCAAAGGCTCGCCATGTCGCCCGGCTGTATATCGGCGAACCGAATGCCGAAACGGTCGCCGCGCAAATGCCGGATCTCATTTTGATTAGCGCCACCGGCGGCGACTCCGCGCTGGCGCTTTACGATCAGCTCTCCGCTATCGCGCCGACGCTCGTCATCAATTATGACGATAAAAGCTGGCAGAGTTTGCTCACGCAGCTTGGCGAGATCACCGGCCACGAGAAACAGGCCGCCGCGCGAATAGCGGAATTTGAGGCACAACTGACGACGGTTAAACAGCGAATCGCCCTGCCGCCGCAACCGGTTAGCGCGCTGGTGTATACCCCTGCCGCGCATAGCGCCAATCTGTGGACGCCAGAATCAGCACAAGGCAAGCTATTGACGCAGTTAGGCTTTACGCTGGCGACATTGCCCCGAGGGCTGCAAACCAGCAAAAGCCAGGGTAAGCGCCACGATATCATTCAGCTTGGCGGTGAAAATCTGGCCGCCGGGTTAAACGGCGAATCTCTTTTCCTGTTTGCCGGCGACAACAACGATGTCGCGGCCCTTTACGCCAATCCGCTGCTGGCGCACCTGCCAGCGGTGCAAAATAAGCGCGTCTATGCCCTGGGTACGGAGACGTTCCGTCTGGATTATTACAGCGCAACGTTGCTGCTTAACCGGCTGGCCACCCTGTTTTAACCTTATCGGAGTCTTATCCGACTGTTTTGTCAGTCGGATAAACGCGTCTTCATCAGCCAGCATCGCTAACCGGCGGCGTCTGGCGAAAACGACGTAGCTCGCCCAGCACTAACAGCAGCAGCAAACCAATAATTACCAGCCCGAATCCACTCACGCTCGCGGAAGCGACCGGCGTCATCATTGCGCCAAGACCGCCTAACAGCGCCGCGCCGATAGCGTCTCCCGTGACGTTTTGCGCGGTCCACAGGCCGTTCATTCGCCCCAGCATATTTTCCGGCGTCTGGGTTTGCAGCAGGGTATATTGTAATAACGAACTGATGGCGCTAAGCCAGCCAAACAGCGCCAGACAGATAACACCTGCGATCCAGACCGGCATGATGGCGAACAGCCCCACCGCCAGAAAAGAACCGACTGTCGAAACCAGCATAATGCGCCCCGGACGAACGCTATGCGCCAGTTGTCCGCTGGTCAGCGCGCCAATGGCCGCCCCCAGCGGAATTGCCGCATACAGCAAACCGATTTGCGCCGCCGACATCTGCCAGCTCATCGCCAGCGCCGGATAGAGGACGCGTACCGCGCTTGCCATCGTCACCAGAGCGCCAAGCAGCGCAATACCGCCGATAAGCGGACTGGCGAGCAAAAAACGAAATGCCGCCAGTAACGCGATAAATGGATTTTCCCGCGGCTGCGGAGGGACAGGCAGTCGCGGCAGCGTCAGTAACGGCAATAGCGTAATAAACGTCCCGGCGGCCGCCAGCCCATAGTTCCAGGCTACGCCGCCGCTGGCAAGCAATATGCCCCCCAACATCGGGGAAATAACCGATCCCAGACGTACCGTCAGCATGGTAATCGCGCCGGCCTGCATCAGATTTTCTCTTCCGACCAGCGCTGGTGTCGCCGCCAGTAACGCGGTCACGCCCAGAGACGCGAAAAAGCCGTCCCACAGGCCAAGGAGATATATCGCCAGCAATGATGGTTCCGGCAGCAGCGCGTTCACGCACAGGCCAATAAAGCCAATACCGCAAGTACCGCGCGCCAGCAGAATCACCTTTTTACGTTCGTAGCGATCGGCCAGCACACCGCCCACCATTAAGCCAATAAACATGGCGCCGCCGGTTAACGTTACCGACAGCCCCACCTGCCAGGTGGAGTGCGTCATCATTTGGATCTGTACCGGAACCGCCACGCCAAGCAGCCCCAGCGAGACAATAGAGATAAAACGGGCCAGAAATACTGCGCGAAATGCAGGGTGCGTCTTCAACAGGCTGAGATTGAGCAGCCAGGATTGTCGATTCATTACAACGCCTTAATGCGAGTTTTTTTAAATATCCATTCAATGGCTGCACATGCTAACATAACCAAATAAGATAGATAACGATAATTACTATCATTATCAGGGAAGTTACTATGTCATGCTCGTTTTCCGTGACGCGCGCGTTTGCCGTGCCCGGATTGTTGTTATTACTGAGTCTCGCCGCGGTTTTAAGCCTGGTCATTGGCGCGAAACCGCTGCCCGCCGCCGTCGTGCTGGAGGCGTTCACCGGCGTGTGCCAAAGTGCCGATTGCACCATCGTCCTGGATGCGCGTTTGCCGCGTACGCTGGCCGGATTACTGGCAGGCGGCGCGTTGGGTCTCGCCGGGGCGCTCATGCAAACACTCACTCGCAACCCGCTCGCCGACCCGGGGATTCTGGGCGTTAACAACGGCGCCAGCTTCGCCATTGTACTGGGCGCGGCGCTGTTTGGTTTCTCCACGCCGCTGGAACAGCTTTTCATGGCATTTAGCGGCGCGCTTATCGCATCGCTGATTGTCGCCTTCACCGGTAGTCAGGGCGGCGGCCAGTTAAGCCCGGTCCGCCTGACACTGGCGGGCGTGGCGCTTGGCGCGGTACTGGAAGGATTGACCAGCGGCATCGCGCTGTTAAATCCAGAGGTCTATGACCAGCTTCGCTTCTGGCAGGCAGGATCGCTGGACATTCGCAGCCTGCAAACGTTGAAAGTCGCGCTTGCGCCCGTGGTTATCGCTGGGATCGTGGCGCTATTTCTGAGCCGTGCGCTGAACAGCCTGAGCCTCGGCAGCGATACCGCGACGGCGCTGGGGAGTAAAGTGGCGCGCACCCAACTTATCGGTTTACTGGCGATTACCGTCTTGTGCGGCAGCGCAACGGCGCTGGTCGGCCCTATCGCCTTTATTGGTCTGATGATGCCGCATATGGCGCGTTGGCTGGTGGGCGCAGACCACCGCTGGTCGCTGCCAGTGACGCTACTGGCAACCCCTGCTCTGCTGCTTTTTGCCGATATTATTGGTCGTCTGTTGGTGCCGGGCGAACTCCGCGTATCGGTCGTCAGTGCGTTTATCGGCGCGCCGGTACTTATTTTTCTGGTACGCCGTAAATCGAACGGAGGCGGCCTGTGATGTTTCTTTCTCGTCGGCTTATCGTAAGTTGCCTGCTTCTGGCGTCTGGCTGCTTCGCCATTGGCTTATGGAGCCTGCAAAGCGGTGCCGTGCCTCTTGAGACCGGGCAGATTATTGCCGCGCTGCTGGGCGACGCGCCGCGTAACATCACCCTTGTCGTAACCGAATGGCGACTACCGCGCGTATTAATGGCGCTGCTGATTGGCGCTGCGCTTGGCGTCAGTGGCGCGATTTTTCAGTCGTTGATGCGTAACCCATTAGGCAGCCCTGATGTGATGGGCTTTAATACCGGCGCCTGGAGCGGCGTACTGGTCGCAATGGTCCTGTTTGGCCAGCATCTTACCGCGATCGCGCTGGCGGCAATGGCGGGTGGTATCGTCACGTCATTGATTGTCTGGCTGCTCGCCTGGCGTAACGGGATAGAAACTTTCCGGCTGATTATTATCGGTATCGGCATCCGTGCGATGTTAGTCGCCTTTAATACCTGGCTTCTGTTGCAGGCATCGCTGGAAACGGCGCTCACCGCCGGCTTATGGAACGCCGGGTCGCTCAACGGTCTGACATGGGCAAAAACCTGGCCTTCGGCGCCGCTGATTATTGTGATGCTGACAGGCGCCGCGCTACTGGTGCGTCGTATGCGGCTGCTGGAGATGGGCGATGACAGCGCCTGCGCTCTGGGTGTTAGCGTGGAGCGGTCACGCCTGATGCTGATGCTGGTGGCGGTGTCGCTCACCGCTGCGGCTACGGCACTGGCTGGCCCCATCTCGTTTATTGCCCTTGTCGCGCCGCACATCGCCCGCCGTCTTAGCGGCACAGCGCGCTGGGGATTAACCCAGTCGGCGCTGTGCGGCGCGTTGTTACTACTGGCCGCCGATGCGTGCGCGCAGCAACTGTTTATGCCTTATCAGCTTCCAGTGGGCGTGGTCACCGTCAGCCTCGGCGGTATTTACCTTATCGTCTTGTTAATTCAGGAGTCCCGCAAAAAATGACCGAATCCGTAGCCCGTTTGCGCGGCGACCAGTTAACGCTGGGTTATGGCAGCTATACCGTCGCAAAAAACCTTAATGTTTCGATTCCGGACGGCCATTTTACCGCCATCATCGGCCCTAACGGCTGCGGCAAGTCAACGTTGCTACGCACGTTAAGCCGTCTGATGACACCTGTTGACGGCCATGTCTGGCTGGATGGCGAACAAATACAGCGTTACGCCAGTAAAGAGGTGGCGCGGCGCATCGGATTGCTGGCGCAAAACGCCACCACGCCGGGCGATATCACCGTACAAGAGCTGGTCGCCAGAGGGCGTTATCCGCATCAGCCGTTATTTACCCGCTGGCGCAAGGAAGATGCCGACGCCGTCGCCAGTGCCATGCGTGCAACAGGTATCACCTCTCTGGCGACGCAAAGCGTAGATACTCTGTCCGGCGGCCAACGCCAGCGGGCGTGGATAGCCATGGTGCTGGCGCAGGAAACGTCCATCATGCTGCTGGATGAGCCGACAACGTGGCTGGATATTAGCCATCAAATTGATTTGCTGGAATTGTTAAGCGATCTCAACCGCGAAAAAGGTTATACGCTCGCCGCCGTCCTGCATGACCTGAATCAGGCCTGCCGATACGCCACGCATTTGATTGCATTACGCGAAGGTAACATTGTCGCGCAGGGCGCGCCGAAAGAGATTGTTACCGCAGAGCTTATCGAAAAAATCTATGGCCTGCGCTGTATGATTATCGACGATCCGGTTGCCGGTACGCCGCTGGTGGTACCGCTGGGGCGGCGATAGTCGTTCACACAGATGACAAAGCCGGATAATCGCTATCCGGCTTTTCGGGTAAATCAGACTAACCGTTCATCTATCGCCAGCGCGTTTTCCATTTTACGCGAGACCATCGCGTGACGCAGTAATACGCCGCCGCAGGCCATCATACCGCCAATCAACGCCGCCAGGATAATAATGATCGCTTTACCTGGGCCATCTTTTTTCACTGGCAGAGACGGCGACAGTTGATATTTAAACGGGGTAAACTTCACGTCGCTCACATTCATTGCCGCCAGTTGTTCAACATGGTATTGACGGTTACGCAAATCACCGTCGATCTCGGCCATGTCCGTTACCCCTTTTTCAATTTCCAGTTTGCGGGAAATACCATCCGCGCCGAGAGAAATAGAAAAATCCGGATCATCTTTTACCGCCTGACCATTGCTGTAAACCGGTTTCTTAATACCGGCGGCGTTGGCGATTTCCAGCGAATAATGGAGACGTTGAATATTGGCATCAAGCTGGTTTTTGAGACGCACCCGATCCATCGCCAGCTTTTCCTGCTCATAGCGGGTTTTGATTTCCAACTGGTTACGAATATTTTCCAGCGTCTCCTTCACGACGATATCAGAGATGTGCTGAATATAGCCAGCCAGCACCTTTTGCGCTTCTTCCCGCGTCGGCGCGGTAAAACTCAACGTCCACGACGTGAATAACGATGTTTCATTTTTCTTGCCATCATTGCTGTCCATCGCTTTCATTTTTTCGCTCAGCGCGACAATCGCCCGGTGAAGATCCTGCTCGTCTATTTGCGCGCCTTTTAATTGTTCCATGACATACGGAGAAGAACGAAGATATTCTTCCAGCAGCGAGGGCGAGCTAAACTTTTTAATAAACAGATTAAAGACGCTGGCCCGATCAACCTTTACCTCCATATCCAACACGCGCAGCGTGGACAACGTTCTCTCCAGCCCCTGCCACTGTACCGACTCCGCCGGTGTGACAATCGCCTGGCTGGTCCATTTTTGCGGCAGCAGAAAGGACAGAAGCAACCCCACGCACGCAAAGGCGAAAACGGTAGCAAGAATACGACGTTTCGCCTGCCATAACACCTCTACAAGGCTAAACAAATCGATTTCATGACTGTTGGCGGGCGGCAGTGAGTAACCTGCAAATGACTGATTTTTTTCTTGTTTTATATTAAGAGATGACATGCCGTATGACCTGAAAACTTTATCCAATGAAAGAACACATTCCTGTCAGAGATTCTAACAGCAAGTCAGAATTATCCGAAACACTCTTTGCGCGCCAGTGCCCGAAAAGCTAAATATTCGGAATTAAACTTGCCTGTAGCATGTATCACTTATGTTAAAAGAATTAATAGTTGCAATAAAAAACCCATAATGATTACTAATTATTATGGGTTTCAGGATTTAATTTGTTAAAGGCAGAAACAACGCCCGTTATTTATTAATGAGCTCGCTGATGATGGGCCCGATAGTTTCAAAAGCAGAGGGTGAAATAATATCTACATGCGCGCACGGCTGGCGATAAATAGCCAAAGACGCTATCCACGGCGACCAGCTCTGTTCAGGCGATATGCCTTCCGGCACCGTTTTATCCGCCACAAAGAGCGTAGCATGTCCATCAAACGGTACGCTATGCGCCGTCGTCAGCAAACGGACGGCATCCGCATAATTGCCTTCAATGGCGGTAAATAAGGCTTCGGAGGCATTTCCCTGCTGAGCGGCGACAAACGCTGCGCGTTCACGTTCAATTTCCGCCAATACGTCCGGATTGAGGCCATTCGCCTCTTTTTCCCGCCAGTTTTGCGTTTCCGGCGGCCAGGTGTCCAGTAACCCCAAAAACGCCACCGTTTCGCCGCGGGCGCGCAACCGGGCGGCGATCCCTTGCGCCAGCGTCCCGCCCAGCGAATAGCCTAATAAATAATAAGGGCCATGCGGCTGCCGGGCGAGCAAAGTCGCCAGATGATGTTCACATACCTCATCGAGGGTGGTTGCGGTTTGCATAGGGCCAGCGGGGCGCGGTGACTGAATCCCCATAATCGACCACGACGGGCTGAGATAGCGTGATAATACGCTAAATTGCCAGGCGAACCCCGACGCCGGATGGAAACAAAATAACGTTGGACCATCGCTTTCACGCAGCGGCAACAGCGGCCCGAACCCCAGATTACGTGAGCGTTCGTCATCGTCTGTATCGAGCAGCTTACTCAACTGCGCCACGTCAGACGCCACCATCACCTGCCCCGGCGTCACCTGACGGTTAAACGTCTGGCTTAGCTGCGCGGCCAGTTTCATCGCCAGCAGCGAGTGTCCGCCCAGCGCAAAGAAATCACTTTCAACGTCGTTAATCTCACAGCCCAGCAGGCGGGAAAACGCCGCGGCGACAGCAATCTCCGTGGCGGACTGCGGCGCACGCCCTTTCACGCGCGGCGTCAGATCCGGCAGCGGCAGGGCTTTGCGATCCAGCTTGCCATTAGCGCTAAGCGGCAAGCTGGCAAGTTGCAACAGCACAACCGGCACCATATGCGCGGGAAGTTTTTGGCGTAATTTTTCCTGCAGCGCCGATAAATCCAGCGGCAAACCGGAGTGCGACACCAGATAACCGACCAGTTGCCGGGCATCCCCGCCCGTCGCCGCAGCCTGATTAAAGACGCAGGCATGTGCTACCGCCTGTTCAACATCCGGCAGCGTTTGCATGACGCGGTCAATCTCGCCCAGTTCAATACGTTGACCCCGAATTTTGAGCTGATCGTCGCTGCGCCCCAGGTATTCCACCGCGCCGGAATCCAGCCAGCGCGCCACATCTCCGGTACGGTACATCCGTTCGCCTGGCGCAAAAGGATCGGCGATAAAACGGCTGGCGGTAAGATCCGGACGCCCCAGATAGCCCTGCGCCAGTTGAATACCGGTAAGATAGAGATCGCCAGCCACGCCCGGCGGCACCGGCTGCATATGCGCATCGAGAATACGCAAACCGGTATTCCAGACGGGATAACCAATCGGGATACTGTTGCCGTCAACAGCCGCCAGCTCATCGCCACAGGCCGGATACCAGCTCACATCCACCGCGGCCTCCGTTGGCCCGTACAGATTGTGTAGCGGCGCGTTGGTTAACGTCTCCCATTCGCGGCACAGCGCCGTCGGCAGGGCCTCGCCGCTACAGAAAACCCGCTTTAAAGAAGCGCAGCTTTTCCCAGCCGACGCTGGCGTGAGCGAGGCAATAAAGGCCGCCAGCATCGACGGCACAAAATGGGTGGTCGTGATGCCGTATTGCGCAAAGAACCGCTGCATCGCGAGCGGGTCGCGGTGCGCTTCCGGTTCAGCCATCACCAGTTTCGCCCCGGCGATAAACGGCCAGAAAAACTCCCATACTGAGACGTCAAAACTGCACGGCGTTTTTTGCGCTACTACATCATCCACCGTCAACGGATAGTGATCCTGCATCCACAGCAACCGGTTGACTATCGCCGTTTGTCCCACCATCACCCCTTTCGGCCTGCCCGTCGAGCCAGAGGTGAAAATGATGTAAGCGGTATGATGCGGTAACGACACCCCCAGCGGAGTGTCGTCACTGACCGGTAGCGGTTGGCTATAACACAAATATTCCATCCCCGGAATATCGTGAAAGCGCGCCAGCTGCGCCTGAGTCGTAATTAACAGTTTCGGCTGCGCATCTTCCAGCATCATTCGCAGCCGATCGTCAGGATAACCGGTATCCAGCGGCAGCCAGGCGGCCCCCGCCTCGACAATACCATGCAGCGCTAAGGTCAGGAAAACCGACCGCGGCAACGCCACCGCCACGCTATCGCCAGGCTGAACGCCGCGTTCCCGCAGAGCGTATGCCAGCGCCACAACCTGTTCGCGCATTTCACAGTAGGTAAAATGATAGTGCGCATCTGCCAACGCGGAAGCCTCTGGCGTTTTTTGCGCCTGCTGCGCCACCAAATCGCTAAGCGTGGCGGCGGGAATCGTTACCGCCGTATTATTAAGGTGTATTAATTGCGTTTGTTCCTCCGCCAGCAGCATTTGCGCATCGCCGCAGCGCAGCGCCGGGTTATCCGCAAACTGTGTGATAAGCGCCATCAACCGTAAGGCATGGCGGGAGAGCGTGGCATCATCGTAACGCTGTGCATTCGCCAGCAATTCAATATCCAGACCGCCGTTTTCATCCGGAAAAAGCGCCAGTTCAAGATCGTTAACCGGCCCCGTCGCCAGGGTATGGGTTTGCGCCTGTATGCCAGGAAGATCCAGATGATAATCAAATACTTTTATGTTGAGCACCGGGCCAAATAGCGGCGTCTCCCCTGCGGCTCGCCCGCTATCGCGTACAATCTGTTCGGCGTCGTAACGCTGGTGGCGGCGCATCTTCTTTAACTGCGCCGCAAGACGCTTCGCCAGCGTTGGCAGATCGTCCGTCGCATGAAGGTTAACCGCCAGCGGCAACACGTTAAGGACAGGCCCGGTCGCCGTTAACGCCACCGAGCCCATCCGCCGCATAAAGATAAATCCGGCGGCATAATCCATTCGCCCGCATAATCGTCCCAGCCACAACGTCACCAGCGCCAGGGCAAGATCCGCTCGCGGTATCTCAGGCATGTGCGCCGCCAGTTGGCGAAACGCCCCCGCCGGCGCGCTCAATTTCATACGCAGAATATCCGCGCTCGCCGACCGCCCCGGCAACGGCGCGGCAGAAATTGACGCCGGCGGCGGCAGCTCGCGGCGCTGCTGCGCCCAGAAGGCGCCGTCACGCTGCCAGGCCTCGCTCTGGCGATAGCGCTGATATTCCTCGACCACATCCGCAAAGGGGGTAAAAGGCGACTCCGGCGTAGGGGCGTCGCTCTGCCATGCGCGATAAATCGCCGCAATCTGGCGGGTTATCGCCGGGAAACTAAAGCCATCCACCAGCAAATGGTGATAGCGCTGATACCAATACCAGCGGGTATCATCAATGCGGATTAACTGGTGAAACGCCAGCGGCTTACCGCTATCTGCGCGCAGGTTTTGCCGTAAATCCGCCTGCATTAACGCCAGCGCCGCGTGATGCGGATCGGGCTGGTTGCGTAAATCGGCAATCGGGGGCTCGCCGAAGGTGTGCTCAGGATCTCTCCATTGCCAGACCTCGCCGTTCTCTTCGGTAAAACGCATCCGTAGCGTATCCGCCTGTTGCATCCCTACCGCTACCGCTTTTGCCAGCAAGGCGGCATCCAGCTCGCCGTTCAGTTCCACATAGTGCGCCACGCTCCAGGCTGAGGGTAAATCAGAGAGTTTTTCCGCCATCCAGATCCCCGGCTGAGCGGCGACTAACGGTAAACGCTGCGTCATTTCGCCTCCTGCTTATCGGCATAATGCGCCGGATTCAGTGTTGTCCAGCGCGTATTAAGCCACTGCTGGCACGCGTCCTGCGATTGCGGTTCGCATACCACGTCCCAGCCTGCGGGAAGCCCACATGCCGCTGGCCAAAGGCTGAATTGACGCTGCGCATTTTGCAGGATGTAAAACTGTCCCTGCGGATTATCGAAGGGATTACTGAATTCCATACTCAACTCCTGTCATGGACATGTGCCCGGTTAAAGCGTGTCGATAAGCGGCTGCCAAAGCAGCATCAGCCCTTGCGTTAGCCCGCCGCGCCAGCAAAGCGCATCGTGTCCGCCGTCAACCTGACGCCAGAAAATGGACTGCTGCGAGGTGTTCAGTTGGGCATAAAGCGCCTGATTTGCCTGAAACACGATCGGCTCACGCACGCCGGCTTCCAGTACGATACGCAGTCCGCGCGCGCATAATGCGCCGGTTTTCAGCCGGGTAATGACTTCCCCCTCCGGCGGGGTGATGCGATGAGGCCACCAGAACGATCCTGACTGGCTTAGTACACAGCCAAAACGCGTCGGCCAGTTCAGGCCGGCATACAGCGCCGACAGGCCGCCAAAACTCTGTCCAGCGACCACCGTTCGCCCGGCATCATCGCTAAAAGGCGTCACGGCTCTGACTTGCGGCAACAGTTCCTGCTGCACCGCCAGCCAGAAGTCGGCATTGCAGGGCAACTCCTGGCTGCGGTGTTGAGTATCAATCGCGTCAATCAGCAGGTAGACGGCACCAGGAAGCAGGCGTTGATGAGTCAGCGAGGCGAGCGCGGGCCAGACGGGCATATTTTCCGCCCAGAATTGACCGTCCAGCAGAATAGCCAACGGTCTTTCCTCCGGCGCCTCGTCTCCGGTCGTCAATATCCATACGCGGCGGGAGTTACCCAGACGTTCGCTATGCCACTGCATCATCAAAGGCGGCGAGTACGGCGTTTCAGGACGATCCCACCCCGGCTGGAGGGGCGCATCCGGCATTTCCAGCGCTGAAACCGCATGACCACGTCCTCCCCGCCAGCTTTGCGAATTAAGCGGGTCGGCAATCGCCTGCGGTAATAGCTGTCGCCAGCCTTCACGCAGTGCGTTCCGATCGGGCGTTTCGCCCGGCGCAAAAGCGGCAAAAACGTCATCTCGCTCGGTAGGAATAAAACAGTAGCTGCCGCGCCAGTTAGCGCTAAGCGCCGTGCTCCAGCGCCAGACATCCGTTCCGGCAATACGCGCCATCGTCTGAGGCTGCGCGTTTTGATGATGATCGGTTACGCCAGTGATGTAGACCCAGACACGCCGTATCGGGGAGTGTGTTTCGTTTCCCTGCGGGTCGCGCCACCAAAAAGTGACCCGATAATTTCCGTCTTTTTCCCGTATCCATTCCGGCCCGGTTTTCGTCCTCCACCAGGCCTCACTTCCCGTTGCCAGCGCCTCTTTCATTATAACCCTGTGTTTATTATGAATTTTGTATATAAAAGGTGAAATATATTGATAATATTATTGATAACTATTTGCATTTGCAATAGCGTATTGTCGCGCTATGGGACGCGCGAACACAATTTCACCACCCGGCCAATGCCTTTGACGGGCGCTTTGGCTTATGTGGCTAAAGAAAAGCAGGATATACAATGAACAAGAAGATTCATTCCCTGACCTTACTGGTCAATTTAGGGATTTACGGGGCCGCTCTGCCCGTGATGGCGGAAGAAAAAACCGATAGCGCTGCGCTCACCAATGAAGACACCATCGTGGTGACCGCTGCCCAGCAAAACCTACAGGCGCCAGGCGTATCCACCATCACCGCCGATGAAATCCGCAAAAATCCGCCCGCGCGCGACGTGTCAGAAATCATCCGCACCATGCCGGGCGTGAACCTGACCGGCAACTCCACCAGCGGTCAGCGCGGGAATAACCGCCAAATCGATATTCGCGGCATGGGGCCGGAAAACACCCTCATCCTGATAGACGGTAAACCCGTCACCAGCCGTAACTCGGTGCGCCTGGGCTGGCGCGGCGAACGCGATACCCGCGGCGATACCGCGTGGGTGCCGCCGGAGATGATCGAACGCATTGAAGTGCTGCGTGGCCCTGCCGCCGCACGCTACGGTAACGGCGCGGCGGGTGGTGTGGTCAATATCATTACCAAAAAAGGCGGTAGCGAGTGGCACGGTTCCTGGAATACCTATTTCAACGCGCCGGAACATAAAGACGAAGGCGCGACCAAACGCACTAACTTTAGCCTGAACGGCCCGCTGGGCGGGGATTTCAGCTTCCGTCTGTATGGCAACCTCGACAAAACGCAGGCGGATGCGCGTAATATTAACCAGGGGCATCAGTCTGAACGTACCGGGAGTTACGCCGACACGCTACCGGCAGGACGCGAGGGGGTCATTAACAAAGATATCAACGGTGTGGTTCGTTGGGATTTTGCTCCGCTTCAGTCTCTGGAGCTGGAGGCCGGTTACAGTCGCCAGGGCAACCTCTATGCCGGTGATACTCAGAACACCAATACGAACCAACTGGTGAAAGATAATTACGGAAAAGAGACGAACCGCCTCTATCGGCAGAACTACTCTCTGACCTGGAACGGCGGCTGGGATAATGGCGTAACCACCAGTAACTGGGTGCAATACGAACATACCCGTAACTCCCGGATGCCGGAAGGCCTGGCAGGCGGCACCGAAGGGATTTTCGATCCCAAAGCATCGCAAAAATATGCCGATGCCGATTTGAATGACGTCACCCTACACAGCGAAGTGAGCCTTCCTTTCGATCTGCTGGTCAATCAAAACCTGACGCTGGGTACCGAATGGGCCCAACAGCGTATGAAAGACGAGCTCTCCAACTCGCAAACCTTTATGGGGGGAAATATCCCGGGTTACAGCAGTACCAATCGTAGCCCCTATTCAAAAGCGGAAATTTTCTCTCTGTTTGCTGAAAACAACATGGAACTGACCGACAGCACCATGCTGACGCCGGGGCTACGTTTCGATCATCACAGTATTGTGGGGGATAACTGGAGCCCATCGCTGAACCTGTCGCAAGGTCTGGGGGATGACTTTACCCTGAAAATGGGAATCGCCCGCGCTTATAAAGCCCCGAGTCTGTACCAGACTAACCCAAACTATATTTTGTACAGTAAAGGTCAGGGTTGCTACGCGACTGGCGCGGGTACCGGCATCGGCTGCTATATGATGGGTAACGATGATCTGAAAGCCGAAACCAGCATCAATAAAGAGATCGGTCTGGAATTTAAACGCGATGGCTGGCTGGCCGGCATCACCTGGTTCCACAATGATTACCGCAATAAGATTGAAGCGGGTACGGTGCCGTTGCAGCGTATCAACAACGGCAAAACGGATGTTTATCAGTGGGAGAACGTGCCGAAAGCGGTCGTTGAAGGTCTGGAAGGCACGTTAAACGTACCGGTTAGCGACACCGTCAACTGGACGAATAACGTTACGTATATGCTGCAGAGCAAAAACAAAGAGACCGGCGAACGCCTGTCGATTATTCCACAGTACACGCTTAACTCAACCCTGAGCTGGCAGGTACGTCAGGACGTTTCTCTGCAATCGACCTTCACCTGGTACGGCAAACAAGAGCCGAAGAAATATGATTATCAGGGTAATCCCGTTACCGGAACAGATAAGCAAGCGGTCAGCCCATACAGTATTGTTGGCCTGAGCGCGACCTGGGACGTGACCAAAAATGTCAGCCTGACCGGTGGCGTGGATAACCTCTTTGACAAACGTCTGTGGCGTGAAGGTAACGCGCAAACCGTCAGGGATACTCAAACTGGCGCCTATATGGCGGGCGCTGGCGCGTACACCTATAACGAACCAGGACGTACGTGGTATATGAGCATTAATACCCATTTCTGATGGAAAACTTCCCTCCCTCGTTCGGGGAGGGAACTAGCAAAAAACGATGCGGACATCTCATTTTCCCCTTCCCTTTGCCGGACACAGGCTGCATATCGTCGACTTTGATGTGAGCAGCTTTCACGAACACGACCTGCTATGGCTGCCTCATCACGATCGGCTCCGGTTTGCCGGACGCAAGCGTAAAGCTGAACATCTGGCAGGCCGCATCGCCGCCGTTCATGCGCTACGCGAGGTGGGCGTCAGGACAGTGCCCGGTATTGGCGAGAAGCGACAGCCGCTATGGCCGGACGGCCTATTTGGCAGCATCAGCCACTGTGCGACAACGGCGCTGGCCGTCATATCCCGACAACGTGTCGGCATTGATATAGAAAAAATCATGAGTCAGCACACGGCGACAGAGCTGGCGCCGTCCATTATTGATAGCGATGAGCGCCAAATTCTCCAGGCGAGCTCGCTCCCTTTTCCGCTTGCCCTGACGCTGGCTTTCTCTGCCAAAGAGAGCGTTTATAAAGCCTTTTCAGACCGCGTCACGCTCCCGGGATTCAATAGCGCAAAAGTTACCTCGCTTACCGCCACGCACATCTCGTTACATCTGCTGCCAGCCTTTGCCGCCACGATGGCTGAACGTACCGTCCGTACAGAATGGTTTCAACGTGGCAATAGCGTTATTACTCTTGTTTCTGCAATAACGCGCTTTCCCCACGACAGGAGCGCTCCCGCTTCTATACTTAGCGCAATCCCCCGATAAATGAGATCGCTATGGCGCTGAATGATTTTCACGTTTCTGAACCTTATACGCTTGGTATTGAGCTGGAGATGCAGGTGATCAATCCACCTGGCTACGATTTAAGCCAGGACTCTTCTACGCTGATCGACACCGTTAAGCCCCAACTTACTGCGGGAGAAATTAAGCACGATATCACCGAAAGTATGCTGGAGATGGCCACGGGCGTCTGCCGCGATATTGACCAGGCGGCGGCCCAACTTTCTGCCATGCAGCACGTTATTTTACAGGCGGCGTCGGAACACCATCTCGGCATTTGCGGCGGCGGTACGCACCCGTTTCAAAAATGGCAGCGTCAGGAGGTCTGTGATAATGAGCGCTATCAACGCACGCTGGAAAATTTCGGCTACTTAATTCAACAGGCGACGGTTTTCGGGCAGCATGTCCACGTCGGCTGCGCGAATGGCGACGATGCGATTTATCTTTTACACGGGCTGTCGCATTTTGTGCCGCACTTTATTGCGCTCTCCGCCGCGTCCCCCTATATGCAAGGATCTGACACCCGTTTTGCCTGCGCGCGCCTGAATATTTTTTCCGCTTTTCCCGATAACGGCCCCATGCCGTGGGTCAGTAACTGGCAAGAGTTTGCCGGACTATTTCGTCGTCTGTCTTACACCACGATGATCGACAGCATCAAAGATTTGCACTGGGATATCCGCCCCAGCCCGGCCTTTGGCACGGTAGAAGTTCGGGTGATGGATACGCCGCTCACCCTTGATCATGCCATCAATATGGCAGGGTTGATTCAGGCGACCGCGCACTGGCTGCTGACCGAGCGTCCCTTTAAACCGCAGGAACAAGACTATCTGTTATATAAATTCAACCGTTTTCAGGCTTGCCGCTATGGTCTGGAGGGCGTGCTAACCGATGCCTATACCGGCGACCGCCGTCGCCTGGCAGATGATACGCTGCGTCTGCTGGACAACGTTACCCCCTCAGCGCACAAGCTGGGCGCCGACAGCGCCATTGACGCACTACGTCTGCAGGTGAAAAAAGGCGGTAACGAAGCGCAATATATGCGGGAGTTTATTGCCGACGGCGGATCGCTGATAGGCCTGGTACAAAAACATTGTGAAATCTGGGCGGGACAATAGACAGCATATTTGCCTTACCAGGCGATATCCCGGACAATGGCGTTTTAACTTACGTTTAACAAAGCCATGAAACACCCGCTTGAATCATTGATGACCGCTGCCGGTATTTTGCTGATGGCGTTGCTGTCCAGCCTGCTACTGCCCGCCCCTTCGCTCGGCCTTGCGCTGGCGCAAAAACTGGTCGGGATCTTTCATCTTATGGATCTCAACCAGCTTTATACTTTGTTGTTTTGTTTATGGTTTCTGTTGCTCGGCGCGCTGGAATATTATGTTATTCGCTTTATCTGGCGGCGCTGGTTTTCGCTGGCCGATTAAACATTTCAATGCGTACGGCCATGCTTTTCTTTACGATAAGCGCCTGGCGGCAGGTTGAACGTGCGGGTAAAAATGCGCGTAAAGGTTTGCTGCGAATCAAAACCATACTTGAGACAAATATCATACACCTTCTGGTCGGTGTCGAGCAGGTCGCGCGCCGCCAGTTTTAGCTTCCGTTCACGCACGTAGCGCCCCAGACTCTCCCCTTTGTACTGCATAAAAAGGCGCTGCAGGTGCCACTTGGAATACCCCGCATGACGGGCAATATCATCAATACGTAACGGCTGATTCAAATTATCATCAATCCACTCGACAATCGTGTCGATAACCTGAGCGGAAATGGTCATCGTGCTCTCCCCTCTATCAAACTCGTCAGCGGCTCCCGCACCGCACATTTACGGCAACAGCAATAAGCATAGTAATAACCACACAAATTGTGAGACGGCT
Organism: Salmonella sp. 741265116_PST; assembly: GCF_046567715.1. Lineage (NCBI taxonomy): Bacteria > Pseudomonadati > Pseudomonadota > Gammaproteobacteria > Enterobacterales > Enterobacteriaceae > Salmonella > Salmonella sp. 741265116_PST. The sequence continues at coordinate 11,867 of NZ_JBKFPH010000014.1, read as the reverse complement.
TATCGCATGGCCTGCAATATGCTTTTCTACCACTTCATGCGGCAGCCCTTGATTATGAGTGAGTAAGCACTCATTATAGAAAGCAAAGATACGCCGTCAAGGTACTTTTCAAAGGTTGACATTCACCGTTGCGACGCGACAACGGGCATGATTCAATCATGTTTTTCCAGACATAAGGGTAACGTGTAGTGGCTCGTCCGAAGAGTGAAGACAAAAAACAAGCATTACTGGAAGCGGCAACCCAGGCGATAGCGCAATCCGGTATCGCCGCCTCAACGGCGGTGATTGCGCGTAACGCAGGTGTTGCAGAAGGAACATTGTTTCGCTATTTCGCGACCAAAGATGAGCTGATTAACACGTTGTATTTGCATTTAAAGCAGGATCTCTGCCAGTCAATGATAATGGAGCTGGATCGATCCATTACCGATGCCAAAATGATGACCCGTTTTATCTGGAACAGTTATATCAGTTGGGGTCTGAACCATCCCGCGCGCCATCGGGCGATCCGCCAACTGGCCGTCAGCGAAAAGCTCACCAAAGAGACGGAACAACGGGCCGACGATATGTTCCCCGAATTGCGCGATTTATGTCATCGTTCCGTTTTGATGGTGTTTATGTCGGATGAGTACCGCGCCTTCGGCGACGGCCTTTTTCTGGCGCTGGCTGAAACAACAATGGATTTCGCCGCGCGCGATCCCGCTCGCGCTGGCGAATATATTGCGCTGGGATTCGAAGCCATGTGGCGCGCGCTGACTCGCGAGGAGCAATAATGGACGGTCAAACACTGCACGCCTGGGCAAAACGCTTTGCGCTGGAACTGCCTTTTACCGAACACTGCTGGCCTTTCGGCCCACAGTACGATGTGTTTAAAGTCGGCGGCAAAATATTCATGCTGTTCACTGAACATCACTGCCGCCCTGTGGTGAACCTGAAGTCGGATCCCCAAAAATCCCTGGTAAATCAACAAATTTACCCCAGCATTGCGCCTGGCTATCACATGAATAAGAAACACTGGATTTCAGTCTATGCGGGCGAGGATATCACCGTCTCGCTACTCAACGATTTGATAAATGACTCATGGAATCTGGTCGTAGACGGGCTGCCTAAAAGAGAGCAACTGCGCCTGCGGCCGCGCTGATGCAATAACCGTTTCCGCATTTTCCTCCCTTATCTTTTTACCGATAACCCGGTACCCTGCTGATACAAAAGGGTACTAAACCAACCAGGAGCATTTATGGATATCGTTTCTGTCGCCTTACAGCGCTACTCCACTAAGGCGTTCGATCCCAGCAAAAAACTGACCGCCGAAGAAGCGGATAAAATAAAAACACTACTACAGTACAGCCCCTCCAGCACCAATTCCCAGCCGTGGCACTTTATTGTCGCCAGTACGGAAGAGGGCAAAGCGCGCGTAGCAAAATCCGCAGCCGGAAACTACACGTTCAACGAACGCAAAATGCTGGACGCCTCCCATGTCGTCGTGTTCTGCGCAAAAACCGCAATGGATGACGCATGGCTTGAGCGCGTCGTCGATCAGGAAGAAGCCGATGGCCGTTTCGCTACGCCGGAAGCTAAAGCGGCAAATGATAAAGGTCGCCGCTTTTTCGCCGATATGCACCGCGTCTCGCTGAAAGATGACCACCAGTGGATGGCGAAACAGGTCTATCTGAACGTCGGCAACTTTCTGCTGGGCGTCGCCGCGATGGGTCTCGACGCCGTCCCCATTGAAGGTTTCGACGCCGAGGTGCTCGACGCTGAATTTGGTCTGAAAGAAAAAGGCTATACCAGCCTGGTCGTGGTGCCGGTCGGCCATCATAGCGTCGAGGACTTCAACGCCGGGCTGCCGAAATCACGTCTGCCGCTTGAAACCACACTGACGGAAATCTAAACCTCTGCCTAAGCCGGACGCCCGTCCGGCTTTTTTCACCTTTCTGCCAGGTTCCCCAATGATCAATGGCGCGAAGTGCCAGGTTTTACATCGCTAGTGTTAACTTCCTCTCTCAACATATTGAAAATAAATAATATTTAAAACTGGCACGCCGTTTGCCATATCTGGATACCCCCTATCTGGATGAAGGAGAAAACAGGTGAGACATGTTTATGTAGCCAGCCATGGCCCTTTTGCCCGCGGACTTATTAACAGTCTATCGCTGCTGATTGGCGACGAACACGGCGTGACACCGGTTTGCGCCTACGATGGCGATATTGTCACCACGGAGCAGCTTGAACAAACCCTCGAAAATCTGATCGCGCAGGCCAACGGCGAAGAAGTGGTGGTGTTTACCGATCTGCTCGGCGGCAGCATCAACAATAGCGCCGCGAAAGTGCTGATGCGTCACCGTCACGTTTTTGTGGTGGCTGGCGTCAACATGACCCTGCTACTGGAGTTTTTACTCTGTGAAGAAGAAAGCACAGACGCGGCCATTACCTACGCCACCAATGCGGCGCGTGAATCCATTGTCTTTATCAACACGCTAATAACACAACCATCCGCTGACCTACAGGGAGAATCCCATGATCAAATTAGTGCGCATTGATTACCGCCTGCTGCACGGCCAGGTGGTCTTCGCCTGGACCCGGGCGCTGGATATCGACCATATCATCGTCGCTAACGCCAACGCCGCCGGCGACGCGTTTGTCTCTATGTCATTAAGTCTGGCAAAACCCGCTGGCGTGTCGCTGGACATTATCACGGTGGAACAGGCGGCGGAAAAACTCGCCAGCGGCAAGCTGGATCACAAAAAAGTGATGGTGGTGCTGGGAAATACTGCCGAAACCCTCGCCTTCGTCGAGAAAGTGCCAGGGATTAGCGTTATCAACTACGGCGGTATCGCGCAAAAAGAGGGCGCGCAGCAGTTCGGCAAAGCCATATACCTGACCGAGCAGGAGATTGCCGATAGCCAGGCGCTAAAAGCCAAAGGTATCCGTCTGGAAATGCGCCAGGTTCCGGCCCATTCCGCCGAATTGCTTAACGATAAACTCTGAACCCGGAGGTCACTATGTTGCTCACCGCAACGCTGCTCGGCCTGATTGCCGCACTGGGCATTCTTGACGGGCGTTTACTCGGCGTGTCGATGATTGACCGTCCGCTGGTGATGTGCGCCCTCACCGGTCTGGTCTGCGGCAATTTACACGAAGGCATTCTGATCGGCGCGACGCTGGAACTGATCTTTTTAGGTAATGTCGCTATCGGCGCCGCGGTACCGCCTGATGTCGTCACCGGTTCGGTACTGGCGACCGCGTTTTCTATTATGTCCGGGCGCGGGCCCGAAGCGGCGCTGACCATCGCGATTCCTATCTCTATGCTGGCGCAAACCCTCGGCGTCCTGGTGCGCGTGGTTAACGCCCGCTTTGGCCACATGGCCGATCGTTATGCGGCGCAGGGTAATACCCGGATGGTTGCCGTTATGCATCTGGGAGGCCCAACGCTGCTCTATTTTCTAAGCGGTTTTCTGCCGGTCTTTTTCGCCATTTTGCTCGGTTCTGCCGCCGTCACCTGGTTCCTCGACGCCATTCCCGCCTTTATTACCAATGGCCTGGTTGTCGCCAGTAAGATTTTGCCGGCGCTGGGTTTCGCGTTGCTGATCAGCATGATGCTTAGCAGCAAATTAATGCCTTACCTTGGGCTGGGCTTTCTGATCGCCGCATATACCAAACTGGACATCATCGCCATCGCGCTGTTTGCCGTGGTGCTGGCTTTCATTATCAGCCAGTTTCTTAACACATCCCAACAGGAGGGCTAATCATGAGTGAAGTGACGCAGACCCTGATCGACGACGCACAGGCTCACTCGCAAAGCGAAAGCCGCATCACCGCCCGCGATTTACGCAGCGTGTTCTGGCGATCCTTTACGTTGCAAGGATCGTGGAACTATGAACGCCAGCAGCATATGGGCTATGCCTTCGCTATGTCGCCAGCGCTGAAGCGTATCTACCAGGACCCCGCCGAACTGGGGCGCGCCTTACAGCGCCATCTGGTGCTGTTTAATACCACGCCGCATCTGTCAACGTTTGTCTTTGGCCTGTCGATTGCGATGGAGGAGGAAAATCAACGCAACCCGGACTTTAACGAAGAGTCGATCAATGCCGTTAAAACCAGCCTGATGGGGCCGCTGGCCGGGATCGGCGATTCCATCTTTTGGGGATCGCTGAAAGTTATCGCCGCCGGGATGGGGATCTACTTTGCCCAGCAGGGCAGCATTCTGGGGCCGATTCTCGCCCTACTGGTCTATAACATTCCGCACATCCTCTGCCGCTGGTACGCCCTCAAACTGGGCTACCGGGCGGGGACCACCTGGCTGATGCGCCTCTGGCAAAGCGGGCTGATGGACAGGGTAACTTATATCGCGTCAATCGTCGGGTTGATGGTCGTCGGTGCCATGACCGCCAGCATGATCGACATTACAACCCCGCTGAGCTTTACCGCCGGGCAGACTACCATGAAAGTGCAGGATTTTATTGACAAAATCCTCCCTTCCCTGCTGCCGCTGCTCTTCACGCTTGGCATGTACAAACTTATCCGTAAGGGCGTGAACATTAACTGGATCCTGTTAGGCACCGTCGCGTTTGGGCTTCTTGCCAGCGCGCTGGGCCTGCTTTGACGAGAGGTAACACTATGCAAGTAGAAGACTATATGAACGAGACGCCCCTTCGCCTGCTGGAGATGCTGACGCAGACGCGGGAAGATCTCTGGCGCGCGGCGCAGGCGCTAACGGAACGCAGCGTCACCCGCATTATTCTGACAGGCTCCGGCACGTCATACCACGGCGCGCTGACCGCTCGCGCGTTTATGCAGCGCTGGTGCGCATTGCCGGTGGATGTCTGCTGGCCGTTTATGCTTGACGACGAGACGCTTGCCCGCAGCGGCAAGGCGCTGGTTGTCGGCATCTCCCAGGGCGGCGGCAGCCTCTCAACACTGGCGGCGATGGAGCGCGCCCGCGATATTGGTCATATCACCGCCTCAATGGCTGGCGTGACGCCTGCGACTATCGACCGGGCGGCGGATTATATCCTTACCGTTCCCTGCGGCGAAGAAACCGCTGGCGCGAAAACAAAAGGCTATCACTGCACGGTTCTCAATTTGATGCTGCTGGCGCTCGCCGTCGCCGGGCAGCAACAGCGGCTGGACGGCGAACAGCACCGGTCACTGCTGCTGCGGATGGAAAAGACCTTTAACCACCTGCCCGCGCTGATTACCGCCTCGCAGGCGTGGACGCAAACCAATGCGCTGGCGCTGCGCGATAGCGCAGATATTCGTCTGACCGGCCCGGTAACGCTGTTCGGTACGGTGCAGGAGGGTGCGCTCAAGATGCTGGAGACGTTGCGCTGCCCGGTGTCGGGCTACGAATTCGAGGAGTTTATTCACGGTATTTACAATGCCTTTAATGCGCAATCCGCACTCATTATGCTCGACCCGCAGCCTGACGCGCGTCAGGATCGGCTGGCGCAAATACTCGGTGAGTGGACGCCGTCTATTTACCGCATCGGCCCGCAGGTAGAAAATAATGGTCTGAATCTGAATTTCCCGTTTGTCAATGATGAGGACTTCGCCGTCTTTGAATATATCATTCCGCTACAAATGCTATGTGCGATATTACCCCCACAAAAAGGCATTAATCCGGCGATACCCAAAGATCCGCAATTCCATCAAAAAATGAAAAGTAAGCAAGAAATTTAATTTTTATTAATGCTCGTTATTATCCGCGCTGTTGCGGAGGACGCGCTACACGCTAAGGAGATAAATATGTCTGTTGCTCATGAAAATGCCCACCGTATTATTAGCGATATTTTAGGTAAACAAAACATTGAACGCGTCTGGTTTGTCGGCTGCGGCGGTTCATTAACCGGCTTCTGGCCAGGGAAATACTTTCTGGACTGTGAAGCGTCAAAACTGGCTGTCGGTTATATCACCAGTAATGAATTTGTCCACACCACGCCAAAAGCATTAGGAAAAAATAGCGTCGTTATTCTCGCCTCGCAGCAGGGCAATACGGCGGAAACCGTCGCAGCCGCCCGCGTGGCGCGTGAAAAAGGGGCGGCGACCATCGGTCTGGTTTACCAACCTGAGACGCCATTGTGCGAATACAGCGACTACATCATTGAATATCAGTGGGCGCGTTATCCGGAAACGGTCGACCCTGCACAACAAAAAGCCGCATACAGCCTGTGGCTGGCGCTGGAAATTCTCGCCCAAACAGATGGCTATGCGAAATACGATGAGTTAGTCAGCGCGTTTGGGCGCTTTAGCGACGTTGTTCACGGCGCCCAACGGCAGGTACAAGAAGATGCTCAACGTTTCGCCGCCGAATGGAAGGATGAGAAGGTGGTCTATATGATAGGCAGCGGCCCCTCTTTCGGCGCCGCGCATCAGGAGTCTATCTGTATTCTGCTGGAAATGCAGTGGATCAACTCCGCCAGCATACATAGCGGAGAGTATTTCCACGGACCGTTCGAAATCACCGAGCCGGGCACGCCGTTTATATTGCTGCAAAGCAGTGGTCGCACTCGCCCGCTGGACGAGCGCGCGATTCGCTTTATTGAACGCTATCAGGGAAAACTGCAGTTGATCGATGCGGATAAACTCGGCGTTCAGGATCTGTCCACCGACGTTGGTGAATACTTCTGCGGCCTGTTGCACAACTGTGTGCTGGACGTTTATAACCTCGCTCTGGCGACAGCCCGTAATCACCCACTGACCACCCGCCGGTATATGTGGAAAGTTGAATATTAATAGTTATGCCGGATGGCGGCTTCGCTTTATCCAGCCTACAAAGCGATCTGTAGACCTGATAAGCGTAGCGCCATCAGGCCTTTCTTCTGCGGGGCGCTAGCGCCCCTTTTTCCCTGAACTACCACGGCTACCAGCGAAAATCCTCTATCCGTAATTCGAAAATATCGTGGATATAGCCAATTTCTGCTACCGGCAGCGCCACGTTATAAAGAATTTTCAACCGCTGAAACGAATGATTTACCATCGCGATAAATTCACCATGCCGCTCGTTAAATTCCGTCATGTTTTTATAGTGGGTAATTTCATTGCGCATGACCAGCCGCTCAATCATACAGCTCAAATGAACATATAAACTAATAATCAAATTATTATTAAAGCTGAAACCCAGCGTATTTTGCCATTCGGCAATAATCGTTTCGATATGCCCTATCGTCTTATTGGCATTGAGAATGGTCAGCGAATTAACCACATTATGCAACGAAAATTCGCGAACCATATTTTTATTAATTAACGCAATTTGTTTATCGTTAAGATAACCGCTTAATAACTGACTTAAATGCGCATACCCCTGCTCGCCAAGCAGCTCTTCAATCCCCACCCAGGGAACGCCCGCCAGCTGTGGGTCAATGGTGCCGACAACCGCAATCACTTCATACTGATTCAGCAACGAGGCCGCCATCCGGCTGTTTTTCAGGCGGGTATATTCACAGGCGATAATATTAATATCAAAGTCGGTCAACTGACTTTTTTCCATCAAATTTTTAAATTTAAACGCCGTCCCGATGCCGGTAATACAGGTCACCAGCAGCGCGCGCGCTTTTTTCTGCGCGGGCCAGAAGACATCCCAGCGCGACTGATTTAACGGGACGATCTCTTCGGCGATCTGTTCGATATTTTTTTGCAGCGCGATCTCACTGGCCACGTTCAGCGCCAGACGCGTCGTAACGTTATCGACCACCACCAGCGGGCCATGAATTACGCTCAAAAGCGCATCGGCGATCTCTTTGGTGTATCCCATATCGATCAGCACCATGACGCCTGCGCGGGTATCCGTATGCTGGAGATAATCGACAATGGCCCGGCTGACATCGCTAAACGCGACCTCCATCGGCATATCCATCGCATGATAAATCTTTTCGCCAATCAGACGGTTCGCCACGCCTGCAATGCTGCTGGCGGTCGAATAACCATGCGCGATGATCAGCGCTTTTACCTTACCGCCGCTGGTGGCGTCAATGGCATTACTGACGATGGCCGCTACGACCAGTCTGTCGAGCGTGTCGATCAACAAATCATATTTATTATTTACCACGTCCAGCAGTTTTTGCGCCACACGCTGCGCCAGCCCCGGCGCCTCCTCCAGCCAGCGCAGCATCACATGGCGAACCGATGGCGACGCCTCCACCGGCGTTAACGGCAGGCTGGTAAGGTAACGTCCGGTGAGATAAGCGAATTCCGCATTCAGTTCGAGATCGTAATGTGCAGCGATCGCTTTCCCGACATCTTCGATAAAACGCAGACGCTTGTCCTGACGAGCGCGAGGGCTCTCTTTATTCATTAAGGCATCGAGATATAACGTGAGATTTTGATAGACCAGCTTGTCAAACGTCCGTGCGGTAATATTCTCCTGCGCCAGCTCTTCGCACAGGCCGCAAATGTTTTCCGTCAACCGTAAATATTCCTGATGCTGACCGGAAACTCGCGGAAAAACGCCACCTTCGCGATAAATCATGACGCGTTCCGCCGTCTGCGGAACGGTAAAGGGCACCTCCATCAGCAGACGATCCGGCAATTGCCCGGCTTTTACCTCCAGTACCCCATCGTCACGCTGGCCGAAAGTCCAGGCGCTGGCGCAAATATTACGAATGAGATTTTCCAGGCCGCCGACATTCCCTTCCAGGGTCTCCTGCATCAGTTGGCTGATAATTTCACCATCCAGCGACAAATCGTGATGAAGACGCTGCGCCTCGCGACGGAAAAAATGGTGAATAAACGCCAGCCGCTCATACTGTCCGCGTTCAGCGATAGGCAGAATTTTGACAATGACCGGTATCCGGCGAATAAATGTCGCCAGAAAGTGCTTTTCCAGATCTTCGGTAGAGGCGAATATCAGGCGTACCGTGGCGCTGCGTTCATCGCTGCTTTCGCCTAAGCGACGCCAGGTGCCGTTATCCATAAAATGGAACAGTTTTTCCTGCCCTTCCGGCGGTAAACGGTGCACTTCATCGATAAACAATACGCCGCCATTACTGGTCTCAATTAACCCGGATACCGCTCTGTCTGCGCCGGTAAACGCACCTTTGGCATGACCAAATAATTTTGACGTCAGCAATTCCGGGTTATTAGCGTATTCGGCGCAGTTAAACACGGTAAAGGGCGCCTCCGGGGGCAAAATGCCCTGCTCGATGGCGTACTGCCAAAGCTGACGCGCCAAAAAACTTTTTCCTGTCCCCGTCGGGCCGCGCAGCAGCAAAGGCAAGCCCGCGCCGGGATAACTGATCGCCGCCTTACACTGACGCAGTGACTCCTGCAAGCTGCCCTGCGCGCCAATGAGCAGCTCCAGACTGTCCTGCCGCTCCGCGCACAGCGCCTGAATGGACGCGTAATCCCCCTGTCGAACCGCCAGCCGGTGGTGACGACGTAGCGCCTCGACGGGCAGGAACAGCACCGGGCGGCTATTCACTTTGACCACCCGCTGCTCACGATGCAAGTTATTAAGATGGTGACTAATAATGCTGCGTTTTTGCCTGAGACTGTCGGCAATCGCCATTGCGCTAAACCCGCCTAACGCGTCGGCTGTTAGTGAACATCCGGCCAGCCGTAGCTCCAACTGACGAAATATGGACTCTTTATTCATACCTGCGCCCCGCCAAAAACGTAAATTCCGCTTATACGATAATTTACAAACGGCGTCACAGGCTTCACCCACATTTTTGAAAATACTTACTTTTTATAAAACTTACCGTTGCACTTTCGGCTCATCGTGTCACGAACGAACGGGGTTGGCCCTCCCTGGCGTGTCATCAAAATCGGGCGCTAAACCCAACGTTATAACGGGTTTGATTGCCATCGCTTAACCCTGCCGTTTGCGCCAGCCCGGCGAAAGCGGACACCGTTGCCGACAGCGGAAAATCTGCGCCAATCGCGATATCAACCCAGTTTTTATCCTGCGCTTTTCCGTCGCGGCTAAACGTCAGCGCGGTCGATTTAAGGCCACCGTTCGCCACATACGTATCATCGCCAAACTGACGGCGATAATTAATCTGCGCCCAGGAGTGAATGATGCTGTGGCGAAGATCCAGACGCCAACCAGCGCTACCCACCTGCGAATGAGCGTTTTGGTCACCAAAACGCATTGATGTACTGGTATTGAGCTTCTCGCTATAGCCATTAACGTGGCTGTAATCCCATGCATATTGCAGCATCGGTCCGGTCGTTAACCACGGCATCATGACAAAATCATAACCGCTGGTTAACCTCGCGCCCCACAGCTGACCGTTGGTTTCGCCCTCTTCCACCCGTCTTAGCGCACCGAGCGTTATACTGCGCTGAATGTTACTGAATTTAGCGGACAGATAGTGTAAATCGCTATCCAGCCACGCCTGACCGGCGCGCAAATGGCTGAATACGGCGGCCTGAAAACCACGGGCGTCATAACGATAATTATCGTCAGGATGTTGCTTATCCAGAGAACCAGCTACCAGCCCTCCCAGCAGTACCTGCTCGTTAAGCTGATAATCGACGCCAACCGTCAGATTATTATGATTACCGTTCCCGTCGGCCTCATTATTATCATAACGTTGATATCCGCCGCTGTATCCGCCGAACATGCCCAGTGAACCAACAGGATTTTCCCCCTGGCGAAGCTGCTGATAACGGCTGTCAAGCGTGTCACGACTGCCGCGCACCATCGACTGAACGCTTTGGTTCAGGTATGTCGCCTGTACCGGCGCGGCAATGATCGACTGGATATATTGCGCAATGATGGTATGGACCTGCGGACCGGGATGTAAATGATCGGCAAACAGATAGTCCTGTGACGCATTAAATCCAGGCATTGCCGAGGAGCACGCCGAAGCGGATACGCCCGGCGGGCAGGCCATACCTACGGTATTTGTCAGACCAAACTCCTGCGGGTGGGCAAGAATTTCCTTAAAGAGGCCGTTGATATCGGCACGGGCTATATTGCCGCCGTGTTGCTCCAGCCCCTTCTCTTCCATCTGATTATAATAATCGGTCAGAGCTGACGCCTGCCCTGCCGCCTTTTCATAGCCCGCCAGCAGTTGCTCAACGAGCAGTTGCTGAATAAACGGATTGCTGCTTACCGTTGCAGCCGCCGCCAGCAACGCCTTGCGGATCGCCTGTTGCCGACTGGCGAGATCGGACGTAGCTCCCTCCGCCAGCGCCTCTAACGCCGCTTTTAGCGCCGGGGGCGCCGCTGCGCCCAGCCCGGCGGTGATTACCGCCTCCAGAAGCATTGGCGTCGCACTAATATTCGGTACGTTTGGCACCACGACCAGCCCGGCGCCGGCATCCAGTAACAGCCCTACCTGCGCCGCCGCGTTAGTGGCGCTATTACCGGCTATTTGCTGTGCCATGGTTGGTTGCGCGATGGCCGCCGCCAGATCGTTTCCGCCAACCCAGTGAATATACAAACCGTTGTGGTCGGCTTTCCCCCCCGTTTTGGCAAGCCACTGCCGTACCTGATCCGCGGTATTATCCTGTGGGTTTAATTCCGGCGTCGCCGTCGCGCCGCCAGCGGCATAATTAGAACCGCCATTGCTGGAAGGGCTTAATGCCAGCCCATATCGTTCGGCCAACTGTTCGTCGTAGAGCTTATTTTGACCACTATCCCAGGTCCAGCGACCGTTATTTCCGGTATCGCTAAGGCTATCGCCAAATACCGTAAGAGAGTCAAACGCACAGGCAGATAATGGCGCGGCCAGCGCCAACGAGAGTATGCCATATCTTAGCAGGGTACGCTTTTGGGTCATCCGATGTTCCTTAATGTTATTGTTGATAGGTACGACGATGCTAATCATTATCCGACAGAAACATTACAATCGTTTTAAGATCCTATCCCACCAGGCGTTATTGGCGCAGCCAGTTTGGACACGGACAGCGCGCAAAAACCGGAG